>DATJHN010000201.1:0-70386 GCA_035493915.1 Bordetella sp.
GCATCGGCCTGTCCGCCAACCAGTTGCGCGGACGCCGCCCTGCCGTTCGGTAGCCGCACGACGCGTATCCCCGGCGGATTGCCGATCAACAAGGGGCCGCTTTCGATCGTGGTCTGGTTGACCGCGACCGGCATCAGGTCCTGCTCGGCGCGGGCAACCGATATCAAAGGTGCTGCCGCCAGCAATCCCAGCAATTGACGTCGCTGCATAGTGTCTCCTTCAGCGTGGCTGTCTCCGAGGCGGTGCGCCGCGGCTACGACTTCTTCTCGATGTTGCGATCGATCCAATCCAGCAGCCAGTCGGCAACCTTCAGGCTGTTCCGGTCCTGCATCAGCATATGGGAATTCCCACGGAAGCCGACTTCCGGCAACAGCACCAGCTTGGCCTTGCCGCCGGCCTTGGCCACCGCATCGATGAACGCCCGGCATTTCTGCAGGCGTGGCGCCCAGCGCGGAGCGATTTCGACGTTGTCGCCATAGACGACCAGTATGGGCATCTTGGTGTATGGGCTCATATCGCCTGTCGGCTCAGGGCATACCGTCGGTTCTATCGCGACGATGCCTGCAATGCCGCTGGTGCTGAGCGCCGCTGTCTGGAAAGGGTAGACACCGCCCTGGGAATGACTCATCAGGATCGTGCCATGCAGTTGCTGCGCCAGTTTGGACAGGTTGGGCACGGTGGGGTTGGGCGAGGGCAGGGCCGCGAACCAGTCGGGCACCAGCTGCTTCCACAATTCCGCCTGCGCTTCCAACGGGAATTGCAGGTTCGGATAGGGCTTGGGATATTCCGGACCGAAACGGAAAACGGTCCAGGCTTCCTCATGTCCCGCGGCGAACAGAGCGGGCAAGGTATCCGGCGCCGTCTTACCCATCTTCACGCTATTGATGGCGGACGGATCGAAGGCCGAGCGGCCGCGCGCGACCTGATCGATGGTGTATGTGGAAAAGCCCTTGCGCACGAAATATTCCTGCCAGCCCATGCGGCCGTCGGGCGTGGTCTCCCACGACTTGGCCGTCAGGCAGCAGCCGTGGATCAGCGTGATCGGATAGCGCCTGGCATGCAGCGGTATCTGGTAGCTGACATACATCTGGTCGACCGTGATCGTGCCGACCGCACCGCGGCCGGGAGCGGTCGACAGAGTATCCGAATGCACGTCGTGGCCGCCGACGAAAAAGCTGCCTTGCGCCTGTATCGTCAACGGCTTGGCGGCCGGCGGCACGGGTTGCGCGGCCATGGCAGGGCTCAAAGCCGCCACCATCATCAATGCGGCACCTGCCATGGCTCCCCGCACGGCACCGCGCCACTGCGAACCGAATCTCATCACCCTGTCTCCCTTTGGTTATTGGATGGCGAGGATCGCGGGTCGCGGGGGCTGCCCCGTTTCCGACGTCCATCGTCCGCCGCAGAGCGTAGCGGGGGCAGCCTGACGGCAGGCTGAGTGTCTTAATTGTGCGACGTGCCGGCCGCCGCCGGATACGGATGCGTCGCCATCCAGTGCCGGGCGATGTCCACGCGACGGCACAGCCACACTTGTGGCCGCGTGGCGATGTGCGCCAGGAACCGGGTCAGTGCCGTGGCGCGGAAGGGATGCCCGGCCACCCTGCAATGCAGGCCGATGGACATCATCTTGGGCTCCACGGCGCCTTCCACCCACAAGGCGTCGAATTGCTCGCGCAATACCTCGAAGAAGTCGGCGCCGGTGTTCAGGCCGCCACGCAGGAATTTGGCGTCGTTCATGACCTGGGTGTAGGGCACCACCAGGTGCGGACGGCCGCCGGCCGTCGTCCAATAGGGCAGGTCGTCGCTGTACGAATCGCTGTCGTATAGAAAGCCGCCATGTTCGGCCACGATGCGCCGCGTATGCACCGTGGGCGCGTAACGGCAATACCAGCCTGCCGGGGCCGCGCCCGTCAATGCCGCGATCTGTTCACTGGCGGTGTGTATGGCCAGGGCTTCTGCCTCTGGAGTCAGCGTCTGGTGGCGTTCCCAGCGCAGGCCGTGGCCGCACACGTCATAGCGGCCGCTGGCCACGCCTTCGCGGATGACGGCGGCGATTTCGGGATTGCGTTCCAGCGCGCGCGAACAGGCGAAGAACGTCGCCGGCGCGTGATAGCTCTGCAGGATCTTCCAAAGGCGCCAGAAGCCGGCGCGGCTGCCGTATTCGAACATCGACTCGGCGCCCAGGTCGCGGCCGGGAAAGGCGCGGCCGCCGGTCTCGATCAGGCCGACTTCGCTGTCGGCGTCGCCGTCGGGTACCGAAGGCTCGGAGCCTTCCTCGACGTTGATTACGATGTTGACGGCGATGCGCGCGTCGCCAGGCCAGCGCGGATCGGGGGGTGTCTTGCCGTAGCCGGCCAGGTCGCGTGGAAGATCGTCAGGGGTCATGGATGCAGGGATGGCTGAAAGATCGTATGCGGGCATTTGCCCGGCGTTTGGATACAGGCGTTGTTCAGAGGTCGATGAAAAAAGGCAGAGTGGCGAATTCGGTATCACTGCCGTCGGGCAGGCGCCGCACCATGGAAACCAATGCGGCTTCCATGCCGTCGCCCATCAGTCCCGTATGCCACACACCGGGGTGGTAGGCGATGCCCCAGCCAGCCGGAATGTGAATGGCGGTCAACTGATCGAGCCGGGATGGCGGTTCGCCCGGCGGCGCGGCCACCACGACCAGCCGGTACGCGCCCAGCGGAACAAAGGCCTGTACGGAATAGGGATGCCGCTCCAGCCCATTCAACGGGCCGGCCGCGCGGCAGGCGCGCGCGCGGATCACCGTGGCGGTGAAGGCGCCGCGCGCCTCGCCGCCGCCGGCGTCCAAGGGCACGGGGATGCGCTCGTCGCCGGGCGTGACCGGAAAGGCCACGCCATACGGCGCCAGGCGTGCGTCGCCGTCTTCAGGCCGAACGACGATGTGCTGCAATGCCATGAGACTCCTTTGCTCTATTGGCGCGTTCGCTCGCGGCCAACTCGCTGCGCGAGAAGGCCCAGGTCAACAGCGCGCCCAGGATGACGAAACCCGCGAAGATGGCGCCCGTGGCCGCGAAGCCGCCGGTCACGTCGTGGCTCCAGCCCAGTAGCGGCGGGGCGAGTATGCCGCTCAGGTTGGCCAGGGAATTGATCAATGCCACGGCAGCCGCTGCCGCCGTGCCCGTCAGCAGGGACGTCGGCAGCGTCCACAGCATGGTGTTGGCGGCGTAGACGCCCGCGGCGGCAACGATCAGTCCCACCAGCGCCGCCGCGTGGTTACCCAGTACGAAGGTGGTGAACACGAAGCCAACGGAGGCCAGCACCAGCGCGGCACCCAGGTGGCCGATCTTCTCGCGCTTCATGTCGGAATGCCGCGCCCACAGATACATCGCGCACACCCCCGCCAGAAAGGGCAGGACGCTCAGGAAGCCCACGGCGGTGTTGGAAAAGCCGAAGCTCTTGATGATTTGCGGCAGGAAGAAGGCGATACCGGTCACGCCGAACACAATGCAGAAAAGAATGCCGGCAAGCAACAGTACGCCCGGCGACGTGAAGGCCTCGGACAATTTGTATTTGCGCACGGCCTCCAGGCTGCGGCGCTCTTCGTCGAGTATCGCTTCCAGCCGGTCGCGCTCGGCCGGCGCCAGCCAGGCAGCCTTGGCGGGACGGTCCGTCAGCAGCCACAGGCAGGCGATACCCAGCACGAAGGCGGGTAAGGCCTCGATGATGAACATCCATTTCCAGCCCGCCAGGCCGGCCAGGCCATTCATGTGATCGAGCACATAGCCGGAGATCGGGCTGCCGATCAGGCCGGATACGGGAATCGACATCATGAAAATACTGGTGAATCGGGCCCGGTAGGACTTGGGAAACCAATAGCTGATGTACATCACGATGCCGGGGAAAAAGCCGGCCTCGGCCACGCCGAGCAGGAAGCGCAGGAGATAAAAGCTTTTTTCGCCCTGGACAAAGGCCATGCAGGCCGAAACGATGCCCCAGGTAATCATGATGCGGGCGATCCAGCGGCGCGGGCCCACTTTGTCCAGGATCAGGTTACTGGGCACTTCGAAAATGAAGTAGCTGACGAAAAACATGCTGGCGCCGAAGCCATAGACGGCATTCGAAAACCCCAGGTCCGCGTTCATCTGCAAGGCCGCGAAGGAAATATTGACCCTGTCCAGATAGGCGCAGACATACAGAATCATGATGAGCGGGATAAGACGGCGCGCTGCTTTCGCGATAACCGCCTTGTCGTCGGCCGGGACGGCATGACCGCCCGGAGAAGTGCTGCTGGTGTGAGCCATGATGTAAACCCCTTGGAATAGTTGGTTCGCCGATCCAGGGCTTGCCGACCCTGGTGTGAGCCCGTTCGAGTACTCATGCGGCTCCTTCCCGGGCCGACAGGCCCCAGGTCGGCGCCCGGTGGATGCTATGCTCGGCCCCAACCCGCAACAAGCCGGATTTCTCGGAATCCGGAATTTTTGTTCTCGAATTTGGAAAGCAGGAATAGCGCCGTGGATGACGCCCCGATAGACAAGACACTGGCCATCATGGAAGCGGTGGCGGCCGCTCGCAGTCCGCTCTCCGTCACGGAGATCGCCGACCTGACCGGACTGTCCATGCCGACCGCGCATCGGCTCGTCGTGCAATTGATCGACCGCAACGTGCTTGCGCGGCACCTGTCATCCAAGCGCGTCATGCCGGGGGCGCGCCTGACCCGGCTGGGCATCGACGCGGTGCAGACATCGCTGAGCGCCGACCAGCCGCACGCCTTGCTGAAGTCGCTGGCGATTTCGCTGGGCGAGTTCGCCCAGATCAGCATGGTGGTGGACGGCGAACTGGTCTGCGTGGATGCCGCCGCGGTGCGCCGGCCAGGGGGCCTGCACCTGGAGCAGGGCAACAAGGGGCCGCTGCATTGCACGTCCATCGGTAAGCTGCATCTGGCCCATATGCCGGACGACGCGCTGTCGGCCTGGCTGCGTTCATCGACGCGGCGCAAGTTCACCAGCAAGACCTTGACCAGCGAAACGCGTCTGCGCGCGCATTTCAACGAGATCCGCGCCCAGGGCTGGGCGTCGTGCAACGAGGAATGGAACGCGGGCGTCGTAGGGGTAGGGGTGCGCATTCCCGTGCGCAGCAATGCTTTTATCGGGCTGTGCATCTCCGCGCCCACGGCGCGCATGAACTACGAAGAGATGGTCGGCAATGTCCCGATGCTGCATAAGTTCGCCGCGGATATTGCCCTGGCGTTCGAAGCGTCCAGCGGCGGCTCCTGATCACTGCTCACGATCCAATCCATTGGATTAAGAAAACTATGCAAGCCATTGTTTAATAACGAGTTATTATTACTCATAAGAAAATAGTTTAAGTGTGGACCGCGTATCGTCATGAAACGGTCATCGCGCGGCGGTATTGATGGGCGCCAACGCGGAATACCCGCATGCGCACGGTGGTTGCCGTCGCCCCGTTCATCGATTTTCTGGCTGTTTCATCAATGGATACTTCCGCCCACACGGATCGGCTTGCGGGCCGCAACCGGCTACTCGCACTGACCGCAGGCCCCGGCGGGCTGATCTGCGCCTTCCGCTTCGGCAACGGACAGCCCGTCCGCCTGAACTGGGCCGACATACAGGACGCGCCGCCCGCCGCACCGGGTGAATTCACCTGGCTGCACCTTAAGATCGCCGACAGCCGCATCCATGACTGGCTGGAACAGGCTCAGGACATTCCTGAAGCCGCGCGCGTCTTCCTGGCGGGGCGCGACACGCGTCCGCGCCTGCACGTGACCGATGACGGCGTGTATGGCCTGCTGGTGGACATGAAAATGGACACCGACGCGCAGGACGACGAAAAAGGCGTCCTGCATTTCTTCATGGACGGGACGCGCCTGATCACCGTGCGCACGCGGGCACTGCATTCCACCGACAGGCTGCGGCGCCTGATCGAGGAGGGCGCTGACTACGATTGCACGTTGAATCTGCTGGCGGGCCTGCTGCAATGCCTGCATGAAGGCTTCCTGGAAAAGCTCGAGGCCCTGACCGACGAAGTCGACGACATCGAGGCATCGGTACTGTCCGATCGCCAGGAAGCCGACCGCAGCGCGCTCAGCGCCGTGCGCCGCCAACTGGCGGAATTCCGCCGCTATATCAATCCGGAACGGAACATACTGGGGCGGCTGTGCACACTGGGGCACCACTGGGCCGACAGCCAGGCGCAGGACCACCTGGCCCAGGTCATCGATGCGCTGCACGGCCTGGCGGGCACCATCGATGCCCTGTACGAGCGGGCCAAGCTGCTGCAGGAAGAAATCGCGTCGCAGATGGCGGAAGAAATGAACCGCAACCTGATGGTGCTGTCCATTCTGACCGCCTTGCTGATGCCCGGCACGCTGCTGTCGGGGATCTTCGGCATGAACATGGCGGACGTTCCGGGATTGCAGGCGCCGGGCGCGTTCTGGTGGGTTCTTTGCCTGATGGCGGCGCTGGGTGCCGGGATGCTGTTGCTGTTGAAGAAGCTGAAGCTTTTCTAAGGGCAGTGTGGTCCGCGGCCCGGAGGCCGCGGCTTTATCAGAACACGTGGCGCAGTATCCAGTACAGCCCGCCGGACAGCAACATGGCGGCCGGCAGGGTCAGCACCCAGGCCAGGGCCAGGTTGCGCAGCGTCGACCATTGCAGGCCGGAGCGGTTGGCGGCCATCGTGCCGGCCACGCCCGAGGACAGCACGTGCGTCGTCGATACCGGCAGGCCATACATGTCCGCCGCGCCGATGGTCAGCATGGCCACGACTTCGGCCGATGCGCCTTGCGCATAGGTCAGGTGGGTCTTGCCGATCTTTTCGCCCACGGTCACGACGATGCGCTTCCAGCCAACCATGGTACCCAGGCCCAGCGCGATCGCCACCGCCACCTTCACCCACAGGGGGATGAACTTGGTGGACGCGTCGAGTTCCTTCCTGAACGCATCGACATTGGCCTGCGTGTCGTGGTCGAAGCCGGAGTCGCCGTTCTTCTTCAGGTGGCCGATGGTTTCCGACGCCAGGTACATGTCGTTGCGGACGTTGCCCACGGCCTCGGCGGGCACGGCGGCCAGCGTGCCGTAGTGGCCGACCTGGTCTCCGATGGAGCTCGTCAGCGCGGCCAGCGCGGGCACTACGTTGGGGTTCATCTCATTCGTGCGGATATACGTCGTCAGCGTCGTGCGTGCATTGGCTGTCGTCGGCGCGGGCGTGGGCGCGGCCTTGGTCAGGGACTGCTGCGTGGCCTGGGCTACCGCGACGAAGCGGTTCATGTCGTCGGTGGGCATGGCGCGATTCAGGCCATAGGTCAGGGGCACGGTACCCACCAGGATCAGCATGATCAGGCCCATGCCTTTCTGGCCGTCGTTCGAACCGTGTGCGAAGGACACGCCGGTGCAGGTCAGGACCAGCAGGCCGCGGATCCACCAGGGCGGCGGGCTGTCAGCCTTGGGTTCCTGGTACAGCTCGCGGTTCTTGACGAAGGAGCGCAGCACGACCAGCAGCAGCGCGGAACAGATAAAGCCCACGATCGGCGAAACCAGCAGCGTCACGCCGACGCTCTGGGCCTGACCCCAATCGACGCCGGCGGTGCCGTCACGGCCGTTCATCAGGGCATTGGCCACTCCCACGCCGATGATGGAGCCGATCAGCGTATGCGAGGATGATGCCGGCAATCCCAGCCACCACGTGGCCAGGTTCCACATGATGGCGGCGATCAACAGGGAGAACACCATCGCGAAGCCCGCGCCGGAACCAACTTGCAGAATCAGTTCCACCGGCAGCAGCGAAATAATGCCGAAGGCCACCGCGCCGCTGGACAGCAGCACGCCGATGAAATTGAACAGGCCCGACCACATTACCGCGAAGTTGGGCGGCAGCGAGTTGGTGTAGATCACCGTCGCCACGGCATTCGCCGTATCGTGAAAGCCGTTGACGAACTCGAAGCCCAGCGCGATCAGCAGCGCCACGCCCAGCAGCACCACGGGCAGGAAGGCGGTCATCCGCGCATGCGAATTGTCCACGTCGGTGAACAGGCTGTAGCCGGTGTAAAGCAGGCCGATGGCCAACAGGCCGACGAAGACAATGATCGTCGTGGGACCGGTGCGCTGATCGAAGCGCGGTCGGGCCGCGCCGTGAGATGGCGGCAGGGCCGCGGTCTCGGTTGCGGAATTCATGGGTATGCCTCTCTAGTTGGAAGAATGACCAGGCCCGCGCCGGCATCGGACCGGCGCGAGACGCATCTCTTAGTACAGTTCCGGGACAATGATCTCGGCCGGAACGGGGTGGCGGACATAATCCGCGTGGCGCTCGCGCGGGGGCAGCACGATGGTCGGGCGCTCGATCTCCTGGTATTTCATCTGCGTCAGGAGATGCGCGATGCAATTCAGGCGAGCGCGCTTTTTGTCGACGGCCTGCACCACCCACCAGGGCGCTTCGGGAATATGCGTGCGTTCCAGCATGGTTTCCTTGGCGCGCGTATAGGCTTCCCAACGGCGCCGCGATTCCAGGTCCATGGGGCTGAGCTTCCACTGTTTCAGCGGATCGTTGATGCGGCCCAGGAAGCGCAGATGCTGCTCTTCATCGGTAATGGAAAACCAGTACTTGATCAGCTGGATGCCCGAGCGGACCAGCATTTTTTCGAACTCGGGCACGTCGCGGAAGAACTCTTCGTACTGGTCGTCGTTGCAGAAGCCCATGACGTGCTCGACGCCGGCGCGGTTGTACCAGCTACGGTCGAACAGCACGATTTCGCCGGCGGCCGGCAGATGCGAGACGTAGCGCTGGAAATACCACTGCGTGCGCTCGCGGTCGTTGGGCGCGGGCAGGGCGGCCACGCGGGCCACGCGGGGGTTCAGGCGCTGCGTAATGCGTTTGATCACGCCGCCCTTGCCGGCGGCATCGCGGCCTTCGAACAGGATCACCACCTTGTGGCCGGTCGCGACCACCCAGTTCTGCAGCTTTACCAGCTCGCCTTGCAGGCGGAACAGCTCGCGAAAGTAAGTGCGGCGCCAGGCCTTCTCTTCGTCGGAGGGCATGTGGGCGGGCTCGCCCTGTAATTCCTCGTACGTGCGGTCTTCCAGTTCCAGTTCGAGTTCTTCGTCGTAATGGTCGGCCACGTCGCGGTGTATCCGGCGCACCAGTTCATCGTCAATCGCATCCACATCCAGCTCCCTGTTGACTGCAGGGGGATGCTATGACGCATCGATGACAACGAAGTTACGGTCGCAAGGGTTCAGGCTTGGCTCTTGAAACCGTCTTCTTCCGAAATGGAAGGTTTAGAAATAATTGGCTCATGTGCGACCACTAAGTGAATCTAATCGCAATAAGACGCGCCGTTGGCATCACATATGAAACCTTCGTCCATTTGCGCCAGGGCGTATGGGGCTCACCCCCCATCCTGCTGCTTTTCCCCACCATACGCCCGATGGAAGGGATGAGCACCCACGTGACAGCATGCATGCAGGTCGTATTCCTGACGAAATGTAAGGCGTAGGACCTTGGCAGCCGTCGTTTCTCCTAAGCCGCATCCGACTGCTTGACTGCATCGGTATGCCGGGTTGACCGCGGTATTCCGGGTGGGTGACATAGAGGCCACACGTTCATCGTGCAAAAAGAAAACGTGGATTCCCTGCAAGCCATGAGCGTGGCGATCCCCGGCCAGGCGGATAGACGGGACGTGGATACGCCCGCGCGCTCGGTCATGCGATTCGTCGTGATCGCGGCACTGGTCTGGATCGCATTGGATTGGTGCTATACGAAGTTCCCGATGATCCGTCCGGGCGCGGATATCGTAATGGAAGCCAAGTTCCAGTCCCTGGTAAAAGCGCGCATGTTCTCGTCCGAGGACCGCCATCGCATCCTGGTATTCGGCAACAGCAAGACGCTGGCGGGATTCCGGCCCGAGGAATTCGATGCGTCATTCAAGCCGGGCGTGCATTCATACAACCTGGGGCTGCCCGGCGACGCGCGCATCCTGCCTATCCTGAAAGCCGCGCTGGCGGCGGGCAATATCCCCACGCATGTGTTCCTGACCGTGCCGTGGGACAACAAGCCCAAGCCCACGTTACTGGACTACCTGCGCGACGACGAAACCATCCTGTACACGCTGATCCCATTCCGCGACCTGCCGCGCGACATCGTTTCCTTCGTCGCCACCAGCCACTTCCAGTTTCGCCAGCGCTACCAGGAAAGCCGGCACGAACGGGATCGGATGCTGGCGCAGCGCGGATGGTATTTCATCAAGGGGCAAAGCTTTTTCCCGAGTGGAGAGTTGCCCGACGACTACAGCATTCCCACCGACCATCCCGACGAATTCATTCCGCGCGCCATTCCGGCGGAGTCCTTTGTGCTGAGCGAACTGGACCGGATGTCGCGGCAGTACGGTTTCAAGGTGATCCTGGTTCCCGGCAACATGCGCCGCCATGCGGAAGCGCCGGCACCCGTCGCGGACGAGAAGCGCGGCATGGATATTCCCGGCCATGCGGGCATGCGCGTTATCGGCCCCGACTACTGGATCTATCCACCCAAGGACTATTCCGATGCGGTGCACCTGAATCCGATCGGAGCCACGGCATATACGCGCGACCTGGCGCGGCTGGTGGCCGATAGCGGAGTATTGAACTGATGCTATTCAACTCGTTCGAATTCTTCGCATTCTTTATCGTTTTCCTGGTGGCGTTCTTTACGGTGCCGGCGAAGCGTCAGCCACTGGTACTGCTGCTGGCGAGCTATCTGTTCTACATGGGCTGGCGTCCGTCCTTTGCCATCCTGCTGGCGTTTACCACCATCGTGGACTTCACCACCGCGCTGGCGATGGACAAGGCCCGTACCCAGGCGGGGCGGCGGCTGGCGATGATCGCCGCGCTGACGATCAATCTGGGCATCCTGGGCACGGTCAAATACCTGGATTTCCTGATTTCGAACATCGTGGGCATTACGGGATTCTTCGGCATCGAAATCCCGGCCTATGCGTTGGGGCTGATCCTGCCCGTGGGCATTTCCTTCTACACATTCCAATCGGTCGGCTACACCCTGGACGTGTACAACCGCCGCATTCCGGTGGAGAAGGATTTCATCACCTACGCCCAGTACGTCTCGTTCTTTCCTCAATTGGTGGCCGGCCCGATCGAGCGTGGAGGGCACATGCTGCCGCAGTTCCGCCGCACGCACGTATTCCGCTACGACAATCTGGTCAGCGGCGGGTGGCTGATCGGCTATGGGCTGTTCAAGAAGATGTGCATCGCCGATGCCATTTCTCCTTTCGTCGCGGGTATCTACGCCAATCCGGACGCCTACTCGGGTGGCTACCACGCGCTGGCTGCCGTGCTGTTCGCCGTGCAGATCTATTGCGATTTCTCCGGCTATTCGGATATCGCGCGCGGCGCCGCGCGCATCATGGACTGCGAGTTGATGATCAACTTCAAGCAGCCGTACTTTTCGGCCAGCCTGACCGAATTCTGGCGGCGCTGGCATATCTCGCTGTCGTCGTGGTTTCGCGATTACCTGTATATGCCGCTGGGGGGCAGCCGCCAGAACGGCCTGACCGCGGCGCGCAACGTGGTGATCGTGTTCGTGGTCAGCGGGTTCTGGCACGGCGCGGCCTGGACCTTCATCATCTGGGGGGCGTTGCACGGGCTGGGACTGGTGGTGGAACGCTGGTTTCGCGATACGCCGGTAAAACAGCGCCTGACCGATGCGCTGCCGCGGCTGACACCCATGCTGGCGCGCACCTGGACGCTGCTGCTGGTGCTGGCCGGCTGGATATTCTTCCGCGCCGACACCTTGCCCGATGCGCTTAATGTCTTCCGCCACCTGGGCACCGGCGGGGCGTTTTCCTATGGGACATTCAATACCCTGGGTCTGGCGGCGTTTCAAAGCGCGACCCTGGTGTTGTCGCTCGCCTTGTTGTTCGCCATCGATTTCCAGCTGGTCTACCACCCCGAACGCCTGAGCCGGCTGGCGCGCATGCGGTCGGTAAATACCTTGGCCGGCGTCGCACTGGCTTACTACGTCTTCCTGTTCGGCGTGTTCGGCAGAACCGAGTTCATTTATTTCCAGTTCTGAATCCGCGGCGCAATTGCTATCATCGCGGCACCGTTACCGGAGCCCGCCATGGACCGCCGCCGTCTCGAATGTTTTCTGGCCCTGGCCGAGGAACTGCATTTCCACCGCGCCGCGGTGCGCTGCCACATGACCCAGCCCGCGCTCAGCCAGCAACTGCGGGCCTTGGAAGATCAACTGCAGGTGCAACTGGTGTACCGCAGTAAACGGCATGTATCCCTGACACGCGCCGGCGAAGTATTCCTGGACGAAGTGCGCAAGATCCTGCGCACGATGGACCGCGCCGTCGATGCGGCGCGCCGTACCGAAAAAGGCGAGATCGGCCAGCTGACCATAGGCGTGACGGCGCCGGCGCTGTACATCGTATTCCCGGAGATCGTGCGCGAATTCAACCTGCGCCTTCCGGAGGTCGGCATCGTCGTACATGACATGACGACCGCGGAACAGGAGCAGGCGCTGCGCAACCGCACAATCCAGCTGGGTGTCGTGCATCCACCGCTGGAAGATGCGTCGCTGTCATGCCAGACGATCGCCACCACGGCATTCAATATCGTGCTGTCCGATCTTAATCCGCTGGCCAAGCGCAGGCGGCTGACGTTGCGGGATCTGGCCAATGAGCAGTTCATCATTTTTCCCCGTACCATCGGCCCGCAGCTGTACGACCACATCATCAGTTTGTGCCAGGCGGAAGGCTTCAGCCCCAAGGTCATCCTGGAAACCACGCCGGCGCAATCCATCATCGCCATGGCGGCCGCGGACTTCGGCATCGGCTTCATCGCTTCCGAACACCAGATGCTGGCGCGCCCGGGCGTGGTGTTCCGCAAGTTGTCCGGCGTGATGCCGCATCTATCGCTGGGCGTAGCCTACGATGCCACGGACGTGTCGCCCGCCATGAAGGTCTTCCTGGAGATCGCGCAGCGGGTCGGCGGCCAGGTGCGCTAGGACTCCCGCATTTGCCCACGGGCGGTGCCGGCTGTGATAAGTAAAACTACTCAATAGAGTCAAAAAAAGAATTGGAGCTTTTCTAGCGCTGCTCCTATTGTCTGCTGCATCAGATAAATAAAGCAGGAGACAAAGCGATGACGCCCTTGCAGGCCGCCGCGCCAGATTCCGGGCCGCCCATTAAAATCGTCAGCGTTCGCACGATCGTCGTGAATGCCCAGATGCGCAACTGGATTTTCGTCAAGGTGCAAACCGACCAGGACGGACTGTACGGCTGGGGTGAAGCCAGCCTGAACTGGAAAACGCGCGCCGTCACGGGAACGGTCGAAGACCTGGAACCGCTGCTGATCGGCCGCGATCCCCGCGATATCGAACAATGCGTGCGGGCCATGCACAAGCACAGCTACTACAAGCTGGGCATCATCGGCGTCACCGCCATCAGCGGCATCGAGCACGCGCTGTGGGATATCTTCGCCAAGAGCCTTGGTGTTCCCGTCTGGCGCCTGCTGGGCGGCAAGGTGCGGGACAAGGTGCGGCTGTACACCCATCTGGGCCTGGGCGACATGAAGTCCGTGTACGAGACCTTCGACCACGGAAAATTGCGCGACAGCGCGTTGCAAGTGGTGGAGAAGGGCTACGACGCCCTGAAGGTGGTGTTCATCCCCTATGGCAACCATGTATCGTCGATCGCCGCGCAGAAGCACGTCGGCAAGCTGATGGAAACCGTGCGCAATGCGGTGGGTGAGTCGGTCGATATCATGGTCGACTTCCATGGCCGACCCGGCTCCATCGCGGCGGCCCTGGGCTTTATCCAGGAACTGGCGCCGTATCGTCCCATGTTCTGCGAGGAGCCCGTGCAACCCGGCGATACAGCTGCCTTGCGAGAGATCGCCTTGCGCGCGCCGTGCCCTATCGCCTCCGGCGAAAGGCTGGTGGGCCTGAACGAATTCATGCCGGTGCTGACCGGCAAGGCGGTGCATGTCGCGCAGCCCGACCTGAACCATACCGGCGGCCTGCTGGAAGGCAAGCGCATCGCCGCCGTCGCCGAAGCCGAACTCATCGGTATCGCACCGCATAATCCGAATGGTCCCATCGCCGGCGTCGCGGCATTGCACTATGACGTGTCCACGCCCAATTTCCTGATCCAGGAAGAAATGAGCGGCGCCGTTCCCTGGTACGACGACGTGGTGCAGACGCCGCTGCGGCGGGTCGGCACGCACTGGGAGATACCGCACGCACCCGGCCTGGGTGTGGAGATCAATGAAGCGGAAGCCGCCAAGCATCCCTTCCAGCAGGAAGTCATGCACGCTACTGGCGCGGTGCTGGACGACGGCACCATCGTGGAATGGTAAGCCCGCCGAATCGAATAAAGACCAAATGGATCAGAGCATGAAATTCGCAACTCCCGGCGGCGTTTACAACGCCACGCCATCGCGTATCGTCTTCGCCGAAGGCGCCATCAACGGCATCGCCGATGAGGTCGTCCGCCTGGGCGCGCGGCGCGCGCTGGTGGTAACCACTCCTGGCCGCAGCGGACTTGGCGACCGCGTGGCGTCGCTGCTCGGCGACCGCTGCGCGGGCCTGTGGCCCGAGGCTGTGTCGCAGGTGCCGATCGAACTGGCACGCCGCGGGCGCCAGGCGGCCCGCGATGTGGGCGCCGACTGCATCGTCAGCGTCGGCGGAGGTGCCGCCGTCGGCCTGGGCAAGGGCATTTCCCTGGAATTGGGCCTTCCCATCATTGCGATTCCGACCACGTATTCGGGATCGGAGGTCACGGGCTTTTGCGGCATCACCATCGACGGCGTGAAGCGCATGCATACCAGCCTGAACATGCTGGCATCCACGGTCATCTACGATCCGGAGCTGACCCTGGGCCTGCCGGCCGATATCAGCGCGGCCAGCGCCATGAACGCACTGGCGCATTGCGTGGACGCCATCTACGTGCCTACCGTCGATCCGGTTACCGTGCTGGCCGCCATCGAGGGTGCGCGAGTGATCGCCCACGCCGCGCCGCGCGTGATTGCCCGGCCCGACGATATCCACGCCCGCTCCGAGCTGCTGTATGGCGCTTACCTGGGCGGCGTCGCCCTGACCGGCGGTTTCGCGCTGCAGCATGGGCTGGCCCATGTCCTGGGCGGCAGTTTCAATATCGCCCACGGCCTGTCTCACACATTGGTTCTGCCATACGTGGCGCATTACAACAGCGCCTTTGCGCCCGTGCCGCTGCGGCAACTGGCTGATGCCATCGGCGCGCCCAGCCTGGGCGCCGGCATCCACGATCTGGCGCGATCGCTGAATATCCGGATGGGGCTGACGGATACCGGGCTGGACCCGTCCGCGCTGGACACCGCCGCGCGCATCACGGTGGAAACGGATGACGGCTACAACCCCGGTCCTGTCACCGTCGAGGTGGTGCGCGGCATTCTGGATGCCGCCTGGAACGGCGAGCGCCCCGCTTGACGGCGCACCTGCGAGCCTGATGCCTCGCGCCGCGGGCGCAGACTATAAAACAGATATGGCCGCTGTATTGGAGACAAGATGAAGATATCCCGCAGACAGTTGATCAAGGCCGCCGGCGCGGTTGTGCTGGGCGCCGCCATGCCGGGCGCGCGCGCCACCACCGCCGCGTATTCCTGGAAGTTCGGCCACGGCTTCCCGCCCAGCCATCCCATCCACAAGCGCGCGGTGGAGGCCGCGGCCTGGATCAAGCAGCAGAGCAAGGGGCAGGTGGACATCGGAGTGTTTCCGAACAGCCAACTGGGGGGCGACAACGATCTGTTGTCGCAGGTCTATTCGGGCGGCATCGAAATGTTCACAACCGGGGGCATCATCATGTCGACCCTGGTGCCGCATGCCGCCATCAGCGGCCTGGGTTTTATCTTCAAGGACTACCCGTCGGTGTGGAGCGCCATGGACGGCAAGTTGGGCGACTTTGTGCGCGCTGCCTTCGCCAAGAAGGGACTGCACGCCGTCGACCGTATATGGGACAACGGTTTCCGCGAAATCACCACCAGCAACCGGCCCATCGCCGAACCCAAGGACCTGGCCAATCTGAAGATCCGCGTCCCGGTCAGCCCGCTGTATATCTCGTTGTTCAAGGCCTTGGGCGCCTCGCCTACCAGCATCAACCTGGCCGAGGTCTACACCGCCTTGCAGACCGGCGTGGTGGAGGGCCAGGAAAACCCGCTGGTGGTTACCGACACGGCCAAGTTCTACGAAGTGCAAAAGTTTTGCTCGTTGACCAACCATATCTGGGATGGCTCGTGGATCGTCATCAACGGCGATGCCTGGGATGGGATGCCGGCGGACCTCCAAGCCATTGTCAGCCACGGCTTCAACGACCTGGCGCCGCGGCAGCGGGCCGATATCGCGCAGTTGAACGACTCGCTCGGCGCCAGCCTGGCGCAGCGTGGCCTGAAAGTAAACCACGCAGACCCCGCGCCGTTCCGCGACGCGCTGCTTAAGGCTGGTTTCTACACCGATTGGCAGGCCAAGTTCGGCGCGCAGGCCTGGACCGTCCTGGAATCCGCGGTCGGGAAGCTGTCATGAGCACCGCGCCCTGGTATTCGGACAGCAAGACGGGCCGGGGCGCTCATCCGGGTAACGGCGCGGACGCCCATGCCGGCGCGCGGCCCGGTGCGGCGCGGGCGCTGGCCGATAGCGCGTGGCGCTGGCTGGTCGAGTATCCCGCGGCCTGCCTCGTCGTCGCCGAGGTCGTCATTCTGTTCACCGGCATCGTGGCGCGCTATGCCTTGCACATGCCCATTACCTGGACAGACGAGGCCTCGTCCATCCTGTTCCTATGGTTGTCGGCGCTGGGCTCGGCGGTGGCGATCCAGCGCGGCGAACATATGCGCATGACGGCGCTGGTGTCCAAATGCAGTCCCCCAACCCGCGCCTACCTGGACTCGGTGGCCGTGAGCGCGGCGCTGTTGTTCCTTGCGCTGGTCCTGATGCCCGCCATCCAGTTTGCCGCCAAGCAAGACGCCTTTACCACGCCGGCGCTGGAGATCTCCGGCACCTGGCGCGCCGCCGCGTTGCCGGCCGGTGTGGCGCTGATGTTCATTGCCAATACCTTGCGGCTGGCACAGTCCGCCAATCGCCGCGTTGCCCTGGCGGCGTTGGCCACGGTAGCCGCCATCGCCCTGGCGCTCTGGGCGGGGCAACCGCTGTTCGCGGGATTGGGCAAGCTGAACCTGTTGATCTTTTTCCTGGGCGTGGTGGTGCTGACGGTGTTCGCCGGCGTGCCCATCGCGTTCGGTTTCGGCCTGGCCACGTTCGGCTATCTGGCGCTGACGACGCGTATTCCGCTGGCTACCATGGTAGGGCGCATGGACGAAGGCATGTCGCACCTGGTACTGCTGGCCGTGCCCTTGTTCATTTTCCTTGGCCTGCTTATCGAAATGACGGGTATGGCGCGGCGCATGGTGGCCTTCCTGGCCAACTTGATCGGACACAGACGGGGCGGTCTGGCCTACGTGTTGATCGGCGCGATGTACCTGGTTTCCGGCATATCCGGCGCCAAGGCCGCGGATATGGCCGCCGTCGCTCCCGCGCTGTTTCCGGAAATGAAAAAGCGCGGCGCCAAGGAAGGCGACCTGGTGGCGCTGCTGGCCGCCACCGCCGCGCAGACCGAAACCATTCCGCCCAGCATAGTCCTGATCACCATCGGTTCCGTCACCGGCGTGTCCATCGCCGCGCTGTTCACAGGCGGCTTGCTGCCCGGCGCCTTGCTGGCCGTCGTTCTATGTGCCGTTGTATGGCGGCGCTACCGCAAGGAAGACCTGGCCGGAGCCGCCTGGCCGGGTGGCCAGGCCGTGTGGCGGTCGTTGCAGGCGGCATTGCCGGCCCTGGTGTTGCCGTTCCTGATCCGCTTCGCGGTGGTCGACGGCGTCGCCACCGCGACGGAGGTCTCCACCATCGGCATCGTATACGCTCTGCTCGTCGCGCTACTGCTGCAGCGCGGCTGCGACTGGTCGCGCCTGGTGCCCATCCTGGTCGAGACGGCGGCGCTGTCCGGCGCCATCCTGCTGATCATAGGTACCGCCACCGCGATGGCCTGGTGCTTGACGCGTTCCGGATTTTCCACGGACCTGGCGGCGCTGATGTCGGGTCTGCCTGGCGGCAAGCTGGGATTCCTGGCGGTGTCCATCGTCCTGTTCATCGTCCTGGGCAGCGTGCTGGAAGGCGTACCCGCGATTGTGCTGTTCGGTCCTTTGCTGTTTCCCATCGCGCAGCAGGTGGGCGTCAACGAAGTGCATTACGCCATGGTAGTCATCCTGGCCATGGGCATCGGGCTGTTCGCGCCGCCGTTCGGCGTCGGCTACTACGTCGCATCGGCCATCGGCCGCGCTTCGCCGGACGCAGGGATGCGGCCCATCGCCGGCTACATGCTGGCGCTGTTGGTCGGCGTGCTGATCGTCGCCGCCGTGCCGTGGATCTCCACGGGGTTCCTGCAGTAGGACCAGTGCGCCGGCCGGCGCTGTCCAGCGATGTTTTCAGGCGATGGCCCGGGCAGGGCGGGGCGGCCCGCGATACCCGCCGCGCCTTATCGGGAGAAATCTGGTGAATATATTCCTGGTCGGCGAAGCCGCCACGCATGCCGAAAAGCTCGCGGCCCACCTGACTTGTGGGGCAGCCATCGTGCCGCTGCCGCGCGAGGCCGCTCACGCGCCGGACCATGACGGGCGCATCGCGCCTGAGGATGTCGTGGTCTCGCTACGCTTCAACCGGCCGGGCGACACGCCGCCGTTCCGCCTGCTGCACGTGCCCGGAGCCGGCCTGGACGGTATCGACATGGCCAGCGTGCCGCCCAGCGCGACGGTATGCAATGTGTTCGAGCACGAGATTCCGATCGCGGAATACGTGGCGCTGGCCATGCTGGAATGGCAGATCCGTCTGCGCGACCTGACAGCGCGCTTCACGGCCGGCGGCTGGTCCGATCTGTACCGCAACCGGCCGCCGCACGCGGAGCTGTACGGCAAAACGCTGCTGCTGATTGGCTTGGGACGTATCGGCCGCGCCATCGCGACCCGCGCGCGCGCGTTCGGCATGCGCGTGCTGGCCGTCGATGGCTACGCTCAGCCTCTGACGGGACTGGTGGATCGGCTGTATGCCCCAAAGGAATTGGAGGAAGCGCTGCCATCCGCGGAATTCGTCGTCATTGCCTGCCCGCTTACCGAAGACACTCGCGGTGTGTTCAATTCGCGGACGCTGGCGCGCATGCGCCGCGAAGCGGTGCTGATCAACATCTCGCGCGCTGAAATCGCGCGCGAGGAAGACCTGTACATCGCGCTGCGCGACAAAGTCATTGCCGGGGCAGTGCTGGACGTCTGGTATCGCTATCCCAAGGGCGCCGAGGACCAGGTCGAACCGGCGTCGCAGCCGTTCCTGGATCTTCCGAATGTCGTAGCCACGCCGCATACGTCGGCCTGGACCACGGATCTGCCGTGGCGCAGATATGCCTTTATCGCGGCGAATATCGATCGCCTGGCGCGTGGCGAAACTCTGCTTAATGTCGTGCGGCAGCCCCAACAACACGAATAAGACGCACGGGCGCGAAGAGCGACGCAGGCAGCACGGGGCACGCGCGGGCGGCGCGATTGCCCAGGCGATATATCGGCTGTCGTGATTAATGGACAAAAACTAGTTGTTTGTCCTGCGTCCGGGGGGCATCTACCATTTTTCGGACCGCGGCGGCATGCGCGCAAAACAGCAAACAGCGCGTGCGGACCGTACTCCATCTGCTCCTCCTCTGGACCAACCAATGACAGCAGCATCTTCCGCCTTGCGTATCGCCGTGGACATCGGCGGGACGTTTACCGACGGCGTGGCCAGCCTTTCCGGCGACGGCCGCATCTGGGTCGGCAAGACGCCGACGACGCCTGACGATCCCGGCCAGGCTGTATCCAACGTGATTTTGGATCTGATCCGCCAGGTCGGAGAATCGCTCGGCGCGGCGCGGCCCCCGCTGGCCGAGGTCGTGCATGGCACGACGCTGGTCACCAATACGCTGATCGAGCGCAAGGGTGCGAAGACCGGGCTGGTAACCACTCACGGCATGAGCGATGCCCTGGATATCGGCCGCGAATGGCGCTACGACATCTATGACCTGGACATCGTGCTGCCCACGCCGCTGGTGCCGGCGGAACGCCGCATCGAAGCCCAGGAACGGCTGGGCGCGCAGGGCGAAGTCGCCACGCCGCTGATCGACGCCGAGCTGGACTGGCTGGTGGCCGCGGTGGATGGCTTGAACGTGCAATCGGTGGCGGTTTCGCTGCTGCATTCGTACGCCAACGACGAACACGAAGCGCGCATCCAGGCACGCCTGAAGGCGGCCCATCCCGGTATCGCCGTGTCCATTTCTTCCGCCATCGCGCCGGAAATCAACGAGTTCGAACGCACATCGACGACCGTGGCCAACGCCTACGTGAAGCCACTGGTTTCGGCATACCTGCGCGAGCTCGAATCCCGCATCGCCCGCATACAGCAAGGCACGCCGCTGCGCGTCATGGTGTCCAGCGGCGGCTTTACCAGCGCGGACGCCGCGGCGGATACGCCTATCCTGCTGCTCGAATCGGGCCCGGCAGCCGGCGTGCTGTCCGCACTGAATACGGCTCGGCTCAACGGCGTGGAACGAGTGCTGGCCTTCGATATGGGCGGCACCACGGCCAAGGCCTGCGTGGCGGTTGACGGCGATCCGCCGGTGGCCCATCGTTTCGAATGCGCGCGCGTGGAGCGGTTCAAGCGCGGGTCCGGCCTGCCCATCCTGATTCCCAGCATCGAACTGATCGAGATCGGCGCGGGTGGCGGATCCATCGCGCATCGCAACAAGCTGGGGCTGCTGAACGTCGGCCCGGAATCGTCTGGCTCGGTGCCGGGCCCGGTGTGCTATGGCGGCGGCGGAACACAGGCCACCGTCACCGATGCCGACCTGTTGCTGGGCTATCTGAACGCCGACAATTTCCTGGGCGGCAAGATGCGGCTGGATGCCGCCGCGGCGCAGCGAGCGATGGAAGAACTGGCCGGACAGTTGGCGGTGCGCGGCATCGATGCGGCCTGGGGCATCTACAACATGGTCAACGAAAACATGGCCAGCGCCGCCCGCATCCATATCGCCGAAAACGGCCATGATCCACGCGAATTCGCCATGGTGGCCACTGGCGGCGCCGGTCCCGTCCACGCGGTCGAAGTCGCCCGCAAGCTGCGCATCCCGCGCGTGCTGATTCCCATCGCGGCCGGCGCCGGATCCTGCCTGGGCATGCTGGCCGCCCCGGCCCGCGTCGATCGCGCCTGGTCGCGCCCGCGGCTACTGGCCGATACCGACTGGGGCGACGTCGCCGCGCGCCTGGCGGCGCTCAAACAGGAAGGCCAGGCCGAACTCGACGCGGCCGGCGCCACCGGCGTGCAATGGCGTATCGGCGCGGAGATGCGCTATGCGGGGCAAGGCGCGCAGGTCGCCGTATCGCTGCCCTATGGACCGCTGGACGACAACAGCACCGCCGCCTTCCAGGAGGCCTTCGAACGCAGCTACCAGCGGCTATATGGACGCCTGGTGCCGATGGCCAGGCCGGAAGTCATCACCTGGCGCCTGACGGGGCGTGCCAACGCCGAAAGCCGCCGCTTCGAATGGGGCGACGGACGGGTGCAGTCCGACCTGGTGCCGCGTGCGTCCCGGCCCATCTATCTGCCGCTGAAGCGTGCCTACGCACCCGTGCCGGTGTACGACCGCTACTCTGTTCCGCCCGGGCGGATCCTGCAGGGACCGCTGATCCTGGAAGAAAACGAATCGACCATCGTGGTCGCCGTCGCTGCCGAGGTCACCGCGCTTGCCGACCGCACCATTTCCATCACGATCAAGGAATTCGAGTAATGGACACGTCCAATCATCCCGGATCGCGCTTCGATGCGATCGAACTGGAAATACTCTGGAAACGCCTGATCAGCGTGGTCGACGAAGCGTCCGCCGCCTTCGTGCGCACCTGCTTTTCCACACTGGTGCGCGACGGCAACGACTTTGCCATCGTGCTGACCGATGCGCAGGGACGCTCGCTGGCCCAGTCGACCATGAGCCTGCCGGGCTTTATCGGCTGCCTGCCGGCCACCGTGCGGCATTTCCTGGACAAGTATCCCGCCGCGACCATGAAGCCCGGCGATGTATTCATCACCAACGATCCCTGGAAGGGTTCCGGGCATATCCACGACGTCACCACCGCCACGCCCATATTCCATCGCGGCAAATTGACCGCCTTCGCCGCCGTGGTGTCGCATCTGCCCGACATCGGCGGCAAGCTGCGCAGCAACAGCAGCCGCGAAATCTATGAGGAAGGGCTGCAGATTCCCATGATGAAGCTGTTGGACGACGGCCAGCCCAACCAGGTGCTGATCGACATGATCGTCCAGAATATCCGCGTGCCGGAACAGGGCATGGGCGATATCTGGGCGCAGGTATCGGCCTGCCGAACCATGGGCGATCGGCTGCAGGGCCTGCTGGAAGCGGTCAGCCTGGAAGACCTGGGCGCGGCCGTGCGCGAGCGGTCGGAAAAGGCCATGCGCGAAGCCATCCGCCGCCTGCCCGACGGCGTCTATCGGTCTACCGTGCAGCACGACGGCTTCGAGTCGCCCATCATGATCGAATGCGCGCTGACGGTGGATGGCGACCGCATCGACATCGACTATGCCGGTACCAGCGCGCAGCTGCCGCGCGCGCTGAACGTCGTGCCCATCTACACCTTCGCGTATACCGTCTACGGGCTCAAGGCGCTGCTGTGTCCGGAGATCCCCAATAACGAAGGCAGCTTTCTGCCCATCTCGACCAAGGCGCCGCTGGGCTCCCTGCTGAATCCAGTCTATCCGGCTGCATCCGGCGGGCGCAGCGCCATCGGCCACCTGTTGCCGGCGGCTGTCTTCAAGGCCCTGGCCGATGTATTGCCCGACAAGGTATGGGCGTCCGGCTCGCCCAACTCGTCCATGACCATGTCCGGCGCGCATGGCGGCAAGCGCTTTGCCGTCGTCAACTTCCTGAATGCGGGGCAGGGCGCCACCGCGCGCCGCGAGGGCTATTCGGCGATCAGTTTCCCGGGCAACCTGGGCAACACGCCCGTCGAGATGATGGAAAGTTTGGCGCCCATACGCGTCCTGCGGCGGCAGATACGCCGCGGCAGTGGCGGGCGCGGCGTGCACGACGGTGGCTGCGGCATCAGTTTCGAATACGAAATACTGCCCGGCGCCACCGACGTTACCGCCTCGTTCCTGATGACCCAGATGAAATCGGCCCCCGCCGGGCTGATGGGCGGCGGCTCCGGCCTGCCGGGCCGCCTGCTGCTGAACGGCGAGCCCATCGATCCCACCGAGCCGCGCGTGCTCAAGCCGGGTGACCGCGTACTCATGGAAACGGCGGGCGGTGGCGCGCATGGCCGTCCGGACACCGAACTATCCCCACAACAAGGTATTGCCCAATGACCACGACCCACGATTTCACCCGCATCGACCAGAACCATCGGCGCAGCCGCGCCATCGTCCACAACGGGCTGGTTTATCTGTCGGGACAGGTTCCCGACGATATGGGGGCCGACATCGCCGAACAGACGCGGCAGGTGTTGTCCAAAATAGATGCCTTGCTGAAGGAAGCAGGCACCGACAAGACGCGCGTCCTGACCGCGCAGGTCTGGATCCGCACCATGGACGATCTTGCCGGCATGAACGCGGTATGGGATGCCTGGGTGGCGCCCGGCCAGACGCCCACGCGCTGCTGCGGGCGTGTCGAACTGAACAACCCGTCCTGCCGGGTCGAAATCACGGTGACCGCCGCGCTTTGACGGCGGCAGGGGGCGCACGGCCGCCCCAAGGAAGTCGATGCAACGGCGATCGGCTAGGCGTTCGTCCGCTACCGGATGCGGTTGCTGCCTGGTATCTGACCCGGCGCCCGCTCGGTATCGGCGTGGCGCCCGTTTAATTTAATATCGGTCGTTCACCCGTTCTGGCCACGCTTTTGCGACCCTCGACGCCGATATGCCGGTAAAAATCACCCTACGCCATCTACGCTGCTTCGCGGCGGTCGCGGAAACCGGTTCGTTTACCCTGGCCGCCGCCCGCCTGTTCCAGACACAGTCGTCCCTGACCGCCACCATCCAGCAGTTTGAAGAGGTGGTCGGACTCAAGCTATTCGACCGCACCACGCGCCGGGTCGACCTGACCGACGACGCCGTCCGCTTCAAGGCCGTGGCCGACCGCGTGCTGCGCGATTTCGACGATGCCATCGAGGACTTGAAGGCCGTCGCCAAGAGCCAGCGCGGCCACGTCAGCATCGCCGCGGTGCCGTCGATGATCGAACATCTGTTGACGCCCGCGCTGACCGCCTTTCGCCGCGACTATCCGGCCATCACCATATCGGTACGCGATGCGGGATCTGACAAAATAGAACGCGATGTCCTGGACGGCGCGGCGGATTTCGGCATTGCCAGCCCGCTGAACAACTACCCGGAGCTGGATTACGCGCCGATCCTGAATGATCGCTTCGGCGTGGTCTTTCCCGACGGCCATCCGCTGCAGCGTGCGCGCGATCCCATTGCCTGGGCCGCCCTGGCCGCCTATGAACAGATCGGGTTGGATGCGAATACCGGCATCGGGGCCTTTCTGGATGCCAGGCCTGAATTGGGATTGAGCGACAAATCGGCATCGCAGGACCATGCATCCAGCACGGCATCGCTATACGCCATGCTTAGCCTGGGCGGCAAGATCGCGGTGCTGCCCGAACTGGCGGCAACCACCGGCCCGCTGGCGCGCTTCCATTTCCGCCCGCTGCATGAGCCGGCCATCACACTGCCGATCTGCCTGATCACGCGTCACCTTCGTTCATTCTCGGTGAATTCGCGGCGCATGCTGGATGCGCTGATGGCCACGATCCGCGAAGCGGGGCATGCCGGCGGCACGGCTGATCAGGGTGGGCGGCGCCGGCCGGCCAAGACGGTCCGGCGCGTGGCGCCGCGTTAAGTTGCGTTGATCCGTGCGTTCATCCGCGCTGCGCCCATCTGCGTCAAGGCAGTCTGCCTTGCGCTAGTCGACCTTGATATTCGCGTCGACAACCACCTTGCGCCACAGCTCCATATCCTGCTTGATGACCTTGCCGTAATCGGCCGATGCCTTGATCGTCGGCGTGACGCCCAGCGCCGACAGCTTCTGCTGGACGTCTGGCCGGGCGGCGATTTTGACCAATGCTTCGTGGATGCGGTCGGCGCGCTGCGGGTCCGTGCCGGCGGGCGCGATGATGCCCCACCAGTTCAGCACGTTCACGCCGGGATAGCCCAGTTCGTCGAAAGTGGGGATATCCGGAAAATCGGCCATGCGCTGCGGCGCCGCCACGGCCAGCGCGCGCAATTGATGGGTGGCCACCAGCGGCATGCCGGACGCCGTACTGCCGAACGTGGCATCGACGTGCCTGGCGATAGTGTCGGTCATCGCCGGCCCGGAACCGCGGTAGGGCACGCTGACGATATTCAGGCTGGTCTTCAGGCGCAGCAGCTCCGCCCCCAGGTGGCCCAGCGAGCCGGGGCCGGCATTGGCGATATTCAGCGGGCGGTTCTTGCCTTCCGCCAGGAAGTCCTTCAAGGACAGGCTGGCGCCGGCGTCCGGCACGAACAGGACGAAGGGCGCCGAGCCGACCATGCCCATGGGGGTGTAGTCCTTGACCGGATCGTAGCCGGCGGCGGGACCATGTTCGGCGGCGTTCAGTACCAGGGCGACATCGGCCAGCATGACGGTATAGCCATCGTGCGGCGCGCGCGTCATATACGTCGCCGCGATGGCCGTATTGGCCCCGGCGCGATTCGACACGATGATGTTCACGCCCAGTTCCTGCTGCAGATAGGGCGCCAGCGTCCTGGCGATGACGTCGGACGCGCCGCCGGGCGCGTATGGGACGACCAGGTCGATCGGCCGCGACGGATAGGTCTCGGCGCGCGCGGGCGCGCCGCCGATTGCCGCCAGCGCCAGGCAAGCCACGCCCAGCGCTCGAATCAAGCCTTTAGCCATTCGAGTTCCCCTTGATATTGGCATTCTTCGGTCGCCGCCGACAGAGCGGCGCCATGCTTGACGAAGATCATAGGGAGCCCGCGGCTGCCCGACAAATAGCTAGTATTTGTGGATTATTGTCCTTTGGCGATATATGCGTGGCTGGGCTTCCTCATGGCGCACGCCATGATGCCGGCGGTCGTCACCTTGCCGACATACAAGGGCGCGGCGGCCAGTCTCTGGATGGCCCCGCACCATGGGGCGCGCCACGGGCGGCAGTCGCGGCGGGCTTCGTCGATATCCTTGCGGCCGCGGTTGTGATGGGCCAGGGTCAGGTCATGCACGGCCCACAAGTCATCGATGATGCCTTTCATCGTTTCCGACAGCGTGTCATACGCCAGGTACATATTGGCGAACATCGCATATGCCATTTAACTTTAATACTATAACGTATGTATATGATAAATATAAATATTATTCATACATATGGCAATGCAAATGGAAGCGGAGCCGCTATCGCACAGGCAAGGCCGCGTTGTTTGGAAATTCCCTTAACCGCCAGGTTTCGGGGGTCTTTCCCCCCTTTTTACAGCCGTTGACCGCGCGATCGCCTTACTAGAATTGAGCATCCCGTCGATGCGCCCGCAACGCCGCGGGATCCGGCTGGCCTTGTGGCCTGGTCCGTTCGCCTTCCATGGGCCCCAATTCAATGAATGCTTCGACCCTGATCGGTATCGCCGTCGCCATCGCGACCCTGGCCGCCGCGATTTTCAGCTCTTCGCCTGACGCGCTCGCCTTCATCAATTTGCCCGGGCTGGGCATCGTGCTGGGCGGTACGGCCGCGGCGCTGTTCATCGGCTATCCGATGACGGAAGTGCGCCGCATCGTCCCGCTGCTGCGGCTGGTGTTCCGCAACGAAAAAGTGGATACGCAGCGCGACATCGACGAACTGGTCGCGCTGGCGCACAGCTGGGTGGGTTCGGACGTGCATAGCGTCGAACGGGAACTGCAGAAGGTGACCAATCCCTTCCTGCGCACGGGCGTTCAGTTGATCATCGACAACACGCCGGAAGAACAGATCGTCGAGTTGCTGCAATGGCGCATCGCCCGGATGCGCGCGCGCGAGCAGGCCGAGGCACAGATGTTCCGCACCATGGCCAGCTTCGCGCCGGCTTTCGGCATGCTGGCAACGCTGATCGGCCTGGTCAACCTGATGACGGTGCTGGGCTCGCAGGGCATGGACGTAATCGGCAAGCAAATGGGTATCGCGCTGATCGCCACGTTCTACGGCATCCTGCTGGCCAACCTGATCTGCAAGCCCATCGCCATCAAGCTGGAGCGCCGCACCGAACAGCGCCTGGTACTGATGAACATGGTGCTGCAAGGCATCTCCATGATGTGCGAACGGCGCGGACCGGCGGTGGTGCGCGAGACGCTCAATTCCTTCATGCAGCACTTCGAGGATGAAATCCGCGAGCAGCCGCCCAAGAAGAAGGGCAAGCAGTCCAAGGCCGCCGCCGTTGCACAGGGCACGCAGCGCGCCGCCCCGTCCATGGGCAGTCCGGCGGCAGCAGGTGACGCGGCGTCCCTGCGCAACCGGGTCACCTCGCAGCGCTCATGAGCTCCACCAACCAGTCGCGCGCGTCCTGGATAGACATCGCCGTACAGCGCAAGGCGGAGGACGAACGCCAGCGCCGCGAGCGTACCAAGACGGTACGGCGCAACCGCTACCAGCGCTGGCACGTTCCCGAAACCTTGGACAGGGAGCCGGACAACTGGCTGATGACCTATCTGGACCTGATTACGCTGCTGCTGGCGCTGTTCGTGGTCATGCTGGCGTTGACGCGTATCGGCCCGGGGCCGGGCGCCAAGCCGCCTGAGGTGGCCGCCGGCGTCAGCCTGGCCAAGCTGCCACCGGGCCCCGTGGAGCCGTGGGCGAACGACTTGCCCAAGATTCCGGAGGAATGGTCCAGGTTGCCCGATCCCCCGCCCGCGCCGCCCGCCACCACGGCGCCGGCCGACCCGCTGGAAAAACCCGAGCCGCCGGTCAAAATGCCGACCGCCGCCGAACTGGGCCTGACTGATCTGGGCAAATCGGTCGACGTACAGATCAATCGCCAGACGGTCACTTTCCGCATCAGCAACGAGCTGCTGTTCACCTCCGGACAGGCCACGTTGAGCAAGGAAGGCGGGCCGTTGATCAAGAAGCTGGCCGACGTGATCAACCGCAGCAAGTTCCCCCTGTCGGTGGAAGGACATAGCGACAACGTCCCCATCCTGACGCGCCAGTTCGCGTCCAACTGGGACCTGTCGACCAGCCGCGCCACGTCCGTGCTGCGCGAACTGGTCCATGACGGTGTCGATCCGCAACGCTTGCGCGCGGTGGGCTACGCGGATACCAAGCCGCTGGAAAGCAATGACACGCCGGCGGGCAAGGCGGCCAACCGCCGCGTGGAGCTGATCATGCGCATCGTGCCCGAGAAGAAGGATTCGGGGCAGTGATGTTCCCGCTGGGGCGCGGCACATCGACCGTGTCGCGCCTGCCGGCGCGCCGGTCCATCGTGCAGTGGTTCTTGGCCCTCGGGCCCGTGGCGACACGGACCGCGGCACGAGACGCGACGCGGCGGGCCGTGGCGGTGACCGCATTGGTCTGCCTGGCGGCGCTGCATGACGACGCGTCGGCGGCAGCGCAATCCGAGATCTTCCTGGATCCAGCCCCCGCGGCCGACACAGTGGCTCCCCTGGAGACATACCCGACCGTGCAGGGGCGCTTCCTGGGCTATGTCGAGAATGCAAATTTCTTCGGCGTGAAGGGGCCCGGCGCCACGGGCCTGCCGTCGTCGTGGCATACCGTGGATCCCTTTCTGCAGGGCGCGGCCGTGGCCCGCCTGTCGCAGCGCTGGACCCTGTCGGGACTGGCCGAACTACGCGCCTTCGGCAACGATCCGGGCGACCGCGCTTTCGAAACCCTGGATGGACAGCTGCGCAACCTGTTCGTCAGCTATGACGCCGGCAGCATGTCGTATTTCGCCGGCAAGTTCGAAGTCGGCCTGGGCGAAGCCTGGGAAACGATGGATGGCATCTATAGCGGCTTTTCCAGCGACTACTACTATCCCGGCTCGCTGGGCGCGGGCGCCAAGTGGACCCTGAAGCAGCCCGATGCGGCCACGCAAACCGTAAGCGCCATCGTGTTCAAGCGCGACAACACGGTCGTGGGCCAGACCTGGTTCAACAACTATCCATCGCAGCCGAACCTGCAGGACGGCGGCCCGGGCAACACCAACGGCCTGCAATCGGGCGGCATCGCCTACGACATTTCCAATATCCCGGGCCTGGCCGGATTGCGGGCAGGCGGCACGGTGGCCCAGCTTGCCGCCGGACAAGGCGACCAGCGCTCGCAGACCGCGCTGGAAATGCACGTCAATTACGAAAGGCCGCTGGGCGACGGCATGGGCCTGCGCTTGTTCGCCGAGTCCGTGCATATGCGCGGCTTTCTGGGCCGCGAGGCGGCGGCCACCGATTCCATCGCCGCGGCCAGCGTATCGTCGGGCCGCTTTCTATACACGGTTGCCGTGGCCCAGCGCAATCTGGAATCGCTGAGCGGATCGCTGGCCAGCCAGGGCTTTGCCGACAACCGCGATTGGGGCGTGTCCGGCACGGTGGCGTACCAGACGGATTTCGGCGTGATCATCCAGGCGGGATTGCTGCGCCAGCAGGAGCAGGGCGTGACATTCAACCAGGGCCTGGTGCGGTTCATTTATCAAACCAATCTATAAGGGATCGCCGGCCTGGCGGGAGGTAATGATGATGAAGAAGCGGATACTGGACCAGTCGGTAGCGAAGCAGCCGGTAGCGCGGCGCCGCGGGCCGGCGTCGACAGCAATAGCAATGGTGTTGGCGATGGTGGCGGTCTGCGCCGCACCCGCCGCGCATGCCTATAACCTGGAGGTCGGTGACGCGCAGTCCCAGCGCATAGTGGCGCCCGCGGATGTCGAACGTATCCTGCCGCGGTTCGAGGCCTATGCCCAGGACCTGCTCAAGCGCAGCGGTGTACCCGGCTTCGCGGTCGGCATCGTGGCCGACGGCAAGACGGTGCTGGCGCGCGGCTGGGGCGTGGCGGACGTGCGCGACGGCAAGCCGGTGACGGCCGATACGCTTTTCCCGCTGGCATCCGTTTCCAAGTCCCTGGCCGGTGCGTCGGTCGCGGCCCTGGTGGGTGAAGGCAAACTGGAGTGGGATGACAAGGTGTCCACCCTGGCGCGCGACATCCGCTTCCACGATCCCTACGTCACCAGCGAGATGACGCTGCGCGATCTGCTTTCGCAACGCACCGGCTATGCGCCGTTCTACGGCGAGGACCTGGACGTGATTTTCGGCTATGGACGGCAAGAGGTCTTCCACCGCCTGCGCTATCTGCCGCCGGCCACGGCGTTTCGTACGCATTACGCATATTCCAACTGGAACCTGACCTTGGGCGGCGAAGTCGCGGCGCAGGCGGTCGGCATGCACTGGGAAGACCTGGTGCGCCGCACGATCATCGAGCCGCTGGGCATGCACCGCACGGTGGCCTCGCGCAAGGAATACCTGGCCTTGTCCGACCGCGCGGCGCCGCACCTGGTGGAAAACGGCAAGGCACACGCGGAAACCCTGATTTCCCGCGATTCGCAGGCGCCCGCGGGCGGCCTGTCTTCCACGGTCAACGACATGCTGCGCTGGCTGGTCTTCGAAATCGATGGCGGCAAGTTTCAGGGCCGCCAGGTGGTGGCCGAAGCGGCCATGCGCGAAACGCAGACCCCGCAATCCATCGTCAGCGCCGGCTTTCCGGCGGTGCACTATGGGCTGGGGCTGGAGGTGCGGGACGACCACGGCCGCAAGGAGCTCGCGCACAACGGCGGCTTCGAAGAAGGCATTAACACCCGCATCGCCTTTCTGCCGAACGAACGCCTGGGCATCGTGATCCTGACCAATGCGCCGCCGATGGGAATTCCGGAAGCGCTGGAATACAAGCTGCAGACGCTGCTGTTCCAGGACCGTCCAGACGTGGATACGTGGCCGACGCTGGCCGAAAAATGGCGGCAGGCCCTGCAATCGCTGCTGGACCGGCCAGGCCGCCTGCACGGACAGCCGCCCGCGGGCGCCCATCCGGTGGCGGATGCGGCGCGCTACGTGGGCCGTTATTCGCATCCGTACTACGGCGACATCGTGATAACCGCCGAAGGCTCGCAGCTGAAGATGCGAGCCGGCAACGCGCCGGAGCGCGCGCTGCAGCCATGGCAGGGCGACACCTTCCGCGTGCCCACGCTGGAAGACGACGCCGTGACCTTCCTGCCGGGCGCTGGCGGCGCGAGCCGCGCCCTGACGCTTTCACCACTGGAAGATATTCCCGACGCGCTGTTCACGCGCAGCGATAAGCCCTGATCGACCCATGGTGCGGGCCACGGCCCCGCATCGCCCCGCTACCCGCCGGATCGCAGACCGGCACATGACCCTTACGGAGGTACCACGATGTCCGTCCGACCGACCCCGCGCAAGCTCCTGGCCGCGCTGGCGCTTGTTGCGCTGCCCCTGGCCGCGCATGCCGAAGACCTGGCGCTGAACGAAGCGGCCAACTTCGCGGCCGCTTCGATGTGGCTGAACGCGGGCCGTCCCGCCATGGTTATCGCCGTGGTGCGCGGCAACGACGTATATGTGGAAGGCCTGGGCGAAACCCAGCCTGGCAGCGGCATCGAGCCCAATGGTCAATCCATCGTCCGTATCGGATCGTTGTCCAAGGTCCTGGCCGGCGACGTAATGGCTGCCATGGTGGCGGACAAGAAGATATCCCTGACCGAGCCGCTATCCAAGTTCGCACCGTCCGGCGTCACGATCCCCAGCGTCTTTGGCCGCGGCATCAACCTGCTGGATCTGGCCACCCATTCCGCCTCGCTGCCGCGCGAAGCGCCGGAACACGAAGCCAAACCCGGCACGAATCCCTTCGACGTGTACACGGCCAAGGGTTACTGGAACTGGTTCAAGGATCACAAGCTGGAGTACAAGCCCGGCACCGTGGCCATGTATTCGAACTTCGGCTTCGGCCTGCTGGGCGAGGCCCTGGCACGCGCCGGCGGCGCACCGTATTCCGAACTGCTGAAACGCTATACGACCGGTCCGCTCGGCATGAAGGACACCGTCGGCCGCCTGACGCCGGAACAGCAGAAACGGATGCTGGGCGGTATCGATTTCGATGGCAAGCCGGCGCATCCCTGGGAAACGTCGGAGATACTGGACGCCAGCGGCGGCCTGCATTCGACGGCCGACGATATGGTGCGCTGGATGAAGTGGCATCTGGCCGACGACGCGGCGGGCGAGGAAGCGCGCACGCTGGCCCATGCCTTGTACCGGCCCAACGACGGCCTGAAGAGCGCGGTCGGCATTGAAGCGGATAGCGGCGATGGCATGGGACTGGGCTGGGTCGTGTCCATGCCGCATGGCAATACACCGCTGGTGCTGGGCAAGAGCGGCGGCCTGGTCGGTTTCATGAGCTATGTGGCACTATCCCCGCAGCGCCACATCGGCGTATTCGTCTCGGTCGGCAAGATCGATTTCGCCATGTTCGAGGGAATCCATCACGGGGTGGTGGATCTGATAACCAGCCTTAGCCCGCGCTAGATCAGGGCAATTGTCCAACGGCTTGTTGGACAATTGCCGCATCCGATCAGACGTCGGCAATGGCGCGCATGCACAGTCTAAGCTCGCCCGCAACCCAGGTTCGCGGGCACCGCGATATCCATTAGCTTGGGCGGCGGCAGGTTCAAGCCGTTCATGATGGCCACGTATTCGGCTTCCGATTTGCCGGCCAGCCGCGGGTTGAAGCGCTTTTCCTCGCCGATGCTGGACGCGGTGCAGCCGCGGTAATCGTGGGCCGGATACACGATGGTGTCCTCCGGCAGGCGGAACAGTTTGTTGACGATGGAGTCCCAGGACCGATGCGGGTCGCCGCCTTGGAAGTCGGTGCGCCCCGTGCCGCGTATGAGCAGCACGTCGCCCGTGAAGACAGCCAGCGGCCGCTCGGGATGCAGCACGAAGCTGAACGATTCGTCGGTGTGGCCAGGCGTATAGATCGCCTGCAGCGCGACATCGCCGACTCGCAGTATTTCGCCTTCGGCGATGCGGCGCGACACGCACTCCGCCTTGGTGTGCTCGCCCATCACGGTCACGCAGCCCGTCGCATCGCGCAGGTCGCCCAGCGCCGTGATGTGGTCGGCATGGGTGTGGGTGTCCACGGCATGCAGCAGGCGCGTATCCAGCTGGCGCAGCAGCGTGGCGTAGGCTTCGCAGTGTTCCTTGACCGGATCGATGATCAGCGCCTCGCCGCCGGGATCCGACGCGATCAGATAGGTATATGTCGACGACGCGGCATCGAAAAACTGGCGCAGGATCATGGTCGTCCCCGTAATTCCACAAGGTAATAAGCATATCTCCTTGGGTAATATGAGGCAATCGTCCGCCTGGCGCCATCCAGGCTTATTCCGCCTGAATGCCGGCCTTCGCCACGATATCCCGGTAGACGGACGTACTGTTCCGCAGCATCGCGCTGAAATCGCCGGAGGATCCGCCACTGACCTCGAAACCCGCGGTGTCGAGCTGGCTGCGAACGGCGGGTGTGGCGATCGCCTGCTGCACAATGTCATGTAGTTTTTGCACCAGTTGCGGCGGCATGTGCGCGGGGCCCAATAGGCCTACCCAGGTCCTGGGCAAGGCGAATCCCGGCACGCCGGCTTCGGCCAGGGTGGGCGTATCCGGCGCCGCCGTGGCACGCTGGCCTTCCAGCACGCCCAACAGGCGCAGCTTGCCGGTCTTTACGAAGGGCAGGACATTGGACAGCACCAGTATCCCCACCGGCACCTGGCCGCCCACCACGTCGTTGAGCGCCGGCGCACCGCCTTTGTATGGAACGTGCATCAGATCCATGCCCGTCATGGCATTCAACAGCTGTCCGCCCAGATGCTGCGACGAACCGATGCCGGACGTAGCGTAGGCAACCTTGCCGGGATGCGCCTTGACGTAGGCGATCAACTCCTTGATGTTCCTGACCGGCAGCGACGCATTGACCACCAGCGCCTGCGGCGCCGTGCCGATCACCGCGATGGCCGTGAAGTCCTTCACGGGATCGAACGGCATGTTGCGCGTGAAGAAGGGCAACGTGGTGTGAGGCGGCCCGACCTGCATCAGCAGCGTATAGCCGTCGGGCTGGGCGCGCGCCACGATGTCGGAACCGATGATGCTGTTGCCGCCGGCGCGATTGTCGACCACCACGCTCTGCTTCATTTCGATGCCCATGCGCTGCGCGATGGAGCGCCCGACCGTATCGGCGGCACCGCCGACCGCGAAAGGAACGATCATGCGGACCGCGTGGTCCGGATAGGCCGGCTGTGAGGCGGCCAGGGTAGGCGTCGCGCACAGCATGGCCAGGCTCATGCCGATCAGGAATTTCACGTTGTCTCCTCGGGCCTGTTCCGGCCCTGTACTTGACTGCCCGTTCCGCACCGCGATGTCCTGGGCGGCGGTAGCCGCGCCGGACCATTTCCTTGTGTTATCGCGGCACGCCGGTCATTTCTACAAACCGAAGCGCTCTACGTAACTGACTTCGCGGATGTTATGGCTGTTTACCCAGTGCGCCAGCTCGTCGTGGCGCGGAAACCAGACGTCGGGGAAAGAGCGCAGGTAGGTCAGTATCTGGTCCAGCATCGCGCTGATCAGCGGCCGCCCGCCGAAATGGCCATGCATCGTGATGTTGATGAAGCCGTTGGGCTCCTTGCGGTGCAGGTAGTCGAAGGTATCGCGGTAGCACTGCAGGAAATCGCGCGGCGACGCACGCAGCACCCGGTTGTCCGCGTAATCGCTGTGGGGGATGGCGACCAGGCTGCCGGCAGGCGTGTCCAGCTTGCAGGGCTGGTCCAGATAGTTGTAATCGCCATGCCAAAGCATGCCGGCTTCCGCGAGCAGCGACGACGTCCGTTCGGTGACCGCGATCGTGGAGCTCAGCCAACCGCATGGGCGCACTCCGGAAACGCGTTCCAGGATATCCAGGCTGCCCCAGATCACCTCGCGCTCCTGCTTTTCGTCCAGGCCGGGCAATACCTGGTCCTGCGCGTAGTTATGGCCTGCCAGCTCGAAGCCGGATTTGACGATCTGTTTGACCACGGCGGGAAATAGCTCCGCCACCCGCGCATTGACGCAGAACGTGGCCGGCAGGCCATGATCGCGCGCCAGCCGCATCAGGCGATAGGCGCCGGCGCGAGCCCCATATTCCGACCATTGGATGCCCGTCAGGTCCACGGCGCCGGGGCGGGGAGGACTGGTCATGGGAGAGTAGGGGGGCGCCTTGCCCTCGGACCAGCTCTCCACAAGGAACGTCAAAACCACGGCGGTACGGGCGCCGTTGGGCCAAAGGGTAGTCGTGGCGGTCATCGTGCATCCATCTATGTTGGGTAAGGACACGGCCCAGGCAAGGGGCCGCGGCGCTTGCACTATGCGGCCGGCACCGGACGAACACAATTTGAATTTTCGAAATTAAAATTGAGGTTTTCTAAACACGCAGTTCGCCCACCATGTCCGCGCCGTTCAAGATCCAGCAGTTGCGCCAATTCGCTATCGCGGCGCGCAACCAGAGTTTCCGCGTGGCCGCGCTGGAGACGCATCGTTCGCAGGCCGCCATCACGCTGGCCATGCGTGCCCTGCAGGAAGACGTCGGGGCGCAGTTGTTCGAGGATGGCCACCAGGCACGTCTGACGCCGCTGGGCGAGTCATTGCTGCCGCTGTTCACTGAATTGATCAACGTGCATGACCGCATACAGGGCGATATCCGGCAGATCGTCCGCGGCGAACGCGGTGCCGTCACGCTGTCCCTGATGCCCTCGCTGGCCGAGGAATGGCTGCCGGATGTTCTGCGGCGGTTCCGCCTGGACCGCCCGGGGGTAAAGGTCCATGCGGCCGACGTATCGTCGCCGCGGGTCGCCGAAATGGTGGAAAGCGGTCTGGCGGAGCTGGGCGTGGCCGGGTTGATCGCACCGAATCCCTTGCTGCGCCACACGCCGGTGGTGCGCGATACTTTCGGCGTGGTATGCCGGCCCGATCACCGCATTGCCGCTTCCGGCCGTTCGATACCCTGGAAAGCGCTGCGTGGCGAAACGCTTATCGGCAACACGACTTTCCACGCGCTGCAGGGCCATGACGTGGGCGCGTGGGTGGATGCGCCGGATATCGTCCTGCACAATCGCGGGTCTCTGATGGCGGCGGTGCAGGCGGGACTGGGCATTACGGTATTGCCGACGCTGGCGCGGCCGCCGGCCCAGTACAAGCTTGCCTTCGTGCCGCTAATCTCGCCGCGCGTGAACCGCATCGTCGGTACGTTGTGCCGCACCGAACAATCCCTGCTGCCGGCGGCGCAGCATATGCATGAACTGATGCTGAAGAGCCTGGCTGCGTTCGCGCGGGCACGCGGGGCATCCGTCCTGCTGTAGCGCCGCGGCGGACCCGAACCTAACCCCGGGTCCGCCGCACCCGCCGGATCACAGATCACAACACGGAGTCGCGGGTACGCCCGCCACGCGTGGCTGCATAGCTGGCCGAGAACGCACCGATCAGCATCGAGATGAAGGCCCACAGGGCGAACCCGACAGCCGCCTTGCGCGCCTGGTCGGCGGCCTCGCGCGCCTTCTGCTTGGCCTCGTCCGCCGCCTGCTTGGCGCGATTGATCGTATCGTCGATGCGCTTTTCCGCGGTCGCCTGGTCGACACCTGCCTGTGTCGAAATGACCTTGGCAACGTAGGCTTTGTCCTCGTTCGTGATGGAACCCCGGCTCAGGCTGACCGCGAGGATGCGGCCGACTTCAGCCTTGGCGGCGTCCCCTTGCGCCGCGTCGGGACGATCCGAGCGGAACAGGGAGTCGACGAAGTACTGGGCCGAGGGTCCTTGCGTGGCAGCCGCTCCGCCGCCAGCCGCGGCTGCTGCGGATACCGCTGCACCCGCGCCGGAAACCGCGCTCGCGCCTATCCTGGCCGCGCCGCTCACGGCTGACGACACGCCGGAGCCCAGCAGGAAAGCGCTGACCACGGCAGCCACCGCCCAGACCAGGAATCCATGCGCGGTGTCGCGGAAATAGACCTCGCCCGAATGGACATCCACCCATTTGGTACGCATCCGGCCGGCGATATAGCCGCCCAGCCCGGCGGAAATGATCTGGATGATGACCAGCCAGATTATGACGCCTATTCCCAATGTCCTGGCCGAAGCGCCTTCGTCGCCCCATGGGGACATGGAAGCGAAGCCGAAACCGGCCCCGGCGAGCAACAGCATCAGATAGGTCGCCGCCGCGACAAACGCACCTGCCAGCACTGCGCCCCAGGAAACAGCCGAGCCGAAGGACTCGCGCTTGCCCAGGGAGGCGGGAGACCCGCCGGTATGCAAAGTGGTGCTTTCCATGGATGACCTCGTTCTATAACGATGATGAAGCGTCGCTAGAAGCAAGTGCCATACCCAGAAGTTGCCGGCCATACCGTGGCCAGCCGCGGGTCGAGGGTCGCGCGGCCAGCGCCATCTCAAGGCCGGCGGCGGTCAGTTCAGTCCACCTGCGCGCCGGACTGCTTGACCAGGCCGGACCATTTGGCGAGTTCGTCGCGAGCGAAGGCATCCAGGCCCGACGCCGGCAGCGTGCTCTTCTCCACGCCCTGGCCCTGCAGCTTGGCCATCACATTGGCATCGGTCAGCGCGCCCTGGGCGGCATCGCGCAGCTTCTGCAAGACGGGGGGCGGCGTCGCGGAGGGCGTGTACAGCATGAACCACGCCACAAGATCGAAATCGCTGTGGGTCTGTTCGGCGATGGTGGGTACATCCGGCGCCGATGCGCTGCGTTGCGCGCCGGATGCGCCCAGCGCGCGCAGCTTGCCGGACTTGATGTGCGGCAGCACCGCGATGGGATGGTAGAACATGAACTGCACCTGTCCCGACATGACGTCGGTCAGGGCCTGGCTGCCTTCCTTGTAAGGAACGTGAACCATCGTGCCGCCCAGCCGCGCTTTCAACAGTTCGCCCGCCAGATGTCCCGAGGTGCCCGTGCCCGCCGATGCGAAGCTGATGCCGGCGGGCTTGGCCGCCGCGGCGGCCAGATCCGCCAAAGACTGGTAGGGCGATGATGCGCTTACGACCAGCAGCGTGGGCGTGGAGCCGACCATGGCGATCGGCGCGAAATCGCGGATCGGGTCGTAGCCCAGGCGATGGAACAACGCCTTGTTGATGGCATGCGTGCCTACCGTGCCCATGACCAGCGTATAGCCATCGGGCGCCGAACGCGCGACATATTCCGTTCCGATCGAACCGCCCGCGCCAGACCGGTTTTCAATGATGATCGGTTGGCCCAGCGACTTGGCCATGGCATCGCCCACGATGCGCGCGACGGTATCGGTAGTGGTGCCGGCGCCGAAGGGAACGATCATTTTGATCGGATGATCCGGGTAGTCCGCGGCCCGCGCCTGTGGTGGCAGCAAGGCCAGTACGCCGGCGGCCATCGCCAACACGGCCAATCCGCGCCGGGTCCGGTTCACGACGGCGCCGCGCGATACGGCATGGATTTCGTTCATTGTGCTTGTCTCCGTTGTTATGAATGTGTGCCCTGGGGAAGGGCTGTATGGGACGCAGGGGCCGTATGGGAGCAGGGCTTCAGGACTTCGGCTCGCCGAATCCGGCCGGAACAACACCGTCGTACTGCAATTCCCGCGTGGCCTGGTACGACAGCGCGAAACCCGCGGCTTGCTGGAATTCTTCGGTCAGGTGCGCGATCAGGCCGGCGGTGCGCGCCAGCAGCGGTACGCCGCGCAGCGCCTGCAATGGAAAGCCCGCTCCCAGCAGCACCGCGGGGATGGCGGCCGATACGTTCAGTTTGAGCGACTTGCCGATGACCGCGGGAATCTGGCGCTCGACGGCCTCCGCGATATCGACGTAGGCCAGGCTGGAACCGCATGCGCGCGCCACTTCGAACAAGCGCGCGACGCGCGGGTCCCGCTCCTTGTGCAGCGGATGGCCGTAGCCCGGAATGGCCATGCCCTGCGCCGCATAGCGCCGCAGCACCGCGAGCGCCGCGGAATCAATGTCCATGCCCTGCGCCGTCGCCGCATCGTGGATCTGCGCGAACAGTCTTCCGGCGGTTTCGGAAGCGCCCAGGATGACCGAGCCGCAACCCAGCAAGCCAGCGGCCACCGCGCCTTGCAATGCATCGGGCGCGGCCGCCAGCGTCATGCGGGCCGCCTGCACACTGGGCACGAAACCGTGTTCCGCGATGGCGACCAGGGTTGCGTCCAGGACGGCCGTGGCGGCGGCGTCGGGCCGCCGTCCGGTGACCAGCAGGTGGAAGTAGTCCGTGAATGAGATCCGGCCGATCAGGTCCTTGCACAGGTCGGCGCCGCGCACCACGATGGTGTGCTCGTCCGACGTGCAGATAGCGGTGCGGGGAATAGTCGCCTTGCCGATTTTCATGATGGGTTCTTCTCCTTGATCGTTTTGCAGCCTTGAGCCAGCTCGGCGCGGATTTGCATATTGTGTTCGCCCAGCAAGGGCGGCGGCGCCACCGTCGTGGGACGCTGGCCGTCGAAGCTGACGGGCGACCGCACCGTGCGCCAGGGCCCCAGCGCCGGATGCGTGGTCTCCACTTCCAGCTGAAGATGCAGCGCCTGCGGATCCTGCAGGGCTTCGGCCGTGTCGTACATCGGCGCATGCGGGACGTCCTGGTCGGCCAGCCGCCGGCACCATTCGTCACGCGTGCGTTGCGCGAATACGGTCCCCAGAATGTCGATGAGCGCTTCCTGATTGGCGATACGGCCCTCGCGCGTCGCGAAGCGGTCATCCGCCAGGATGTCGGGGCGCTCCATCGCATCGGCCAGTCCGCGCCAGAATTTCTCGGGCGAAGACATATGCAGCGCGATCTTCCTGCCGTCGGAGCAGGCCAGCGCATAGGACTGGGATACCCTGGGCCGGCTATACGGGTCCATGACCTCGCCCTCGGCGAAGAAATGGGTAAAGGCGTCCAGGTTGAAGTGGCACATGGCTTCCAGCATCGACACATCCACGCTGCGGCCGACGCCGGTACGCGCGCGTTCGACCAGCGCGCCGAGCACGCCATAGGCGGCGTAGAAGCCTGTCAGCGCGTCGGCGATGGCAGGGCCGACGACGCGGGGATTGGCGGGATTGACCAACAGGTTCAGGAAACCGCTGGCGGCCTGCGCCACCGTGTCGTAGGCGGGGCGGCCTGCGGCGGGCCCGGTCTGGCCAAAGCCACTGATGGCGCAGTACACCAGGCGCGGATTCAGGGCCCGCAGGCGTTCCTGTCCGGCGCCCATGCGTTCGGCCGCGCCTGGCCGGAAGTTCTGGATGTAGACGTCGGCGCCGCGTATCAGGTCGTCGAACACCGCGGCATCGTCCGGGTCCTTGACGTTCAGTTCGATGCTGCGCTTGTTGCGGTTGTAGGTCTGGTAGTGCGGGCTGTACAGGCCTCCCTTGAAGGCGCGGAACGGATCGCCGGTGGCCGGCTGTTCGACCTTGATGACGTTCGCGCCAAGGTCGCCGAGCAACATGCCCGCCGCCGGCCCGGTGATGAAGGTGCCTTGTTCGATGACGGTAATGCCGTCCAATACCCCAGCCATAGACGCTTCCTTGTCGCTGTTCCCTGACAGGTGGGCAGACTATCCGCGCCGGATAAAAGATGGAAATGATTAATTTGACGATTTATCATTGATGACATCGATCATTGACGGAGACCATGGTGGAATTGCGGCATCTCCGCTACTTCATCGCCCTGGCGGGCTCATTGAATTTCACGCGGGCGGCCGAGCGCGTACACGTGACGCAATCGACCTTGTCGCACCAGATACGGCAACTGGAAGACGAAGTCGGGCAGCGCCTGTTCGAGCGCATCGGCAAACGCGTGGTCATGACGCCCGCGGGCGAATCTTTTCTTGCCTACGCCGCGCGCGCGCTGAAAGAAGTGGACATGGGCCTGGGCGAACTCAAACGCGATACCGCGTCCATGATCGGCGAAGTCCACATCGGTACGACCCACACATTCAATCTGGAATTCATTCCGGATTGCGTGGCGCGGTTTCTCCAGGGCAGTCCATCGGTCAAGATCGTCGTCGAGGAACTACCGGCCGATGCCATCGCATCGCAGCTGGATGCCGGAAAACTGGACTTCGGTGTGGCCTACCGCCCGGAATCGTTCAGTGCGCTGCAATTCGAACCCTGGTTCAACGAAGAGCTCGTGTTGCTGGTCGGCCACCAGCATCCACTGGCCGCGCGCCGGCGGATACGCATGATAGAACTCCATCGCGAACCGCTGGTGCTGTTGCCGCCCAGCTTTTCAACCCGCCGCCTGCTGAACGAATGCTTTGCCGCGGCAGGCGCCGAACCCGCCGTCATCGCGGAAATGAATTCGGTCGCCGCGATGCTGGGCCTGGTCGGGCGCATGCAGGTAGGAACCATCGCGGTTGCCGCCTCCACGACCCTGCACCCCGCGCTGCGCGTCATCCCGCTGGAAAACCCCACGCCCACGCGAACGCCGGGATTGCTGTTCAACAGCGCACTGCCGCAATCGCGGGCGAGCCGCGCCTTCGCGGCACTGCTGCGCCGAAGGGCGATGGCCCGCGGCGCAGGGGTGGCACGGCGCGAAACCGCCCGCGAGGACCCTGAAGAAGAATCCGCCGCGGACGCGCCGCGCCGGTCCGCTCGCCGCCGCGCGTCCTGACTTTCCGGCGAATTACAGATGTACGCCAAGCAGGCGCTGGGCGTTGCCGCCCAGGATGGCGACGCGCTGCTGGTCGGTCAGTGTCCTGGTGGCGAATACCTGGTCCACGGGGTGTTCTTCCCAGGGAATCGGGTGGTCGGTTCCCAGCACAACCTGGCTTGCGCCCACCTGGGCGACCAGATGCCGCAGCGCCTCGGGCGTGAACACCAGGTTATCGAAGTACAGCTGGTTCAGATATTCCGACGGCTGCTTCTTCAGGACGATATTCGGATCACAGTTCTGCGGCGACACGAAGCAGGAATGATCCATGCGCGGCGCGTACGACCCCAGGTAACCGCCGCCGTGCGCGGCCAGGATTTTCAGCTTGGGGAACTTGTCCAGCACGCCCTCGTAAATCAGGTGTTGCAGGGCGATCGTGGTGTCCAGCGGATTGCCGATCACGTTGGACATCCAGCCATTGCCCTTCAGGCGCTTGGCCAGTTCCGGCGTGCTTTGCGGGTGGATGAACAGCACTGCGCCCAGTTCCTCGGCCTTGGCCCATACCGGATGGAATTTCGGATCGGCAAACTCCTGTCCGGCCACGCTGCCGCCGATGGCCGCGCCGCGCAGTCCCTGTGTCTTGACGGCGTATTCCAGTTCCTGCACGGCCAGGTCCGGGTGCTGCAGCGACAGCGAGGCAAACGCGGCAAAGCGCTTGGGATAGGCCGCGCACAGTTCGGCGAAGCCCGCATTGTTGATCTTGACGATGGCGGCCGAGGTATCGCGGTCCTTGCCGTACCAGAAGGGATTGATGGACAGCACTTCCATGTCGATGCCCATCGCATCCATGGCTGCCATGCGCTTCTTTATCGCATCCTTGTTGCTGGCCGGGATGAAGTGCTCCGGCACGCCCTTGACCGGCGGCAACACTTTGCCGGCGTCGGCGCCCATCAGGTCGATGGCTTCCTGGAAGTAGCAATGCGAATGCGTGTCGATGGTCCTGACGCGCTTGCCGTTGATGGTTATCGGAAGATGCCTGGGGGCTTGCGCTGTCTGTGCACGCGCGGCGTCCAGCAGGCCGCATGAGCAAAAGCCGATGCCCAATCCGGTGGCGGTCTTCAGAAAAGCTCTACGGGATTTCATTCGTGTCTCCGTTGGTTTTGTCGTTATGCGGTACGGCTGGCGAAACGAATGCGCCGAGCGTCCGCGATCTCAGGCAAACAACCACCCAGGACCTGTCCGTACATCGAGCAGGCCTATTGATCGATCGCTAACCAGCGGAGAGGATACAGACAAAACAGCACGCCCCAAGGCGAGCCGTTTTCTTATGAGACTACCTGGTGCCATGAAAACAACAGCGGGCAAGACGCCGGCGCGGGCAGGCCGATCAGATCCGTTCGTTCAGGGCTTCGTCGGCCGCCGATGACGGCGCGCCGGTGCGGTTCAGCGGCAAGGCCGCGATCACTTCGCGGCGGATCAGCCGCACGGATTGCTCCGGTGGCAGCAGCCGATAGGCATCCTGTCCCATCATGCGAACCGCCGCGTGCACGGGCCAGTTGGGATTCCAGATCAGTTCGCGCGCCAGCGCCACCAGGTCCGCCTGGCCGGCCTGCAGTATGGCTTCGGCCTGTTCGGCTTCGGTGATCAGGCCCACGGCCATGGTGGGACAGCCGGTCTCGCGGCGCACGGTCTCGGCGAACGGAACCTGGTACCCCGGAACCCGCCGCACAACCGGCATGGAGGAAGTGCCGGAAATCCCGCCCGATGAACAATCGATCAGGTCTACGCCGCGGTCCTTCAGGGCGGCGGCAAGCGCCACGGTATCGTCCAGGTCCCATAACCCGCCGCGTCCGTCGACCGCCGAAACGCGAAAGAACAAGGGCAACTCGCGCGGCCAGGCGGCGCGCACGGTTTCCGCGACTTCAAGCGCGAAACGCATGCGGTTTTCGCGCGATCCGCCGTAGCCGTCCTGCCTGCGGTTGGTCACCGGCGACAGGAACTGATGAATGAGGTAGCCGTGCGCGCCGTGGATTTCCAGGATCTGGAAACCCGCATCCGCTGCCCGGACGGCGGCTTCCTTCCAGCGCTGCATGTGCTGCCGGATATCCGACGCATCCATTTCGCGGGTCTGGGGCCACGGGGCAGGGGGCTGACGCGGACTGGGGACCAGACAGGTCCAATGCGGCATGCCGGCCGCGGCGCTTTCGTGGGTCAGGGGTGCCCAGTCCTGCAGCGCGCCATGGCACGAACCCTTGCCGCCCGAGTGCCCGAGCTGCACCGCCGGCACGGCACCCTGTTCCAAAATGAATTCGTTGATGCGGCGATAGGCCGCGACGTGGCTGTCGTTCCACAGGCCGGCGCAGGTGTAGGTCTTGCGGCCGTGGGGTTCGATCGCCGTTTCCTCGCCGAAGACGAGCGCCGCGCCGCCGACGGCGAATTTGCCGAAGTTGATCTCCTGCCAGGCGCCGGGGCCGCCATCGACCGAATGGTATTGGCACATGGGCGAGGCCACGATGCGATTGCGCAGCGTGACCGACCTGAAGGTAATCGGCGTGAAAAGCAACGGCGTGGCGGCGGGCGTTTCTTTCATTAGGTTCCGTGGCTGAAAGTCCAGCGCGGCTATGCGTTCCAGGCGCACGGCCGCGCAAGCAGCATTCTACTTCCCGGAAAAAATCGTGGGCATTTTCAGATCGCTGGAGATCCAGACGCTTTTAGCCTCCAGGAATTCCTTGACCGATTCGATGCCGCCTTCGCGGCCGATACCGCTGTGCTTTACCCCGCCGAACGGCGTGGTGTAGCTGCTGGAACGGTAATTGTTGATCCACACCGTTCCGGCTTTCAACCGTTCGGACATCAGCATCGCGCGGTGCAGGCTGGTGGTCCAGACGCCCGCGGCCAGGCCGAAGCGGATGTCGTTGCCGATGCGGATGGCGTCTTCCTCGTCCTTGAATTTCAGCACGGACAGGACCGGGCCGAATACTTCTTCCTGGGCGATGCGCATATCGTTGGTGACGTCCGCGAAGATGGTCGGCTCGATGAACTGGCCGGCGCCGTACCCCGGTCCGCTCAGGGTTCTGCCGCCGGCCACGCAGCGCGCGCCTTCCTTCTTGGCGATCTCGATGTAATCGCGGATCTTGTCGAATTGTGGCTTGGTGGTGATGGGGCCGATCTCGGTCGCCGGGTCGGCCGGATCGCCGACCTTCGCGGTTTTGGTGATCCGGGCCAGCCTTTCGACGAAGGCATCGTGGATGGATTCCTGCAGCAGCACGCGCGATCCCGCCACGCAGGTCTGGCCTGTGGCCGAGAAAATCCCGGCGATGACGCCATTGACGGCCTGGTCCAGGTCGGCATCGTCGAACACGATATTGGGCGATTTGCCGCCCAGTTCCAGCGATACGCGCTTCAGGTTCTGCGCGGCGGCCGCGTAGATCTTGCGGCCGGCTTCATCGCCGCCGGTGAATGCGATCCGCTGCACGTCCGGATGGCGGACCAGGGGATCGCCGACCTCGCCGCCGAAACCGGTAATGATGTTGAACACGCCCGGCGGAAAGCCGGCCTCGACGAATAGTTTGGCCAGCTCGAACAGCGATGCCGACGTGTACTCGGATGGCTTGCAGACGACGGTGTTGCCGGCACACAGCGCGGGCGCCATTTTCCAGGTGGTCAGCGGCAGCGATGAATTCCAGGGAGTGATGCACGCCACCACGCCCATGGGTTCGTAGCGAATGAAGTTGTAGACCTTGGGCCTGTCGATGGGGACGACCGCGCCCTGGATCTTATCCGCCAGGCCGCCGTAGTAGAAGTAATACTTGGCCATGTACTTGATCTGGCCCAGCACGTCGCGCGCCAGCTTGCCGTTGTCGCGGGCCTCGACCTCCGCCAGGTGCGCCGCGTCGCGTTCGATCAGGGCGCCCAGTTTGTGCAGCAGCATGCCGCGTTCGCTGGCCGATATGCGCGACCACGGGCCTTCGAATGCGTTCGCCGCCGCGCTCACCGCCAGGTCGACGTCCGCCGCGTTGGCGCGCGGAATCTCCGCCCAGGCCGCACCGGAAAACGGGTCGTGCGTTTCGAACCAGGCGTTGGATTGCGGGTCCACCCATTCGTTATTGATGAATAGCCGATAGCGTTCCATTTGTTCCTCGTCTCCGGTGTACAGCCCCTTATTCTCTGGGTAGGCACGGATTAGCTCAAACGACTTCTCGTGCTAGTCTGCATGACTCTGACTCATACAAGACCGGACATCATGGAACATCCATCCATGTCGCGCCTGCCTCCGCTGACGGCGCTGCGGGCATTCGAATCGGCGGCACGCAACGGCAGTTTCACCAAGGCCGCGCAGGAGCTTTTCCTGACCCAGTCCGCCATCAGCCGGCACGTGCGCAATCTGGAAGAACTGTTCGGCATCCCGCTGTTCTACCGCAACCATCGCGCCGTGACGCTGACCCCCGACGGCGAGACCTATATGCGCGATGTCGTCGATGCCTTCGCGCGCATTGACCTGGCCACGCGCCGGCTCAGGTATTCCGGGCGCCAGAATGTACTGAACCTGCAGGCGTTTTCGACCTTTGCCATGTACTGGCTGATTCCCCGGCTGGGCCGCTTCCAGGAAATCAATCCGGAAGTCGAAGTCCGCCTGACGGCCTCGGTCGCGCCGCTGGATTTCGAGCACAGCGACATCCACGCGTCGATACGCGCGATCACCGGCCGCCTGGATGAAGGGATCCGCGGCGACAAGCTTTTCGACTACCGGCTGATCGCGGTCGGCGCGCCGTCGATGGCGTCCGGCGTATGGCCCCTGCGGGCGCCGTCCGATCTGAAGAACGCCACGCTGCTGCATTCGCTGGCCCGCCCGGAAGACTGGGGCGTATGGCTGCGCGCCGTCGATGCGGATGACGTGCCCCTGGAAGGGGGCATGAAGTTCGAATCGTCCGCCATGGCGTACCGTGCCGCGGAACAGGGCCTGGGAGTGGCCCTGGCGCAAAGCTTCCTTATCCAGGAAGAGCTTGCCAACGGAACCTTGCGGCGGATATTCCCCCATGAAGTGCCGTCCGAGCGCACCTACTATCTGCTGAGCTCGCCCCGGCATTGCGGGGATCCGGCGCTGGAGCTTTTCCGCAAGTGGCTGCTGGATGAAATCGCCGCCGCGGCGAAGACAGCGCCGGAGCCCGCGGCGGCTTGACCCAGGGCCGGCATCAATCGGGTGCGTCCGGCCTGATCGGCCTGACTGGCGCGATCGATTCGATCGATTCGATAGGCGACATCGCCCCGCCCCTGGGGTTCGGCCCGGCCGTCGCGATCAGGACGCGATCGCGGACAACCGATCCTTCACATAATCGAATCCGCGCCGGTACGACCCTTCGTAAAGCGCGGCCAGGCCGCCTTCGGGATCGGCTGGTCCCATCAGCCTGCGCGCATGCTCGATGCCCCAGCCGCGCAGATCCTGCATGGACCGCCGCGCTTCATGCACGACCGATCCGCCGCGCCAGACGCGCGCGCCGATCACGGCATTCTTCAGTCCCGTGGGCGCGTCGCGGTCCATCTCCAGATGGATCTCAGGTAGCAGGCGCGCCACCTCGGGCCGCGGAACCCAGGGACCAGGCGGCCCGGAAAACGCGGCATAGGAAATGTCGCCCGCGCCGGCGATGGCCGCCACGGCCTGGGCGCTGTTGCGCGCCTGCCGCAAGTCCTTGGGCGCGGCGCAGTCCAGGTGCGGAACCCAGGGCATCGTGATGTCGATGCGGTCGACCGGACCTTCGCCGGCTTCCTCCACGATGGCCACCAGCAAGTTCAGGTAGATGTTGCAGGGATAGCGCTTGAAGACCAGGGCCTCGGCCGCTTTCGGACCGGCGACGGCCAGGCGGTCGGCGGCCACGCGGTCTTCGCCGAACAGCGTGGCCAGGCCACGCTGGAAATCGCGCGATGCTTCCCAGCCTTGGGACGCCAGCAACGCCGCTTCCAGTCCGTGCAGCGTGCCCCAGCCGAAGTGGGTCATGCCTATCATCGATGCGGCGCTGTTGACCGCCAGTCCCGATGCGCGCGTCAACGCGATGGCCAACGCATTCGTGCATGCCTCCGGCGGCAGTCCCAGCACACGCGCGGCGCCGGCGGCCGCGGCAAGCGTGCCGAAAACACCGGGGCTGTGGAAGCCGACGCCGGGCCGGGTGCCCGTGATGGCGCCGCGGAACCGCCACGCCGCTTCGACGCCGGCCAGCACGGCGGATCCGATCAGGTGGTCGCCATCCGCCGCCGTGCCGCGCGCATCCAGCAGCGTGTGAGCCACGCAGCACGCCAGCGTGGCGGGCAGCACGGTATGCGAAGGGCCGGGATCCATTGGGTCCAGGTCCGATGCGCCCGCCAACGTGCCCAGATGTCCGACGCGGCCCAAGGGTTCGAGCAGGCCGCCCAGCATGTTCGCGGCATTGGCGATCGCGCCGGCCTTTGCATTCGCCGGGCTCGTACCTGAGCGAAACGGCCACACCCACTGTTCCCGTTCGATACCGAACAGCGTGCAGAGCAGCGAGGCCCTTATGCCTTGATCGATCGCGGTTCTTGCCGGACCGTGTTCGCCATTGATGTCGGCCTGGGCGACCATCGAACCAAGCTCGCGGAACTCGTGCGGCATTGCTGTCTCCTTTGTTATCCGATGCGACGCAAGCGAAGACTATACACACGCACCACGCGAAGTCCTGCACGATATCTACGCATGCTTGGCATAACTCCAACTCATGCAAGCCGGTAAAAATATCGATTGAGGCACCCATCGAATTCCCCAACACTAGCCGCGTGTTTTTTCGCAAGGGGAATGCTTATGGCCGCGCATGATGAATCGCGCTTCGATGTGGTTGTGGTGGGTTGCGGGGTAGCGGGATTGAGCGCGGCGGTGGCCGCCGCCGATGCCGGCGCCAAGGTTGCGTTGCTGGAAAGATCAACCTATGAAGAGCGGGGCGGGAACACCCGCTACACCGAAGCCTATCTGCGCATGAAGAGCGAAACGGAGCTGGCGCACGACTTCGAATCGCTGCTGATCGATAACAGCGGCTACTACATCCAGCCGGATTTCGCCGAGTCCACCGTGCGCGACTACGAGAATTGGTCGCCCGTGGTCAAGGCCTTGCCGTTCACGGACCCGGAACTGATTTCCACCTTTACGGAATCCGTGCCGGACGCCATCGCATGGCTGAAGCGGCACGGCGTTACCTTCGGCGAAGCTGGCTTCTATGGCTTGACGCCCCGGCCGTCGCCACGCATCGCGGTCAACGGCGGTGGCCTGCAGCTGGTCGAAACCATGACCGCCTGCGCGGAAAAGGCCGGCGTGCGTTTCTTCTACGAGATGACGGCCTATGAGCTGATCCAGTCGGACGACGGCAGGGTCTGCGGACTGAAGGCCACGGATACCGCCAACAAGCCGCACCGCTTCGAATGCGGCGCGGTCATCCTGGCCTGCGGCGGCTTCCAGGGCAATTCCGAGATGGTGATCCGCTATATCGGCGCCAAGGGACGCTACCTGCGCCCAGTGGCGCCGGGCGGCTATTACAACAAAGGGGAGGGCATCAAGATGGCGCTGCGGATCGGCGCCGCGCCTTCCGGCGATTACGCCGAATACCACGGCCAGCCCATCGATCCACGATCCAGCGCGTCGGAAGCGCTGGTCATGGTTTATCCCTACGGCATCCTGGTCAATCGCGATGGCAAACGCTTCATCGACGAAGCGCCCGGCACCATCGACGCCCACTACGAAGAGACCATACGCCTGATCGCGGAGCAAAAAAAAGGCATCGCCTATTGCATCCTGGACGACAAGATCAATCGCATCCCCAACTGGAAACGCTGCGTGCGCAGCGACCAGCCGCCCGAGACCATGCCGGACATCGCGTCGCTGGGCAAGAAACTGGGCTTTGACGGCGAAGCCGCGCAGCGCACCATCGACGAGTACAACCGCGCCTGCGGCGGCGGCACCTTCAATCCGGAAATCCTGGATGGCGTGGCGACGTCCGGGCTGTCGCCGCGTAAATCGAATTACGCGGTGCCGCTGGATACGCCGCCCTTTCACGTCTATCCCATCATCTCGGCGAATACCTTCACGCTGGGCGGACTGAAGGTCACATCGAACGCGCAGGTCGTCAAGAACGAAGGATGCGTCCTGCCGGGGCTGTATGCCGCGGGCGAAACGATGGGCCTGTACTACGGCCGCTACCCCGGCGCGACGTCGGTGCTGCGTGGCGCGGTGTTCGGCCGCCGGGCCGGAGAGCACGCCGCCGCGTCGGTCAGGTAACGGCGCGGCGCAAACCGGCGGGACGCGTCGCACCACGCGCCCGCCGGGGGTTTTGACCACATAAATCCATTAAAAATAATCGGAGACAAACATGGTGAATCACACGTTGAGCCGCCGCGCGGTACTGGGTATCGCGGGCGTTCTGGCGGGCGCCGCCGTTTTCAATAGCGCGTCCGCGCAGCAGGGCTATCCCGATCATCCCATCCAGTTGATCGTCCCGTATTCCGCGGGCGGCCCCACCGACGTCGCGGCGCGGGTCATGGCGCAAGCCCTGTCCCAGCGCATCGGCCAGAACATCGTCGTCATGTCCATGCCCGGCGCGGGCGGGGTCATCGGAACGGACTACGTCAACCGCGCCAAGCCGGACGGCTACACGCTGCTGTTCGCCGTCAATTCGATGGCCATCTTTCCGTACACGCGGTCGCCCGGCAATCCGCTGCCCTTCGATCCCAACGGGTTCGCGCCCATCGGCAGCGTAGCCGAGTCGGCGCACGTGATCGTGGCGAACAAATCCCTGGGCATCAAGAACATCGCGGATCTGGTGGCGGCCGCCAAGAAGAAACCGGATGGCCTGAGCTTCGGTTCGGCTGGCGTCGGCGGCACCACGCACTTGCCCGTTGCCCTGTTCGCCCATCGCGCCGGCATCAAGCTGCTGCACGTTCCGTACAAGGGCGCGGCACCGGCCATGACCGATACGATGGCCGGCGTTGTGTCGATTTCCGCGCCGGGTTACACCGATGCGGTAAAGGCCGCGATCGATAACGGTTCGTTGATCGGGCTGGCCACCACCTCGGCCAAGCGGCTGCCGTTCCTGCCCAATGTTCCCACGCTGGCGGAGCAGGGCTACCCCGACATGGTGTTCCCGATCTGGTATGCGCTGTTCGCGCCCAAGGGTACGCCTGGCCCGATAGTGGATAAACTGAACGGCGCTCTCAAGGCGATGGCGGCGGATCCGGCCTATCAGAAGGTGCAGAATGCCCAGGGTAACGTCGCGACCTATATGACGCCGCCGCAGCTGGCGGAAATGTTGAAGACCGACATCGCCAAGCTCGGCACGCGCCTGAAGGATGCCGGCATCAATCTGGAGGAATAAGACGATATGGAAGACCTGCTGCGTGGTGTTGCCGACGTTGGTTCCAACAGCGGTGCCAACGGCGAGTCCACGGCGCTTACCCATTTGCTCGTGGAACGGGCGCTGGACACGCGCCCCGATGCCTTGCCTGACGATGTGCGCATGGTGGCGCGCGATTGCCTGGTCGACTGGCTGGGATGCGCATTCGCCGCGCTGGATGAGCCGGTCAGCGGCATCGTCGCGGAGATGGCGCGCGACGAGGGCGGCCACGAGCAGGCCACGATCCTGGGGCGCGCGTGGCGCGGCAGTACGGCGCAGACGGCGCTGGTGAACGGCACCGTTTCCCACGCGCTGGACTATGACGACGTCAATCTGTCGGTGCCCGGGCATATGTCGGCGGCGATCCTGCCGGGCCTGATTGCCCTGGCGGAACAGCGCGGTAGCGCGCCGCGCGACGTGATCGCGGCATTCGTGGCCGGCTATGAATTCGCCTGCACGGTGGGGACGCTGGTGGAGCCGGCGCATTACGCCAACGGCTTTCACGCGACGGCAACCATCGGGTGTCTGGGCGCCGGCGTTGCATGCTCGCATTTACTCAAGCTGCCGGTGGCGCCGGCCTGCCACGCGGTGGGCGTGGCGGCGACGCAGGCCGCCGGACTAAAGGCGATGTTCGGCAGCATGGCAAAGCCGCTGCACGCCGGACTTGCATCGCAGGCGGGGCTGCGCGCCGCGCTTCTCGCGGAAAAGGGCTTTATCAGCCGCGCGGATATTCTGGAATGCGTACAGGGCTTCGTGCGGGTCCATGGCGCGGATTTCCATCTGGAGCGTGCGCTGGCCGTACCGCGTGGCGGGTTTCACATCCTGAACAACCTGTTCAAGTTTCATGCGGCGTGCTACAGCACGCACTCCACGATCGAGGCGATCGCGGCGCTGCGGCAGGCTCACGGCATCGAAGCCGGCGACGTATCGCGTATCGACGTGGTGGCGGGAGAAGGGTGTTCGATCTGCAATATTCAGCACCCCGCCACCGCGCTGGAAGCCAAGTTCAGTCTTCGGGCGACTGCGGCTTTTGCCATGCTGGGCATCGATACCAGCAGCCTGGAGACCTGGGGCCAGATCACGGACCCGTCCGTGGCGGCCATGCTGGGACGCGTGGCCGTCAAGCTGGTCCCGGGGATGAGCTTGAGCGATTCGATCGTTACCCTGGTCCCGCGCGACGGTGCTCCAGTGACGCTGACCTACGACTGCGGCGAACCGATCGCCGACAAGGCGGCGCAATCGGCGCGCGTGTTCTCCAAGTTTCAAGCGATATCCGCGCGCACCTTGGGTGATGCGCGGGTGGAGCGCATCCTGTCCGTGCTGGATTCCTTCGAACACGGTCAGGATGTCCGGGAATTGATGCGATGGTGCGGTGCGCCGGGGCAGTGAAATCCCTAATAGGAGGGCGATAGGGGGCCGGGATACCGTCTGGGATAGCTAGGATATTGGATCCAATTTCCCTTTCGGGTGGCGCCTTGGTGCGTTGTCCACCTATGCAGGAACCGGCCGGTGTTGAATATCAGGCAGTTGAATATCCGCTTTGGCGGGTTGCGGGTGCTGAATGATGCCTCGTTCATGGTGCGCGAGAAGGCAATCACGGGATTGATCGGGCCCAATGGCGCCGGCAAGACGACCCTGTTCAATTGCGTGACCGGACTACTGCCGGCCGCGCGCGGTTCGGTGGAGTTCGATGGGCACGCCATCCTGGGATGGCGCGCCGACCGCATCGCGCGGGCAGGGCTGGCGCGCACCTTCCAGCTGGCGCGCGGCTTTCCCCGCATGTCCGTATTCGAACACCTGATGCTGTACGGCAAGCAACAGCCGGGCGAAGGACTGCTGGCCGCCTGTCTGGGCAGCAGCGCGGCGCGCGAACGCGAGGCTGCCTTGCGCGAACAGGCTTTCCTGGTGGCGCGGCGGCTCAAGCTGGACCATGTGCTGGACCACCTGGTGGTCGACATCTCCGGCGGACAGAAAAAACTGCTGGAAATCGGCCGCGCCCTGATGGCCGAGCCGCGCATGCTGCTGCTGGACGAGCCGATGGCGGGAGTCAATCCAACTCTGGCGCGCGAGATCGCGGGGCAACTGGCGCGGCTGCGCGATGACGGCTTGACGGTGCTGTTGATCGAGCACGACCTGGAATTGGTGCGCCTGCTGTGCGACGACGTCGTCGTCATGGCGGAAGGCGCGTTCCTGACACGCGGACCCTACGACGAGGTGATCGCGAACGCCCAGGTGCAGGAGGCCTATCTGGGCCGGCGCCATGCGGCCAGGACGGTTCAATGAGCGCGCAGCGCCAGGAGGGTAGCCCATCCGCGCCATTGTTGGGCGTGCGCGGACTCGCGGGCGGCTACGCGCCTTCGGATCGTGTCGTCAAGGGCGTGGACCTGGAGGTCCAGGCGGGCGAGCTGGTGGTGGTGGTCGGTCCCAATGGCGCCGGCAAGTCCACTTTGCTCAAGCTGATCGCCGGGCTGCATCACGTGGCCGAGGGCAGCATCGAACTGGAAGGACGCACGCTGGCGCAGCAGACGCCCCTGGCGCGCGCCCGCGCCGGCATCGGCTTCGTACCCCAGGAAAGCAATGTATTCAGCACGATGACCGTGCGCGAGAACCTGGAAATGGGCGCCTATCTGCATGGACGCGGCGAAGAGGCGCGCGTCGAGGCCATGTACGAGCGTTTTCCCGTACTGCGCGAGAAACGCCGCGCGCCGGCCGGCACGCTGTCGGGTGGCCAGCGCCAGGTGGTCGCCATGGCGATGGCGCTGATGGGCCAGCCGCGCATGCTGCTGCTGGACGAACCGTCGGCCGGGCTGTCGCCCGCCGCCTGCGAGGTGCTGTTCGATACCGTGCGCGAACTCGCCAACGACGGGCTGACCATACTCATGATCGAACAGAACGCCTTGGCCGCGCTGGATATCGCCGATCGCGGCATCGTCATGGTCAGCGGCACCAAGCGCGCCGACCGCGGCGCCCGCGAACTGGCGAACGATCCGGAAACGCGCCGCATGTTCCTGGGCGGCAGCGACCACCCGCCATCTTGACCGGACAACCATCTTCCAGCCCGCAACCATCCACGTACCGAACGATCCCGCCGTTCCCGACATCCACCGTTCCGAACCATCGCCCCAATCCTGACATCGAGGAGCCCCGCCATGCCGAATCTCCCGTACCGCCGCCGTTTCCTCAAGCTGGCCGCCGCCGGCGCCGCACTGGGCGCGCAGCCCTATATCCTGCGCGGCGCCTACGCGCAGAGCGGGGAGCCCATCATGCTGGGCGCGCTGTCGCCCCTGTCCGGTTCGGGCGCGCAATATGGACCGCCGATGCAGCAGGCCATCGCGGCGGTGGTGGACGAAGTCAACGCGGCCGGCGGCGTGCTGGGCCGGCAGATCAAGCTGGTGCGCGAGGATTGCCAGACCAACCCGGAGGCCGCGGTGCGCGCGGCGCGCAAGCTGATCGACGTCGATAAAGTGGTCGCGATCATCGGCATCTGGTCTTCGCCCGTTACGCAGGCGGTGGCGCCGCTGTGCTGGGAGAGCAAAACAGTGATCGCCTGCGCCTCCGGCGCCGATAACCTGACGCATCTGCCGCACCAGGGCTATCTGTTCCGCACCCAGCCCACCACCACGCTGCAAGGGCGCAAGTTCGGCGAATTCGCGGTGGAGCAGGGCGCGCGCAAGGTGGTCTACCTGTCGCCGCAAACGCCGTTCGTGCAATCCATGACGGACAACATGGCCAAGGCCATGGCGGCGGCCGGCGGTTCGGTCACTGCCCTGGTGTACGAGGACAAAAAGGCCAGCTACCGCACCGAGGTGGACAAGGCGCTGGCCGGCAAGCCGGACATGCTGGTATTGGGCGGCTATGTCGCCGACACCTCGGTACTGGTCAAGGATCTTTATCGCGCCGGCTACCAGGGCAAGATGCTGTCGTACGCCTACACCGTCAACAAACAGCTGATCGATTCGGTACCAAAGGAGACGGTCGAAGGCATCTTTACGATCGCGCCATCGCCGGCCGCGGATGGCACGGCCTACGCGCGGCTGAAGAAGATCGTCAATTCGGACAGCCCGGATCCCTATACCGCCCAGGCCTATGACCATGCGGACCTGGTCATCATGGCCATGGCCCAGGCGCGCAATGCATCGGGCGAGGCCATCAAGGACGCTATCCGCAAGCTCGCCGCCGACGGGGGCCAGCGCGTCGATAACGCGGCGGCGGGGGTCAAGATCCTTGCCGGCGGCGGCAGCGTCGATTATGTCGGCGCCAGCGGGCCGTGCCGCTTCACGGAAATCGGCGACGTAGCGGAAGCCAGCTTCCGCTACGAACAGGTCAAGGGCGGCAAGCCCGTACTCTTGAAGATCGCCTGAAGGATCGCCCGTGACGGAGCTGTTGCAAGCGCTGGCGAATGGGATCATCGCCGGCGCCACCATCGCCTTGCCCGCGGTTGGCCTGTCCATGATGTACGCGGTGCTGCGCTTTCCCAATTTTGCCGTGGCCGGCGTGGCCAGCGTGGGCGCCTATCTGGCGTATATCGCCAATGTGCGATGGGGCCTGGCGCCGCTGGCCACGGTGCCGGTGGCCTTCGTGGGCGCCGGCCTGGTGGGCCTGGCCTGCGACTGGGTGGGCATGCGGCGCCTGCGCCGGGTGCCGTCTTCCGACGGCGGCCTGACCGTGGCCATCGTATCGATCGCCATCATGCTCGCCCTGGAGTCCATCCTGCGCTTCGTCTTCGGCAATGACCTGCGCAGCTTCGACGTGCCCATCATGCGCGATGTGACGCTGGCCGGCATACGGGTCAATCCGCAGCAATTCGGCAACCTGGGCATCGCCGTTGCCGTGACGGCCTGCCTGTTCCTGTACTTCCGCTACACCCGCATGGGCAAGGCGATGCGTGCCGTGGCCGACAACCCGACGCTGGCGCGCCTGAAAGGCATCGATCCCGCCGTCATCGCGGCGCTGACCATTTTTCTGGGCATGGGCCTGGCCGGCGTGGGCGGCGCATTGCTGGGGATCGATACCAGCATCGACCCGCTGACCGGCAGCCGTTTCCTGCTGACCTTTTTCGCCGCCAGCGTGCTGGGCGGACTTTCCAGTCCGGCCGGCGCCGTCATCGGCGCGGTGGCGATAGGCGTGGCCGAGGAAGTCGCCTTGATCTGGCTGCCGCCCACGTATCGCAGCGCGGTGGGCTTCGTGGCGATCTTCCTGTTCCTGACCTTCCGTCCGCAAGGCCTGATGGGCCGGCGCTAAAAGGAATCGACATGCTTTCCTATCTGGCGTTCTCGCTGACCCTGGCCGCCGTGTACTGCCTGCTGGCGCTGGGGCTGACGGTGATCTGGGGCTATACCGGCATGGTCAACCTGGGCATCGTCGGCTTCTTCGCGGTGGGTGCCTATGCGTCGGCGATCGCGACCACGCGGTTCGGCCTGCCGATCCTGGCCGGCTGGGTCATCGGCGCGCTGGCGGCCGGCGCGGCCGGCGTGGTGCTGACCTATGCAACGCGCGGCCTGCGCGGCGACTACCTGGCCATCGTTACCCTGGGCTTTGCCGAGACCGTGCGGCTGGTGGTCCTGAACGAAAACTGGCTTACCAAGGGCGCCGAGGGCATCTCCGGCATACCCGGCCCGCTCAAGGCCGAACTCGGACCCTGGTTCAACACTGCCTATCTGCTGGTCGCCTGGCTGGTGGCCGGGCTGGCCGCCTGGATGCTGGCGCGGCTGGCCGCCAGTCCATACGGACGCGTGTTGCGCGCCGTCCGCGACGATGACGTGGTCGCCCTGGTGGCCGGCAAGAACGTGCCGCGCTACAAGGTGGCGGCGTTCGCCATCGGCACCGCGCTGGCCGGCGTGGCGGGCGCGCTCTACGCGCACTTTACGTCGTATATCGCGCCCGACCTGGTGGCGCCGCTGCTGACCATCTACGTGTTCCTGGCGGCCACGGCCGGCGGCAACAGCCGTCCCCTGGGCGCCGTGGTGGGCGCGCTGCTGGTGATGGCGCTGCTGGAAGGCACGCGCATGCTGGCGGAATTCACGTCGGCGCTATCGGCGGTACAGGCGGCCGCCCTGCGCGATTTCATCATCGCCGCCGCGCTGGTGGCCATATTGCAAGTCCGCCCACAGGGCATTCTGCCGGAACGGATACGGCCGGCAGGCCTTCAACCGAAAGACCCCGCATAGGATAGCCACATGGAATCGAGAGCATTGCAGTTGCTGCATCAATCCTGCGTCGCCGCCGCCTTGCCCAACGGCAGGGACAAGCTGTACCACAGCATCGATCAGGCGCTGGGCGAGTTGGTGGGCCATAAGCTGTTCACCATCCTGTACACCTCGCCGGACGCGCAGCAGGTGATACGCCTGTACAGCAACCAGCCCGAAGCGTATCCGGTCAGCGGTGCCAAGAAGATGGGGCCGACACCCTGGGGCGACCTGGTCATCAAGCGCGGCCAGCCGTATATCGGCAATACCGCGCAGGACATCCAATGGGCGTTCTTCGACCATGAACTCATCAAATCGCTGGGTTGCGATTCGGTGCTGAACGTCCCCGTGGTGGTAGAAGGGCAGACACTGGGCACGCTGAACCTGCTGCACAAGGCGGGGTGGTACGAAGACAGGCACGTGCCCATCGCCACGCCGTTCGCGTATCTGCTGGCGCCGCTGTTCGCGGCGGTCCGGCGCGAAGCGGGAGGCTAGGCTACGCCGCCACGCTACGCCACCGCGCCAAACTGCCTACGACTAGACCCGGCTCGCAAGGGCCGCTTGCAGGATCGACCCCAGGTCTTCCACCCGATACGGTTTCGGCAATAGCGGAATGCCATCGTTTTCCGCGGCCCGTGCTTCCTCGCCGATATAGCCGGTGGTCAACACGATGGGCAGGTGAATGCGACGAGCCCGGATCTCGCGCGCGAGCTGCAAGCCGCTCATGCCCCCAGGCATCATGATGTCCGAGAACACCAGGTCTATGGGCCGCCCATCCGCCAGCGCGCCCAGCGCGGCAGCCGGACTGGCCACCCTGGTCGCGTCGAAGCCCAGTTGGCCCATCATCTCGCCGACAAGCGCGGCGACTTCATCGTCGTCCTCGACCAAAAGCACATGGGCCGAGGCAGCGGCCGCTGCGAAAGCGTCGCCAACCATCGGCGCTGCTTTCGGCACCGGCTTCGTGGAGCGGGGTAGTGTCAGCCGTACCGTGGTCCCCTTGCCAAGTTCGCTGAATATCTGCACGCCGCCGCCCGATTGCTTGGCAAAACCGTAAGCCTGCGCCAGTCCCAGACCGGAACCCTTGCCCACTTCCTTGGTAGTGAAGAATGGTTCGAATACCCGCGCCTTTACTTCCTCCGTCATCCCCGTGCCGGAATCGACGACCGACAGGCCGACGAAATCGCCCTGCAAGTCTCCTTCACGAAGGTCCGGGATGTTTTCAGCGCGGATCTCGATGGTCCCGCCAGCCGGCATCGCGTCGCGCGCATTGACCGCCAGGTTCAGCAGCACCAGTTCCAGCTCACCCGGATCCACCTCAACGGTCCATATATCGTCCGGCAAGCGCAATACGACCTTGATGTCGCCGCGCAGGCTGCGATCCAGCATCTCGCGCATACCGTAGATCTGCCGCGACAGATTGACGGCTTCGGACTGCAGGGGTTGGCGCCGCGAGAAAGCCAGCAGTTGCCGGGTCAGGCCCGAACCACGTTCAACCGCCTGCCGCATTGCCGCCATCAGGCGCTGGCGGCGGGCGGGATCGGGCTGCCGATCGAATACCTGCAGTCCTCCGGAGATGACCATGAGAAGGTTGTTGAAGTCATGCGCGACGCCGCCGGTAAGCTGGCCCAGCGCCTCCATTTTCTGGGCATGGCGCAAGGTTTGCTCGACGATGGCCCGTTCCTTCATCTGGTTGCGCAGTTCGACATTGGCCTGTTCCAACTGCCGCGTCCGGGCGCGCACGGTATCTTCAAGCAGCGCGGCATTCTCCTGCTGTGCGAAGAGCAGGGCGCGCAGCTCATATTGCCGCATACGGGCACGGACGGCGCTATGAACGGTGCTGGTCAGCGTAATGCCTTGCACCGGCCTTTCGAGCAGGGACACATTGCGCAGTTCGGCCACCATTCTTTGCCGCCATGCAACCACCGCGGCCTGCTGCAGGCGGCTCGTCAGTACCACGAAGGGCACATCGGACCATGCGGGCTGCCGGGCGACCCAATCGGCCATGGCTGTCAGGTTCTTGCCGAATAGCGCCTCTTCCGTTACGCACAGCGCAGCCACGCCGTAGTCCGCGCGAATCAGAAGTTCGTCCATGCCGGCGCAGGCTTCGACATCCAGGCCGGATCGGCGCAACAGGGCGGCGGAAGCCGGGCCGTCACGGCCTATGGGCGCATAGACCAGAACGCGCGCCTCGCGTTCGTCAAGCAAGGCCATTGTCGCCGCTCGACACAAGGGGCAGGTCGTCGCCGGTATAGCGAGGCGTTCCCGCGAAGACGCCGCTGAATTCGGTCAACGGCGGACCCACCTGGATACCTTGCGAGGAAAGGCGGAATTCGCGGATGGTCTGCTCGTGCGGTCCACTGCGTTTTTTTACGACGGACAACGCGCGCCGGACGGTACCTCCGTATTCGAAATAGCGAAGCATAAGAACGGCATCGCTCAGATAGCTGATGTCCAGCGGCGTGTCGGTTGGACCCACCAGGCCATGTTGCGCCAGGACCAAAATCGCGTTCACGCCTTGCTGCCCAAGATAAGTCAGCAGCTCGTGCATCTGCAGTATCAGGAAGCGGCCGTCCGGCATCGCGTTCAGATAGCCGTTCAGGCTATCGATCACGATAATGCGCGCACCATCGACGTCGACGCTGCGCCTTACGATCGCGGCGAACTCACCGGGAGAAAGCTCGGCCGGATCGATCTGCTGGATTTTCAGCAGTCCTCCATCCAGCGCGGCCCTGATAGGCAGGCCCAGGCTGCTCGCGCGTGCCTCCAGCGTGCCGCGGCCCTCGTCGAAGGCAAAGACAACGGCATGCTCATTACGGTTGACCGCCGCGATAGCGTAGGTGAGCGCGATGGAGGATTTCCCAACCCCGGCCGCGCCGATCAGCAAGGCATTCGTGCCGCGTTCGAGTCCGCCGCCCAGCAACTTATCAAGCCGGAAGTTGCCGCTGGATATCAGTTCCTTTGAAAACGCCTTGTGGTGCTCGGCGGCCACAAGCCGCGGATAGACTTCGAGGCCGCCTTCCTTGATTGTGAAATCGTGATAGCCGCCACGAAAATCGATACCCCTCATTTTGACCACTCGCAGGCGGCGGCGCTGGGCCCCATAGTCGATCGCAAGCTGCTCAAGCGATACGACGCCATGCGAAATGGAATGGAGCTGTAAATCGATGTCTTCCGATGACAGGTCATCCAGCAGGACCACGGTGCATCGCCGGCTGGCAAAGAAGTGCTTGAGCGCCAGTACCTGCCTGCGGTAGCGCAGGGGAGTTTGCGCCAACATCCGCAGTTCGGAAAGGCTATCAAGGACTACCCGGGAAGGATTGATGGCTTCCACTTGGTCGAGTATGAGCTTGGTCGTCTCATTCAGCTCTATCTCCGCCGGGTGCAGGACCGTCAGTTCCCGCTCCGGGTCCAGCGTAGCTTCCGGGGGGACCAGTTCGAAGATATCGATGCCGCTCAGGTTCCACCCGTGGCGCTTCGCCACCAGGCGCAGTTCCTGGCGCGTTTCGGATAGTGCGATGTAAAGCACGCGCTCGCCTTGCCGTACGCCTTCCAGCAGGAACTGCATGGCAATGGTGGTCTTGCCAGTGCCGGGATGTCCCTCGTACAGGTACATCCGGTCCCGATCCAGCCCGCCGCCAAGAATATCGTCGAGCCCTTCGCTCCCTGTCGAAATACGCGGCAGCTCTTCATTTTCGAGTGCGTTCTCGTGAACACTGTCACCCATAGCGTGTCCTTCTTCGGCTTCAGTGATTTAAGGGTACCTCAAACCCCGAAGCCGCACGAACCGCGTGGCGAGTGCCATCGCACTGGATTGGTGCGCTGCCGCAATAGTTATTTACGCGCCAGAGCGCTGTCACGTTTCCATTGTGCTTCGTCCATTACCAATCGAAACCCCAGGTGAGACATGCTGTTGTAGGGGTCGGTACCGCGCCGGGCGCTGGGGCGATAGCTCAGGCAATAGTTCTCGTCGCACAGGAACGAGCCGCCGCGCGTCACGCGTTTCGGCGCGGTGGCGGGGACGCCCGCGTCGTAGGGGTCGTAGCTGTCGGACGGTCCGAGCGGATTCACCACGGTTTTGCCGGTGGCCGCCTCGCGCTTGAATTCGTCGAAACGGTACCAGTCGGCAACCCATTGCCACGCATTGCCCGTCATGTCCGATAAGCCATAGCCGTTGGGGGGAAACGTTCCCACGGGACTGGTGCCCGGCGACGTTCGCGACTTGGCATCGACCACGGGAAAGGGCCGTTGCTGCTGGCCGCTCCACACGTTGGCCATCTGCTGGCCGGACGGCGCGAATTCGTCGCCCCATGCGTAGGTCGCCTGTTCCAGTCCGCCGCGCGCGGCGAATTCCCATTCGGCCTCGGTGGGCAGCCGCTTGTGCGCCCATTTCGCATAAGCCTGCGCATCTTCGTAGGAGACCTGCACGACGGGATGGTCGTCCTTGCCGTCGATATTGCTGGCGGGCCCCAACGGGTGCCGCCAATCCGCGCCCGGCACATAGCGCCACCAGCGGCCGACGTTGTCCAGCGCGACAGGACCGGCGGTTCCCACGAATACCATCGCCCCGGGCACCAATGCGGAGTCAGGCGGTTTGCGCGTTCCCGGCGGCAGCTGCACCCGCAGGGTCTCCCAGTCGGGCTTGCGTTCCGCGGTGGTCACATAGCCGGTCGCTTCCACGAATTTGCGGAACTGGGCGTTGGTGACGTGGTGCTGGTCGATCCAGTACCCGCCCACCTTGACCGGATGCGCGGGCCGTTCGTTCGGCTGCGCCGGCCGCGCGTCGCTACCCATCAGGAACGTGCCGCCCGGCACCCAGACCATGCCGGCGGGGCCTTTGACGCCGTCGCCGGCAAGTATCGTCGGCGGTGCCGGTGTTTTCGATAACCGCAGGGCGCCGACGATAGCGCCGACGCCGATCAGGGCGGCCAATGCAAGCGCCAGGTGGCGCCGTTTATAAAGAACCTTCATGGATAGGCCTCCACGTGGAGCGCGGGCCGGGGAGTGGGCCTGCCGGCCCGTTCTCGCTATCGGCCCACATTCGATTCAATGGCTTTCTCGACCTGTTCCTTGACGGCCTCCAGGTTGAAGCTCGCGCCGCGTTGCATGGGCGGAAACTCGATAGCCGTCTCGGCCAACTTCCCGATCTCCTTCTGCACGAACTGGAAGCGCCAGAATTCATAAATGAACCAGCTATAGAAATGCAGCGACCCATTCGCCCCGGCTGGGATACCGGTGCGTTCGAAGGGATCCAGCCGCAGATTGGTCAGAATAGGCCAGTCGACCTTTACCGTCCCGCCCAGCCATCCCTGCGGCTGGTCCGTGAAGCGATATTTGTAGTCGTCGATGCGTACCGCGGCCAAGGTACTTTCCGTGAAGTAGACGACCTCGTGCCGTGCCGACGGCCCCTTGCCGGTGATCAGCGCGGTCTGGTCATAGCCATCCAGATGGACCTTGTAGGTCCTGTCGCCCATCTGCTTACCCTTTTTCAACTCATCGATGATGTTGGGATTGCCCGCTGCCGTTACGAAAGTCGGGAACCAGTCCATCCCGGACATGATGCCGTTCTCCACCTTGCCCGCCGGCACTTTGCCCGGCCAGCGCAAGATCGCCGGCACGCGGAAACCGCCTTCCAGCGCGGTGCCCTTGCCGCCCGCGAAGGGAGTCTGGCCGCCGTCCGGCCACGTGAAGTTCTCGGCGCCGTTGTCGGTGGAGAAGACGACAATGGTGTTGTCGTCCACGCCCATGTCCTTCAGCTTCTTCATCACCAGGCCGATATCGTCGTCCAGCTGCGCCATGCCGGCTTCCGAAACGGACCAGCCGTTTTCGGAGTTGCGCCGCGATTCATATTCCTTGGAAAGGTGGGTCACGACGTGCATGCGCGTGGGGTTGAGCCACAGGAAGAACGGCTTGCCGTCGTTATGCGCCTTTTCGATAAAGGCCAGCGCCTTGTCGCGGATTTCGTTGTCGACGGTTTTCATCCGCTCGGGATAGAGCGTCCCGGCATCCTCGATTTTCTGCTTGCCGATTTTTCCCCAGCGCGGCTGGACCGTTGGGTCGTCGGTGGTGGTGGCCCAGGTGTGCAGCATATTGCGGGGCCCGACCGTATCCTTCAGGTTCTGCGGATAGTTCGGATGCGAGGGGTCTTCCATCGCGTCCAGGTGATACAGGTAGCCGAAGAACTCGTCAAAGCCATGCACGGTCGGCAGGAATCGATTCAGGTCGCCCAGATGGTTCTTGCCGAATTGCCCAGTGGCGTAGCCCATGGCCTTCAGCGCGGTGGCGATGGTCGGTGCTTCATCGGGCATGCCTATCTCCGAGCCAGGCTGGCCGACGGTGGTCAGGCCGGTACGGATGGGCAGCTCGCCCGTAATGAAATTGGCACGTCCCGCCGTGCAGCTGGCTTCGGCGTAGTAGTCGGTAAAGCGCATGCCTTCGGCCGCGATCTTGTCCAGATTGGGCGTCCTGCTGGCCATGATGCCCTGGTGATAGGCGCCGACGTTGAACCAGCCGATATCGTCGCCCATGATGTAGACGATATTGGGTGGCTTGGCGGTGGTCTGGGTCTGAGTTTGAGTCTGACCCTGGGGCTGACCCTGGGGCTGGGCCTGGGACTGGGCGAGCCCTGGTGTTGCAGTCGCCCAGAGCAGGGCGGTCGAGGCCAACAGGCCTGATAAGAATCGTTCCTTCATTTCAACGCTCCTCGACTGGCTTTCAGTTGGATGAGGCCGAATCGGACGCGCTGTGTAGACCCGTCGATCCTGCTTCCGAAGCAACAGCGTCTGGGTGGTGCGGGTGTTCGCAAGCGGAATGAAGGAGCGGTCGCGAAAGGGTGGACCGCCGAGCGGCACCATCAAGCGCCGCTGAGGTGCCAAGCTTAGGCAAGCTCTAGTTGAATTCCCAATCTCGTTAACCCGGACGTAATCCGAACGTGCATCGCCGAAACTGCTACGCGGCGATCGCGTGCCGAAATGTTGTGGACCATATCCGAGGTTTAGCGGTTCTGGCGGCGCGTTGCATGTTGTCCCAGCATTCGTGCATGTTGCGCCGCGTTTGGCGCATGTCGCTCGCAGTGGCGCAGGTCAACCTTTGAGCCTAAAGCTGGGTAAACGATCAATACGCGTCCCGAAATCCCACCCCTACACTCGTGCTGTTCCTTCGCGTCAATACCCGGAGGCAGGCCATGGATGCGTGGTGCAAGCGGCGGTCTGTAATGTTGGCGTTCTGCGCGGCTGTCGCTCCGGCGGCTCCGGCGGTTGCCGTTGCGGAGGAGGTCCCGGCGTCCGACGAATGGAAATTCGAGGCCACGCCATACTTCTGGGCCGCCGGCATGAGCGGCTGGAGCCGCGTCGGATCGCGCACACCCACCGTGCGCTTCGACGCCGACTTTTCCGAAGTCTGGGATCACCTGGACTTTGGCGCGATGGGCAGCTTCGAGGCGCGCAAGGGCAGGTGGGGCATCCTGTTCGATGCGATATACGTCAAGGTCAGCCAGCGGACCAAGCCGCTGGCTGACGGCTTTGTGGGCAGCGTGGATGCCACCCTGAAGCAAACCATTCTGCAGGCGGCGGGCGCATATCGCGTATACGACAGCCCGAAAACCCCGATCGATGTCCTGGCGGGGGTGCGCTACAACAATCTGAACGGGGACCTCGATTTTCCGAGCAGCCGGGTATTGCCGAACGGCGCCAGTCCGAGCGGAAGCGTCGATTGGGTCGATGGGTTCGTCGGCGTGCGCGGCCAGTATGCCTTGACGGAAAAATGGTCGCTGATCGGTTACGCGGATGCGGGCACGGGCGGCGGCGACTATTCCTGGCAGCTCCTGGGCGGCGTGAACTATGAGTTTTCGAAGGCCGTGGTGGGCAAGTTCGGATATCGCATCATCAGCATGAAGTACGACTCCAACGACTTTCTCTACAATGCCAAGACGCGCGGGCTGTATCTGGGCGTCGGCATACGGTTCTGAACCATGAAAATGCAGCCTCTCCCATCCCGCCTTGGCCGTTGCCGGCGCGCGGCGATTGGCATGCTGCTGGCTTTCTTCGCGATCAGCGCCATGGCGCAGGAGGCTCTCCTGCCTTCCTGGAGCGACGGGCCCTCGCGCCGTGCAATCGTATCCTTCGTGCAGGACGTGACGAAAGAGGGCAGCGAGCATTTCGTGCCGGTGTCCGAACGCATCGCAGTCTTCGACAACGACGGCACGCTATGGAGCGAGCAGCCGCTGTATTTTGAGCTGATCTACTCGCTGGACCAGGTAAAGATCATGGCGCCGCGGCATCCTGAATGGAAGACCCGGCAACCGTTCAAGGCGGTACTCGACAACGACCGGGAAGCCCTGGCGCAGTCCGGCCGCGAAGGCATGATGGAAATCGTCGGGGTCACGCATACCGACATGACGACGCAGACCTTCCTGGCGGACGTCCGCCACTGGACAGAAACCGCGCGGCATCCTCGCTTCAACCGGCCGTATACCAGCCTGACATTTATTCCGATGATTGAACTGCTGGACTATCTGCGCGCCAACAGCTTCAAGACGTACATCGTTTCGGGCGGCGAGATTGAATTCATGCGCGCCTGGTCGCAGAGCGCCTACGGCATCCCACCGGAACAGGTCATCGGCAGTACCTTCGTCACCGAGTACCTGAACAAGGATGGCCACCCCGTGCTGATGCGCACGCCCAAGCTCGATCACAACGACGATGGCCCGGGCAAGCCGGTTTCGATCAATAAGTTCATCGGCCGCCAGCCGGTATTCGCTTTCGGCAATTCCGACGGCGACCTGGAGATGCTGCAATGGACCGCCGACGGCTCGGGCCGGCGCTTCGCCGGCCTGGTGCATCACACCGACGCCGTGCGGGAATGGGCCTACGACCGGGACTCGAAGATAGGCCGGCTGGACAAGGCGCTGGATGTGGCACGGCAGCGCGGCTGGGTCGTCGTGGACATGAAGGACGAGTGGAAGCGCATCTATTCATTCGACACGCCAAGGTAGCTCACCCCCTTTACCCGTGTCTGCCCGCCAAGGCCGGCATTGAGCTTCGTGGCACCGTATATCGTTCAGCCGGGCCTTTTTATATTCATAGGGAGCACGCATCATGATCAAGCATCTGCGCCAAATCGTGGCAATCCCATTACTACTGCTCGTGGTTGCGTGTTCCACGCAGTCCGGCTCATCCGGGCAGGGGGATCCGGAACTCGAAAGCAAGTCCCGAGCGGCCTTGAATAAGCTATTCGAGACGACGCCCAAAGCGGAAAACCTGCGCTATAACGCGGTGGCGGTTGTGGTGTTTCCCGATATCCTGAAGGCCGGCCTCATCCTGGGCGGACAAGGGGGAAATGGGGTGATGTTCGGCAAGAAGGGAGAGGTACTGGGCTACTACAACGTCGCGGCGGTTTCGTGGGGTTTACAGGCTGGCGCGCAAACGTTCTCGGAAGCTATGTTTCTGATGAACGACTCGGCCGTGTCATATCTGAACAGCAGCGACGGATGGTCGGTTGGGGTGGGGCCCAGCATCGTCGTGGTGGATGAAGGCGCTGCCAAATCGCTGACGACCAGCACCATGCAGTCCGACGTTTATGCATTCATCTACGGCCAGCAAGGGTTGATGGCCGGCCTTGGGGTGCAAGGGCAGAAAATAACCAAGTTGAACCGCTAGGGTTCGTCCAGCGTCACGCGCACCGGACCGGCACCCGCTACCCGCGAGTTTGCGCCCGCCTCACCGCTGCCCTGACGTACTCGCGGAAGCGGGCGAGCACCGGATCTTCGTGGGCGATCCGGTGCGAGACCAGCATGACCGGGCTGGGAGGCAGCGCGGGCCGGACCGATATCAGGCGGACCAGGCCAAGCGCGGCGTAGCGGCGCGCGATCGACTCCGGAACGATCGAAACGAATGGAGTATCCGCCACAAGCGCGAGATTCGAATCGAAGGTCCGGGTCTCGATAACCGGCGTTATCGCCGGCAAGCCCTGTTCGCTCCAGAAACGCTCCAGAACACGGCGCGACGTTGAATCGCGCGCGGGCAATACCCAGCCGATGTCGATCAGGCGCGAGAGACCGACCGTCGTGGTGGGCAAGGCGCGATTCGAAGCCGAACAGACGATGCGGGGCCTTTCATCGTACAGGTGCTCCGCAACGAAGTCCGCGCCTATGCCCTCGATGCCGGCGACGTGCCGCATGATGGCGAAGTCCAGGCTGCCATGTTCGAGTCGCTGGTACAAGCTGGTGGAGTCGTCCTCGATCACGGTCAATTGGTAAGCGGGCCTGTACGACGCCTCGTCAAGCGCGGTTCGCGAGCCGTTCGACTGCGATCCGGTGCGCCGCTTGGCGGCCGCCGGCGCGCGACTGTTCAGGCGATTGAGCAGATGCGGCATCAACACATGCATCGCGCGCGGAATACAACCCAGCCGCACCGTTGGTCCTTGCGCATCCAGCAAGCCATCCAGCCGCTTCATGCTGCGCAATACAAAACGTGCGTGATCCAGCAGCAATGTTCCTTGCGCGGTCGGCTGACTACCTTTCACCGAACGGTCAAACAGACGCGTGCCCAGCAATTTTTCGGCATCGGCCAGCAGCCGCGAGACCGCGGGCTGCGTCATCTTGAGCTCACGCGCTGCGCGATGCACCGATTGATAGTCGGCCACCGCGACCAGGGCCTCGATATGGCGCCGCTGCAAGGGCTGGCGCGAACGGGATAGGGGAGTCGAACTCATTCGGAAAGCGCTCCTTGATGATGCCGAATCGGCATCACTAGATGCGAAATATATGTCATTTACGTATGGGAAACACGCCATTACGATCCAGCCGTACTGTCCAACTCATCACGGAACGCATACTCATGAAGATCAAAAAAGTCGAATGCCTGCCGGTGCATCCCGGCTGGCGCAAGAATTTCGTCTTTGTCCGGGTTGAAACCGACGACGGCATCGTTGGCTGGGGCGAAGCCTATAGCCAATACGATCGCGATCGCGCGATTGCCGCGCAGGTGGAGGACCTGGGCCGTTACCTGGTTGGCCGCGAAAGCTGGAACATCCGCCATTTCCTGCAGGTCGCCTTCGACGATTACGCACAGAGGCGTGCTTCGCTCGAGTTCTGGTGCGCGGTCTCGGGCCTGGAGCAAGCCTTGTGGGATATCGCCGGCAAGGCCGCCGGCCAGCCGGTCTACAACCTGCTGGGGGGCGCGTGCCGGGACCGCATTCGGGTGTATGCGAACGGCTGGAGCTACAAGATGCAGAAGCCGGACGAGTACGCACGCGCGGCCGAGGCGGTGGTCCGACGCGGATTCACGGCGATGAAATTCGATCCGCTGCCACGTCCCTGGCGCACTTATATTCCCAAGGAGCATATCCGCCATTCGGTGGCCGTCATGCGCGCGGTTCGCGATGCGGTCGGGCCGGATGTCGACCTGCTGCTCGATATTCACCGCCGCCTGGCTCCCGCGCATGCGATCACGCTATCGAACGCGTTGGCTGAATTCGAGCCGTACTGGTTTGAAGAGCCCTGCCAGGTGGAGAACCTGGAAGCGCTCGCCGAGGTGCGCGACCATACGCGTATTCCCGTGGTAAGCGGCGAGGCCTTGTACGGACGCGCGGGTTTCCGTCCACTGTTGCGCAGTCGTGCGGTCGATATCATCAACCCCGACGTCTCGAACTGCGGAGGGATTCTGGAACTGACGCTGATCGCGGCAGCCGCCGAATCCGAGATGGTGGCGGTCTCTCCCCACAATTACAACTCGACCACGCTGTCGCTCTCGGCCACGGTGCAGGCCGCGGCCTGCATGCCCAACTTCACGCTCACTGAATACTTCCTGCCCTACGAAGAGTTCGGCGGGGTGGTGGCGCGCAATCCCCTGGTGCCGAAGGACGGCTATCTGACCTTGCCTACCGGGCCCGGCCTGGGCCTGGACATCGTCGAGGAAGCGGTACGCGCGCGCCCCTACAAGGACTATCCGGCCCGCACATTCCGCGTGAACGAGAATGATGGCCAGGTCGAGGGCGCGCATTGAGCGGTGCCGGGATGTAAAGCGGCAAGATCCGCAAGCAGCAAAATCATAAAAATCATGGAGGAGCCGATCATGAGTATGCGTGCGCACGCCATTCGCGCGGTCCCGGTGTTGGCATTTGCAGCGGCGTTGGCCGCTTGGGGTGCCCCTGGCCGCGCTGCCGCCGACACTGCCGACGATTACCCATCGCGGCCCATTACCTTCATCAACACCTCGGCCGCCGGCTCGTCGCTCGATCTGATGATGCGGACGCTGGGCAAGTTCATGAGCCCCTTGCTCAAGCAGAACATCATCGTCGAGGATCGCCCGGGCGGAACCGGTGCCGTGGGCATGGCCCTGGCCCTGAACAAGCCGGCCGATGGGTATACCATCGTCTCGGCCACCAGTTCGACCTCGTTCCTGATGGCCGACCCGCATGCCAGATACAAGCCGGACGACTTCGTTTTTTTGCGCGCGCTGCAGGCCGAGCCATCCGTGGTCGCGGTCAACAAGGACAGCCCTTACAAGACCTTGCCCCAGCTGGTCAACGCACTGAAGAACACGCCCGATAAAGTGACCGTGGGCGGGTACGCGGCGGCGGGCTTTCATCAGTTCGTATTCTTCCGGCTGCAACAGGTGGCCAGGTTCCACGCCACCTGGGTACCGTATCAGGGCGGAAACGAGGCGGCACTCGCGCTGATGGGCCAGCATATCGATGCGGTGCTGATGACACCGAGCACGGCCTTGAGCCAGATAAAGAGCGGCCAATTCCGCCTGCTGGGAATCAGCACCGAGAAGCGCGATCCGTCGTTTCCGGCCGTGCCGACCTTCAAGGAGCAGGGCTATGACGTGGTCGAATTGATCTGGCGCGGCGTTATGGTCAAGCGTGGCACCCCAGCGCCCATCATCGACAGGCTGTCGGCCGCACTGGACAAGGTCGAGGCCGACCCGGAATGGAAGGTTTTCATGGATGCCAACTATCAAATGCCGATGCAGCTTACCCAGACGCAGATGCAGCAGAAGGTGCAGCGTGAAGTCGCCGACGAACGGGTATTCCTGAAATCATTGGGTGTAACGCAGGCTCAATAATCCGACAATGAAAAAGA
>DATJHN010000202.1:0-2799 GCA_035493915.1 Bordetella sp.
ACGCGGGTTCCGAAGGCGCCTTCGTGCAGCGCATGAACGAAATGGCCGAGCGCATGGGCTTGAAGTCCACGCATTTCAATAGTCCCCATGGGCTGCCGGATCCGCAGACGTATTCGACAGCGCGCGACCTGGCGACCCTGACCGCGCGCGTGATCCATGACTTCCCCGATCTTTACGTGCGCTATGACCACGTGAAGTCGTTTCGCTTCAACAACATCACCCAGCCCAACCGCAACCGCCTGCTATGGAGCGATCCTTCGGTGGACGGCGGCAAGACCGGCCATACCGAGGCGGCCGGCTTTTGCATGATCGCTTCCGCGGTGCGCACCGGCGCGGCGGGTCAGCGCCGGCTGATCGCCGTGGTCATGGGCACGCCTTCCGACAAGGTACGGACCGCGACGACGGCCATGCTGCTGAACTGGGGCTTCCAGAATTACGACACCGTCAAGCTGTACGCCAAGGGGCAGTCGGTCGGCAACTCGACGGTCTGGAAGGGCCAGCAGTCGCAGGTGCTGGTGGGCTTCGACCACGACATCTATGCGACGGTGCCCCGTGCCTGGGTGCCGCGCCTGCAAAAAGTCATTACTCGCCAGGGGCCGCTGATCGCGCCGCTGGCACTGAACAGCCAGGTGGGCAGCGTCGATCTGCAGGTGGACGGCCGTACGATACAGAGCTACCCCGTCGTGGCTCTGCAGCCCATCGAACAGGCCGGCATGCTGTCGCGCGGCTGGGACAGCATGCGGCTGTGGGTATATGGCTTGATGAACGACAAGCCGCCGGCGTAAGCCGTCGGACCGGAACGCTGTCATGGGCGTCCCGGTATTGACGTTATGTCAGAAAATCCTGGCATAACGTCAGTCTATCCAGCAGTTATGGGCATCTTGTTGGCTTTTCGTTAGTTCGAGTCCCGATCATGATTCTCTCTCTCCAAGCAGAAGAGTAAGAACCATGACAAGACTGATCGATGTTCCTCAGATGGCCGCGCTGATCCGCCAGGTCGGCGTAGCGCCGTTCATGCGCGAATTGGCGCAACGCATACGCGCCGATTACCTACGCTGGCCTGAATTCGAAAAATCCGCGCGCCTTGCGTCGCATTCGCCCGTGGGCGTCATCGAACTGATGCCCGTCGCCGACGCGGTGCGCTATGCCTTCAAATACGTCAACGGCCACCCGGGCAACACAGTGCTGGGCCTGCCTACGGTCATGGCTTTTGGCGTATTGGCCGACGTCGCCACGGGATATCCGCGCCTGATGTCCGAGCTGACCCTGACGACGGCGATGCGGACCGCCGCCACCTCGGTGGTCGCCGCCGCCGCGCTGGCCCGGCAGGGCGCGCGGACCATGGCATTGATCGGCAATGGCGCGCAGAGCGAGTTCCAGGCAGTGGCCTTTCACGACATGCTTGGGATCGAAGAAGTCCGCCTGTTCGACATCGATCCGGCGGCGACCGCCAAGCTGGTGCGCAATCTGGCCCACGCGGCGCCCGCCCTGCGCGTCGTCGTCGCCGACAGCACGGCCGCCGCGGTGCGCGGCGCCGACATCGTTACGACGGTAACGGCGGATAAGGCCTACGCAACCATACTGACGCCGGACATGATCGAGCCCGGCATGCACATCAATGCGGTGGGTGGAGATTGTCCGGGCAAGACGGAGATCCATCCCGACATCCTGCGCCGGGCGCGGGTCATCGTCGAATATGAACCGCAATCGCGCATCGAAGGCGACATCCAGCAGTTGCCGGCGGACTTCCCGGTGGTCGAACTTTGGCGGGTATTGTCGGGGGACCGGCCGGGCCGCGAGTCGGCCCGGCAAATCACGGTCTTTGATTCGGTGGGTTTCGCGCTGGAGGACTACTCCGCCCTGTGCCTGGTCGCGGATCTGGCGGACCAGCATGGCGCCGGCACGGAGCTGGCTCTGATCGCGGCGGGCGGCGACCCGAAGGATTTGTACGCGTTCGCGCTGAACGGCGGCGTTGCCGCGCTACTTGTAGACGGCGAGCAGAAGATTGGTTTCCGAGTTCGCGATGCCCTTGATGCGGCGCAGATCGCGCAGCACGTGGTCGAAGGCCGCGAGATCCTGCACGCGGATTTCCGCCACCAGGTCCCAGCGTCCGCTGGTTGAATGCACCTGTACGATTTCCGGCAGCCGGCGCAGCGCGGTCAGCACAGCGTCGGTTTCATTTCCCCGCACCTCGATCAGGGTCATGGCGCGCACGCCATCGTCCTCGGTTTCGCTGCGCAGGCGGATTGTGAATCCCAGGATGGTGCCGCCGCGGACCAGCCGCTCTATGCGGTTATGTATGGTGCCGCGCGACACCGACAACTTTTTCGCCAGCGTTGCGGTGCTCAGGCGGCCGTTGTCGCGCAGCAGGGCGATGAGATGGCGATCCAGATCGTCTAGGGCTTCTTGCATGGGAAAAGGCCGCGATTTTGCCGTAGGGCGCTGCGCTACTGTAGCACCGCCCACGCCATTCGACGTCGCGCCGCGATTGCGATAAAATCTTTGATAGATCAATTATTGATGTATCCACAAAATGGCTCCCCGCGCGCCCGCCACCCCTCATTCCCCTGGCCAGGTACTGCCGTTCCGCCAATCGTTGATGGCGATGCTCGGCATGTGCTTCGTCGTCATGCTGGTCGCCGTCGACCAGACAGTCGTCGGTACCGCTCTGCCCACGGTCGTGGCGGAGCTGAAAGGCTTCGACCTGTACGCCTGGGTCGCCACATCGTATCTACTGACGTCGGTTATCACCGTTCCCATCTTCGGCCGATTGGGCGACTACTATGGCCGCAAGCCCTT
>DATJHN010000203.1:0-15464 GCA_035493915.1 Bordetella sp.
TCACGGGTGTAGACGGTGGCGAGGGTCGCGGCGGCGGTTTCGCCGCGCGTTCGCAGTTCCTCGCTCAGGTAGCGGCGGGCCGTATCGATATTCAACGCCTGCAGGCCGATCAGGAGCAGGGCGGTCACCACGACGACGCTGATGAGCAATTGGCGCAATATGGACATAGGCCAGGCGGCTGCAAGTTCCATCGTTGGGGGCCGGCCCATACCGGCCGCCGGACCGCGTTGCTGGGAAAAACCGCGCATAGTGTATGGCGTTTTGGCGCCTGCTGGCGTCGTAAGGTTGGAATGGGCGAGTTGATACCGCCCCGGCGGGGGGCCTTGGGATATGGAACTGCCGGTTACTGCGCGATTTCCTCGCGCTCCCGGCCGTAGACCTCGACCCGGTTGCGGCTGCCGCTCTTGGCCCGGTACAGCGCCATGTCGGCGCGCATCAATAGCGTATCGAGCGATACGCCGGGCTCGTGCATCGCCAGCCCCAGGGAAATCGTCATGCTGAGGGGGCCGCCTTCCAGCAGGCCGATCTTCATGCCTGCCACTGCCTGGCGCAGCCGTTCGGCCGCCACGACCGCGGCCGGCAGGTCGGTATGCGGCATCAGGACGGCGAATTCCTCGCCGCCGAACCGGCCGATGATGTCGCTGTCGCGCAATGTGTTGGTGATGGTGTCCGTCACGCGGCGGATCGCCTGGTCGCCCACATGATGGCCATAGCGGTCGTTGATGGACTTGAAATGGTCGATGTCGATCAGCAGGGCCGCCAGCGGATGCGGATACCGGCGGCATTGCAGGATCTGCGCTTCGGCTGTCTCCATGAAGGCGCGCCGGTTCTTCAGGCCGGTCAGCGGGTCGGTATTCGCCAGCCAGACCAGCTGGCGCGTCCGGTGCGCCACCGCGGACTCCAGGCGGGCGTTGGCCTGCGCCATGCGCTGGTTGAAATGGCGCGCATGACGATTCAGGACCAGCAGCCATACCGCCAGGATCCCGCTGCAGGCCAGCAGGCCGATAAAGGCCCATTGCAGCCGCCGGAACCCGTCAGCCACCGCGGTATTGTGCTGCGTCGAGTCGCCGCGCTGCGCCTGGTGAACCGCGCCGCCCAGGCGATCCGCCAGTTGCCGCGCTTCGTCGGCATGATCGGCCAGATCCTGTGCCGCGGCGCGTATGCGAGCGGCATCGCCGGTGTCGGCTGCTTCACGCCACGTCCTCAGGCGATCGTCCAGCATCTGTACGTCGACGCGTGCGGCCGGGATGGAACGTACTAGGGCGACCCCGGGGGCGCTTTCCGCGGTGCCGGGGTTGACGAATGTGGAAAGCGCCAGCAGATCCTGGACGAACTCCCTGGGGTTGCCGCCGGCCATCGTTTTCTGCGCGTCCGCGATCAGGCGGTTCATTTGCGAAACCAGCCGATAGCTGTAGAGCCCGCTGTCGGCGCCGCCGGGTTGGGACACCACCCGGGATTGGGTAAACAGCGTCGTTCCCGTCACGAGCGCGAGCACGGCCATCGCGACCAGCAGCGTCACCAGCGCGACGGCGAGTCCACGGCGCCGGGGGGACGGGGGCGTGGCGTGCCAGGTCTCGTCCTGCGGCAGGTCGGACTCTTTGGCGGTCGCGGGTTGGGGAGGCGTCATTGTTGGCTGGACGATGCGGGAGGCGGTCAGCCCCACGCGGGCCGACGGGCCGATTGATGGACCGTCCGGCATGCGCCTGCGGTAATGGCGAAGCCCGGTGCTATGTTAGGCTGCGCGGGCAAACGATCGTACATGCAGTCTCTCTCCTGGCAGGATGGTGAGCGCAGCGTCACGAAACGGCTCGGCACCGGCACATGAACCTCGTCCCGGCATAAGGGCTACGCGTGCGAAAAGACATGGATGCGGGACGTTAGATGGCGCAACGAAGGCCGCCTGATACAAAAAGCATCCGAGATTTTCAGCGGGTTAACATTTTGGGTCCGGCGACCTGATGCATCAACAACGAATAATCGCGTTCGATTGCCAAATATCGATGATTTGTTGCGCTGCGTCTCTTTGTATGCAGTATCTGTCGCTGTTTAACCCGTTCGACTCCTTCATATCGGAGGCCGGGCCTCCGGTGTCATAATCCGCATCGGGTTCTCCGCACTCATTCGACGCGTCTTGATTAGAAGATTATGTCCGGCAATACCTTAGGCAAGTTGTTCACTGTCACCAATTTCGGCGAATCACACGGCCCGGCCATCGGCTGCGTGGTCGACGGTTGCCCGCCCGGCATGCCGCTGGCGGCGCAAGACATCCAGGCGGAGCTGGACCGGCGTCGTCCGGGCACCTCCCGGCATGTCACCCAGCGCCAGGAAGCGGACCAGGTGGAGATTCTATCGGGCGTTTTTGAAGGCGTGACAACCGGTACGCCCATCGGGTTGCTCATCCGCAACACCGATGCGCGCTCCAAGGACTACGCCAATCTGGTCGACACATTTCGTCCGGGACACGCGGATTACAGCTATTTCCGCAAATACGGCGTGCGCGATCCGCGCGGCGGCGGGCGCTCGTCCGCGCGCCTGACGGCGCCGACCGTTGCCGCCGGTGCCATTGCGAAAAAATGGCTGGCCGCGACGTACGGCGTGCGCATACGCGGATACATGAGCCAACTGGGGCCTATCGCCATTCCCTTCGAAACCTGGGATGCCGTATCCGAAAATCCCTTCTTCGCTCCCAATGCCGGCATCATTCCGCGGCTCGAGGCATTCATGGACGAGCTGCGCCGCGACGGCGATTCGGTTGGCGCACGCATCGAGGTCGTGGCCCAGAACGCGCCGGCAGGCTGGGGCGAACCCCTCTACGATCGCCTGGACGCGGACATCGCGCACGCCATGATGGGTCTGAACGCGGTCAAGGGCGTTTCCATCGGAGCGGGTTTCGACTGTGTGGCACAGCGCGGTTCCGAGCATGGTGACGAAATCACCCCGGACGGATTCCTCAGCAACCATGCCGGCGGCGTGCTGGGCGGCATTTCCACCGGACAGGACATTACTGTTTCCCTGGCGATCAAGCCCACTTCCAGCATTCGCGTCGAACGGCGCTCCGTCGACCGCGCGGGCCAGCCCACCACCGTACAGACCCTGGGGCGCCACGACCCCTGTGTCGGCATCCGCGCCACGCCCATCGCCGAATCGTTGCTGGCGCTGGTGCTGATGGATCACGCCCTGCGGCATCGGGGGCAATGCGGTTGACCGGAAGCCGCGGCGCCTGAGCCTCGCGGTACATGCACGCAAGGAGGCTAGACATGATTCTTCACAAAAATCATGGCCGGCGTGGCCTGACCGCCATATCGGTTGCCGCCGGCCTTGCACTGTTGCTGTCAGGCGGCTGTGCCAGCGTGCATACCACCCAGGGCGGCGCGGTCGGTGTGGACCGGACTCAATACATGTCCAGCCTGGTTTCCTCGCAGGATCTGCAGAAGGAAGCCAACCAGCAATACGCCGCGATTCTTGCGCAGGCCAAGGCGAAGAATCTACTGGACGTCAATCCGGAACAGGTCGCGCGCGTGCGCACCATTGCCCAGCGGCTGATCGCGCAAGTGGGGGTATTCCGGCCGGATGCCGCCTCCTGGGCGTGGGAAGTCCACGTCCTGTCCACCCAGGAAATCAACGCCTGGTGCATGCCCGGCGGAAAGATCGCGGTTTATACAGGCCTGCTGATTCAGATCAAGCCGACCGACGCCGAACTGGCGGCCGTCATGGGGCATGAGATTTCCCATGCGCTGCGCGAGCATGCGCGCGAACGGGTTTCCCAGCAGATGGCGACCAGCGTGGGACTGTCCGTCCTGTCCGTGGTGACCGGTTCGTCCGCCGTATCCGACCTGGGCGGCCAGCTTTCCGACGTCATGTTCACCTTGCCCAACAGCCGTACGCACGAGGCGGAGGCCGACCGCATGGGTGTGGAACTGGCCGCACGTGCCGGCTACGACCCGATGGCCGCCGTCTCGCTATGGCGCAAGATGGCCCAGGCATCCCAGGGCAAGGAACAACCTGAAATCCTGTCTACTCATCCGTCGGCCGATTCGCGCATTGCCGATCTGCAGGCGGCGGCGCAGCAGGTCATGCCGCTGTATCAACAGGCGCTGCAGCCCCAGCAGGCAAAGCCGGGCAAATGACGAAGCAACTGCGACCATCCTCCACCAACGTGGTACTTGATGTACTAGTATCAATGCTGCCGTTGTACTAGGTTCAGTCGAGGCGCATAATTATTTTCCCAGTCGGTTGCTCCGGCCGGCCCCTTTTTGGCTGTTTCCCTGTTCGGTGAGTTTTCATGGCCCAAACCCTTTACGACAAGCTCTGGGACGCGCACGTCGTCCATCAAGAATCCGACGGCACCTGTTTGCTCTATATCGACCGTCACCTGGTGCATGAAGTCACCAGCCCGCAGGCCTTCGAGGGCCTGGCGCTAGCTGACCGCAAGCCCTGGCGGCTCGACGCCAACCTGGCGGTCGCCGACCACAATGTGCCGACGATCAATCGGGAGCAGGGCATCAGCGATCCGATATCGCGCCTGCAGGTCGATACCCTGGACGACAACTGCGCCAAATACGGCATTACCGAATTCAAGATGAACGATCTGCGCCAGGGCATCGTTCACGTCATCGGACCGGAGCAGGGCGCGACCCTGCCGGGCATGACGGTCGTCTGCGGCGATTCGCACACCAGCACCCACGGCGCCGTCGGCACGCTGGCCTTCGGCATCGGCACATCCGAAGTCGAACACGTGCTGGCCACCCAGACGCTGCTGATGAAGAAAAGCAAGAGCATGCTGATCAAGGTGGAAGGCGAACTGCCTTTCGGCTGTACCGCCAAGGATCTGGTGCTGCATATCATCGGCATTATCGGCACCGCCGGCGGCACCGGCCACGCCATCGAGTTCGGTGGCTCGACGGTCCGTTCCCTGTCCGTAGAGGGCCGCATGACCGTCTGCAATATGGCGATCGAAGCCGGCGCGCGTTCGGGCATGGTCGCTGTCGATGACAAGACCATCGAATACTTCCGTGGCCGTCCTTTCTCGCCGGTCGGACCGTTGTGGGACCAGGCTGTTCAATACTGGCGCACCCTGCATTCCGACCCGGGCGCGAAATTCGACCGTGTCGTCGAGATCGACGCGCGCCAGATCCAGCCGCAGGTCACCTGGGGCACCTCGCCCGAAATGGTGTTGTCAGTGGACAGCCGCGTGCCGGATCCCGATCGCGAAAAGGACGACGTGCGCCGCAGCGGCATGGAGCGCGCGCTGGAATACATGGGTCTCAAGCCCAATACCCCGATCACGGATATCCGCGTGGATCGCGTTTTCATCGGGTCGTGCACGAATTCGCGCATCGAGGACTTGCGCGCGGCCGCCACGGTGGCCCGCGGCAAGCGTGTCGCGTCGAATGTGAAGCAGGCCATGGTGGTTCCCGGTTCCGGCCTGGTCAAGCAGCAGGCCGAGCGCGAGGGCCTGGACAAGATCTTCCGCGAAGCCGGCTTCGAATGGCGTGAACCTGGCTGTTCGATGTGCCTGGCCATGAACGCCGACCGGCTGGAGCCGGGCGAGCGTTGCGCGTCCACGTCCAACCGCAACTTCGAAGGCAGGCAAGGCCAGGGTGGGCGTACCCATCTGGTCAGCCCCGCCATGGCGGCCGCCGCGGCCATCGCCGGCCATTTCGTTGACGTTCGGAATTTCCGCTAAAGATCATGCAAGCATTCACTCATCACGAGGGCCTGGTGGCCCCGCTCGACCGCGAAAACGTCGACACCGACCTGATCATCCCGAAGCAATTCCTGAAGTCCATCAAGCGTTCCGGTTTCGGGCCCAACCTGTTCGACGAGATCCGCTACCTGGATCATGGCGAACCTGGCATGGACAACAGCAAGCGTCCGCTGAATCCCGATTTCGTTCTGAACCAGCCCCGCTACCAGGGTGCGTCGATTCTGCTGGGACGCAAGAACTTCGGCTGCGGGTCGAGCCGCGAACACGCGCCATGGGCACTGCAGCAGTACGGCTTTCGCGCCATCATCGCGCCGTCGTACGCCGATATTTTCTTCAACAACAGCTTCAAGAACGGCCTGCTGCCGGTGATCCTGTCGGAACTCGACGTCGCGCGCCTGTTCGATGAAGTCAAGGCTTTTCCCGGCTACAAGCTGCGTATCGACCTGGAACAGCAGGTCGTCCTGACGCCGGAAGGCCGTGGCATTCCGTTCGACATCGAACCTTTCCGCAAGCACTGCCTGATCAACGGCTTTGACGATATTGCCTTGACGCTGCAGCGATCGGACAAGATTCGCGCGTTTGAAGCGGAGCGCCTGGCGCGCCACCCGTGGCTGCAAACCCGGCCGTTGGCGTAAGCCGTCGCCACTGATTTTTATTGGATGCATTGATGACACACAAGATTGCGGTCCTTCCCGGTGACGGCATCGGCCCGGAAATCGTCGACCAGGCGTTGCGCGTATTGGGCGCCCTCAAGCTGGACCTGGAGCTCGAACAGGCGGCGGTCGGCGGCGCGGCCTTCGATAAATTCGAACACCCGCTGCCGCCCGCCACGCTGCAGCTGGCGCAATCGGCGCGCGCCGTGCTGTTCGGCGCCGTCGGCGATTGGAAGTACGACAGCCTGCCGCGCGAATTCCGTCCGGAACAGGCCATTCTGGGGCTGCGCAAGTCATTGGCGCTGTTCGCCAACCTGCGTCCGGCCATTCTTTATCCGGAACTGGCCAACGCTTCTTCGCTCAAGCCGGAAGTAGTGTCCGGCCTGGATATCCTGATCGTGCGCGAGCTGACCGGCGATATCTATTTCGGCAGCCCCCGCGGCGTGCGCAGCGCGCCGGACGGCAGCTTTGCCGGCGAGCGCGAAGGCTACGACACCATGCGCTACAGCGAGCCGGAAGTCCGCCGCATCGCGCGCATCGGTTTCGAGGCGGCGCGCAAGCGCAATCGCAAGCTGTGCAGCGTGGACAAGGCGAACGTGCTGGAAACCTCGCAGTTCTGGCGCGAAATCGTCACAGAGGTGGCGCGCGAGTACCCGGACGTCACGCTGTCGCACATGTACGTCGACAATGCCGCCATGCAATTGGTGCGGGCGCCGCGTGACTTCGACGTCATCGTCACCGGCAACCTGTTTGGTGACATCCTGTCCGACGAAGCCGCGATGCTGACGGGTTCGATCGGCATGCTGCCGTCGGCTTCGCTGAATGCCAGCGGCCAGGGCCTGTATGAGCCCAGCCACGGTTCGGCGCCCGACATCGCCGGCAAGGGCGTGGCCAATCCCCTGGCCACCATTCTGTCGGCGGCGATGATGCTGCGTTATTCGCTCGATCTGCCGGCGCAGGCCGAGCGCATCGAAAAGGCCGTTCGCGCCGTGTTGGCGCAAGGCCTGCGCACCGCCGACATCCACGAGCCCGGCACCACCAAGGTCGGCACGGCCCAAATGGGCGACGCCGTTCTGAAGGCCCTGGCGTCGTAAATAACCGTCATTTGGTATCAGGGACGCCCTCGTCTCTCCGTCATCGGAGAGACGAGGGCGTGCTTTCTGATAAATTGTCGGCTTGTCGAGTGAAAAGACGTGTTTTCGGACACATCTTCGTTATTTTCTTTGTTTTCCCTGTTTATCCCTGACATCAAGAGCGTACGAAATGAGCAATGCAGTGGGCCTCGTCGGTTGGCGTGGCATGGTGGGATCGGTACTGATGCAACGCATGCGCGAAGAAAACGACTTCGCGCTGTTCGAGCCGGTCTTCTTTTCCACTAGTAACGCCGGCGCGGCGGCCCCCAAATGGGCCGAAGGCGCGGGCGCACTGCAAGATGCCTACGACATCGAAGCGCTCAAAAAACTGCCGATTATCGTGACCGCCCAAGGCGGCGACTACACCAGCGCCGTCTATCCGAAACTGCGCGGCGCGGGCTGGAAAGGCTTGTGGATCGATGCCGCCAGCACGCTGCGCATGGCCGAGGACGCCATCATCGTCCTGGATCCGGTCAACCGTCCCGTCATCGACGCGGCGCTCAAGCGCGGCGTGCGCAATTTCATCGGCGGCAACTGCACGGTCAGCTGCATGCTGATGGGCCTGGCCGGCCTGTTCAACAACGACCTGATCGAATGGATGACGTCCATGACGTACCAGGCGGCATCAGGCGGCGGGGCACAGCACATGCGCGAGCTGCTGACCCAGTTCGGCCTTTTGAATCAATCGGTCAAGCCGCTGCTGGACGATCCGGCCTCGGCCATCCTGGACATCGATCGCGGTGTGCTGGGCAAGCAGAAAGACGGAAGCCTGCCGCGCGAGCATTTCGGTGTGCCGCTGGCGGGCAACCTGATTCCCTGGATCGACAAGGATCTGGGTAACGGTGTTTCGCGCGAGGAATGGAAGGGCGGCGCCGAGACCAACAAGATCCTGGGACGCGGCGAAGGTTTCGGCACTCCGGCTACCCCGGTTGACGGCCTGTGCGTGCGGATCGGCGCCATGCGCTGCCACAGCCAGGCCCTGACCATCAAACTCAAGCGCGATGTGCCGCTGGATGAAATCAATGACATCATCGCCAGCGGAACGCAATGGGCCAAGGTGATCCCGAATAACAAGGAAGCCACGGTCGAGGCGCTGACGCCGGTGGCTGTTACCGGCACCTTGGATATTCCGGTCGGCCGCCTGCGCAAACTGTCCATGGGTTCCGAATACCTGGGCGCCTTCACCGTCGGCGATCAGCTCCTGTGGGGCGCGGCCGAACCTCTGCGGCGCATGTTGCGCATCGCCCTCGCCGAAGCCTGATCGTATCGGCCGCTGCCGCTGCCCGGCGGCGCGCGGCTATCAAGGGCACCCGGGGTGCCCTTGTCGTTTCAGGAATCCGGTAGGTAAGTTACACTTTTGAATGCGGTAATGCCCGCCTTTGCGGAAAACAGGCTTATGACGCTACGCTCGCTGCGCCCCTCGTCCATTTCGAGCCGATACGCAACGCGCCTCGCGGTCGCGCTTGCCCTAGGCTGTGCGGTCAGCGCCCCCGCTCACGCGCTTCGTCTGGCTCATAGCCGCATCGTGTCGGCGCCCAACGCTCCCTTGCAGGTCCTGGTCGGCATCGCCGACCTGACTCCGGACGAACAGCGTTCGTTGATGGCCACGCTGGCCGACCCGGCGGCCTGGGAACAGGCCGGCGTGACTCCGCCCGTACCGCTGTCCAGCATGACGCTGCGGCTGGAAGGAGCGGGCGCTGCGACGCGGCGCAACCTGCGCATTTCCTCGCCCGAAGCCGCCAAGGGACCAGCGGTCGATCTATTGCTGAACATCGGCACCAGCGAAGGCCAGCGCCAGGTGCAGGTCAGCATCATGCAGAGCGCCGGCGGTTTTCCCGGCCTGACGTCGCAGGCGCAGGTGGGTAGCGGCAGCCGGGCCGGACGCGGCGCCGGGTCGGTCGCGGTGCGCTCCGGAGATACGCTGTACGGCATCGCGCAAAGCAACGCCGTGGCCGATGCGACCATCTACCAGATGCTGGTCGCCTTGTGGCGCGCCAATCCGAACGCCTTCATCCAGAACAACATGAACCTCGTGAAAGCGGGCACGACATTGATCGTGCCTGACGCCGCGACGGTTCGCGCCGTCGATCCCGCCGAGGCGCGGCGCATTTTCATCCAGCAGCAGGAAGCCTACGCCCGCTATCGCGCCAGTCTGGCGGGCGCGGCCGCGCGTGGTGCCGCGGCATCCGCCGGGTCCGCGGCGGCTGGCCAGGTCGGCGGAGGGCAGTCCAACACAACGCCCGAACCGTCGTCGCAAGATCGTGTGCGACTGTCCAGCGGCGAGCCCGGCCAGGGCGAGAGCGATGCCCAGGCGCAGGGCGACGCCCAGACTTCAGTGGCCAAGGCGACACAGGACGCGCAGCAACGGGTCGATCAGCTCGAACGCAACGTCAAGGACTTGAACGATGCACTGACTGCCGCGCGTGTCGCGGAACAGGGCAAGAGTGCAGGCGCCCAGGCGGGTAAAGGTCAGGCTGCCGGCGGCGGCAGTGGCCAGACAGCGGGCGGCAGTCAGGCAGCCAGTGGCGGTCAAGCTGCCAGCGGCAGTCAGGCGGGCGGATTTGCCGTGCCGGGCTTCGCCGGCGCCGCCGGATCCGCGGCTGGCTCAGGGCCGAAAGCGGGCGCGAATGGTGCCGCCGGCCAGTCGGCCGCCGGCGCGAACGATTCCGCCAGCAAGGCCAGCAGCGCCTCGCAGAATGCGTCGCAGGGCGGCGGCCAGCCCGCAGACCGTCGTGTTGCCGGTGCCGATACGGCCAAGCCGGGCGTATCGGGCGACGCATCCAGCTTGGGTGGAACGTCCGGAACGAGCGGAACGCCCGGCTCGTCGGCATCCGCCGCGGGCGGTGCTTCGGCCCAGACAGGCGGTTCGAGCGCCGGGCAAGGCATATCGCCCGCGGGCGCGGGAAGCGCCGCATCGTCCTCCAGCACGCCGGCGAATCCCGCACAGGCTGGTGCCGCGACGGACTCCCGACCCGCGGTCGCCGCGGACAGCGGCCCCGCCGCCACGGATGATACGGATGGCGCGGCCAAGGCCAAGGACGCCATGTCCGGCCTGCCCACATGGCTATCGGACAATCTGTTGATCATCATGACCGCCGTCCTGGCCCTGATCGCCTTTGTGATCGCCTGGCTGCTGCGCCGCGCCGCGGCTCGGCGCGAAGAAGACCAGGACGATCTCGACGAAGAGCTCTATATGTCGGAAATAGACCAGGGCGCCATCGATCGGCGGCTCGACGGCATCAACCTGGATCTGGACGAACCGCCGGTCGAAGCCGACCGCCGCCGCCCCGGCCCGGCGCGGACCTGAACGATGCCCCGTCTGGCCCTGGGCCTGGCATACGACGGGGCGGTCTGGCAGGGATGGCAGACGCAGCCGCATCGACAGACCGTACAGGACACCCTGGAATCCGCCCTGCGCCAATTTCTTGCCGCACCGGCGGCGACGGTCTGCGCGGGCCGCACCGACGCCGGTGTGCATGCCGCCATGCAGGTCATTCATCTGGATACCGACGTCGAGCGGCGTGCGGAATCCTGGGTGCGCGGGCTGAATGCGCTGTTGCCGCCCAGCATCGCGGTGCGGTGGGCACAGTCGGTGCCCGATGCCTTCCACGCCCGGTTTTCGGCCCTGTCGCGCACCTACACCTACTTGTTGTGGAATGACCGTGTCCGGCCCGCGCTGTGGGCGGGGCGCGCCGGCTGGTGCTTCCAGCCTCTGGACGTCGACGCCATGCGGACTGCCGCCACACACCTGATCGGCGAGCACGACTTCAGCAGTTTCCGGTCATCCCAGTGCCAGGCGCGCCATCCGGTGCGTACCCTGCATCAACTCGATATCGCGGAACAGGGGCGCTTCCTGGTATTCACCTTGCGGGCCAATGCCTTTCTGCACCATATGGTCCGTAATGTCATGGGCGCCTTGCTGCAGGTCGGGCAGGGCAGGCAGCCGGCATCATGGATGAGCGGCCTGCTGGCCGCGCGCGATCGAACGCAAGGCGCACCGACCTTCATGCCGGACGGCCTGTACCTGTCCGCCATCGAATATGCGCCCGAGTTCGGCCTGGATGACCTGGACGGGCGCAAGCATCTGCTGGCTCCCTTTGCTTGAGCTCGTGCCGGTAGGCCGCGGTCGGGCGTTTGCAACTGAACCTCTGCGGCTGAACTTCTGCCGCTGCACTTCTGCAGCCGGACTTCTGCGGCTGAACTGTGCGGCTGAACTGTGCGGCTGAACCGTGCGGTTGAACCGTGCGGCTGCACCGTGCGGCTGAACGGCGCGGCTGGGCCTCTGCGGCCGGACGCGCAGTTAAACGTTAAACTGAACGTTTTCCCTCCGGCGCCTTATCGCTTCGCGCCCAGATTCAGTTATGCGTACGCGCGTCAAAATTTGCGGCATGACCCGCCCCGAAGACATCGCCGCCGCGGTCGATGCCGGCGCCGATGCGGTCGGCCTGATCTTCTATCCCAAGAGCAAGCGCTTCGTTTCGCTGGACCTGGCGGCCCGCCTGCGGCGCACCGTTCCGGCCTTCGTCGACGTCGCCGCGCTGTTCGTCAATCCCGATGACGACACCGTCAAACGCGTGCTCGATGTCGTCGGCCCCGATCTGCTCCAGTTCCATGGCGATGAAACCCCCGAGACCTGCGAACGGCACGGCCATCGCTATATGAAGGCGTTCCGCGTCGGCGGCCCCGGCGCCGAGACGGCGGCACAGCTGGCGCAGACCTGCGCGGCTTATCGCAGCGCGGCGGGATGGCTGTTCGACAGCTACTCCGCCGGCTACGGCGGCAGTGGCCTCGCTTTCGAACACGCCTTGCTTCAGGACGTGCGTGCCGACCTGCATAGCGCGCCGATCATCCTTTCCGGCGGCCTGTCGCCCGCCAACGTCCAGGCCGCGATCACCACGCTGCGTCCTTATGCCGTGGACGTCAGCAGCGGCGTCGAGGAATCGCCAGGCATCAAATCGGCCGAGCGCATCCGCGCCTTTTTGCAAGCCGTGCGCCGCGCCGATGACGCAGCCATCCACGGTGGTGCCGACACGGCCCTTGCGGGCGCGTCGGTCCGGCAAGACTGACTCGCGCGGCGGCCATGCTCACGATCTGGGGCCGCCGTACTTCCTCCAACGTCCAGGCGCTGATGTGGTGCGTGGGCGAACTGCAGTTGCCTTATCGCCGGCACGACGTCGGACATCGCCACGGCGGCAACGATACGCCCGCCTTTCTGCGGATGAATCCCAACGGCACCGTGCCCGTACTGCGCGATGGCGACGACGATCCGATATGGGAGACAGGCGCGATCATGCGCTACCTGGCCTGCCGCTATGGCGATGAGACCTTTTGGCCAGGCGACCTGTTGGCGCGCACCCAGGTCGACAAGTGGGCCGAATGGGCTAAGCTGAACATCGCCCTCAATTTCACCGGTCCGGTTTTCTGGCATGTCGTACGCACCGCGCCGCAAGACCGGAATCCCGCGGCGCTCGCCCAGGCCCTGGCCTTGCTGGAACAGAAACTGGATATCGCCGAACAGCGCCTGGCATCGTATCCTTTCCTGGCAGGCCAGGATTTCACGCCCGCCGATATCCAGCTTGGCCATGTGCTGTATCGCTACTTCGACATCGACATCCCGCGCCCCGACCGGCCGGCCCTGCGCCGTTACTACGAAAAACTTACCGGTAGAGCCGCCTTTCGCGAACACGTAATGGTGTCGTACCAAGAGCTCGTCGCGACTCGATGATTACGTGCAGTTCGGGATGTTCTTACGTGTGATTCATGGCGCCCTTGAAGGCCCACTTGGCCTTCGACGCATCGTGTGCATCGCACCTCCGACTTTACCGTCAGTGCCGGCGCAGCAATTTGACTCGGCTTTTTTGGCCCTATATAATCTTTCTTCTTTGCAGGCGGTTAGCTCAGCTGGTTAGAGCGCTACGTTGACATCGTAGAGGTCGTTGGTTCGATTCCAATACCGCCTACCACCGAACACTCCAAGCGGTGCCACGCACCGTCCGGAAATCCGAAAAAAGCCCGCGTAAGCTCTTGAGCTCGCGGGTTTTTTTACGCCTATTCCGTGCAGTGTTTGCCATGCCCAGTGTTTTGCCAAGCACGCATAAGCCGCGCCATACACGTTTATTGCGTATGGGGTACGGCCTCCTCTGGCCGGATTTCGACTGCGCGGCGCAGTGCGATGACGGCGTCCATAGCGCTATGGTTTTTGGGGCGCGTGCTACGATCCTTGCTGACACAAAGGAATGGAGAGGGTATGGGTACACGCGAAATCGATGGTTGGACTGTTCATAGCGGCGCCTTTCAGTCGGGAGATGTGCCGGCAATTGCTGATGTCACGACTCAAAAAGAAGGTCAGCCTGATTCGGGCCGCTTCTTTCGAGTAATCACGGATCACACGTTCATGCGGCTCGGGGATGCCAAGACTGCCGCTGATACTGTTGTGGATCGCATCGAGTCCGTCGATGAAAACGGGGTGCCGTCCCCGCTGACCTACTAAGGTCTTGCCCGCCAGGATGGGGCGCTCTTGCACTGCACCGCCTCCTGTCGTGCACTCAGTCTCGCTGGCATGTCGGCGATCCGTTCACCGAGATGGCCACTGCTCCAGAAAACCCGCGAAAGCTTTTGAGCTCGCGGGTTTTTTGCATCCATGTCACGCGCAGTGCAGGTTGTACCAAACAGCCGTATGGAAGATGGCTGGGTATCCTGGCACGGTTGGGCATAAATCAACGCCTTAATAGATAAACGCCTTACCGTCCCGTCGCTGGATAATTGGGCCCCGGGCCCCAGCCTCGATCGCTGGCCCATGGATTGGCGGCGCCGGGATGTGGTGGCCCCGGATGGTCGAAGCGGCCATCGTCGGCGCAGCCCCCCAGCAGCATGCCCAGCACACATGAGGCCGCCAGGAGCAGAAAACGTTTGCGGTAAATCATACGCACCTCCGAAAGCAGAGCCGCCCGTAGATACGGACTAACTCAGAATAGCGCAACCCGGCGGATCGCGGTGCATGGTCTGTTTCTCTCCGATCAGGGGCGGTTCCGCGTTGGTCGCGGGCTTGGCCCGACGGTGGCCGACTTGTTCCTTATGCCTGAGCTTCGGCACGCAGGGCCGCCTGCACAGAGGGCCTTTTGCCGACGCGTTCAACGTAGTCCGACAGGCTCGGCCATCGACCCAGGTCAATCGCAAAAAACTTGCACCAGCCAAGCACCGTGTAGAGATAGGCATCGGCCACGGTGAAGCGTTCTCCCAGCAAATAAGGCTGGTCCCTCAAGACACCATCCACGTAGTCGAAGCGCTTGAACAAGCGCTCGCGGAAGTATGTCTTGGCTTGTTCAGGCAACTCCGAATGGAATAGCGGCGCCGATCCGCCGTGAATTTCACTGGTTACGAAATTGAGCCATTCTTGCAACCGCACCCGCTCCCAGGTGCCATTTGCGGGAGCCAGCCGCTTTTCCGGTTGCAGATCGGCCAGATACTGCACGATGGCGGGCCCTTCGGTCAGCACCTGCCCATCGTCCAATTCCAGCGCGGCGACGTAGCCCTTGGGATTGATAGTCCGAAAGTCTCGATTATCGGCGGTCTGCTTGGTCTGGTTGTTCACCCTGACCAGTTCGAACGGCAGATCGAGTTCGCGTAGCACGATATGCGGCGACATCGAGCACGTATGGGGAGCGTAGTAGAGCTTCATGAAACATCCTGCAGAGGGGGATGGCATCCTCAAGTGGAGGGCACGTCCGAAAGGTGGGGGCACCGTATGTCGCGAAACGGGCGCGAACCATCGCCGTGTACGTGTGGGCCCATTTACACGGGCCGCTTCCTAGTACCTAGCCGCGCCCAAGAAAGTTTGCGAGTCGACCCGGGATTTGTAAAATTAATGATCCATTAATAGATCATTAGGTCAGCTACTGAGATGATGAACCTTGCGCATTGGCGTTTGCTTGTGGCGATCGCCGACATGGGCAACATCTCGCGTGCCGCGGA
>DATJHN010000204.1:0-9340 GCA_035493915.1 Bordetella sp.
CGGCGCGTACATCGCGCGCTCGAACTTGTGGATATGCTGTTCATGCCGGACCGCATCTACATCGGCGGCGGCAATTCCGCGCGCCTCGAACTGACTTCCGACCGCCATATCAAGATCGGCTCCAACGACGCCGGCCTGGAAGGCGGCGCCGCACTATGGCGCAAGCCGCGCCGGCCATGAACGGCACCTGATCCACTTCCGCGCCGCGATGGCCCACAGCCTGGCCGTCGACGGCGCGATACGCCCCTGGTCCACCGGCGGCCATACGGGCATGACGATTGCTCCCGTTGCCGGTTTGTCCGCGTTTATGCCAGAGAGAGGTCCCATGAATACTCCACCGTCCCCCGATCCCGCGCGCAATGACGAACGCCTGGACCTGCTGTGCATCGACACGCTGCGCACGTTGGCCATGGACGCGGTACAGAAAGCCAATTCCGGCCACCCCGGCACGCCCATGGCCCTTGCGCCGGTGGCCTATACCTTGTGGCACGATTTCCTGCGCTACGATCCGGCGCATCCCGATTGGCCCAACCGCGATCGCTTCGTCCTGTCGGCCGGGCACGCGTCCATGCTGCTTTACGGCTTGCTGCATCTGGCGGGCGTTATCGAAATCGACGCCGACGGCAAGCCCAGCGGCAAGCCCGCGGTCAGCCTGGACGACATCAAGCAATTCCGGCAGCTCGACTCCAAGACACCCGGCCATCCCGAATACCGCATGACCACCGGCGTGGAAACCACCACCGGGCCGCTGGGCCAGGGCTGCGCCAACAGCGTCGGCATGGCCATCGCCCAGCGCCATCTGGCCGAGCGTTTCAACGCCCCGGGCCGCGACGTATTCGACTACAACGTCTACGTGATCTGCGGCGACGGCGACATGATGGAAGGCGTTTCGGGCGAAGCCGCATCCATCGCCGGCCACCTGGGCCTGTCCAATCTGTGCTGGATCTACGACAACAACACCATCAGCATCGAAGGCCATACCGAGCTCGCATTCACCGAAAACGTCGCCGGGCGTTTCGCCGCCTACGGCTGGAACACTCTGCACGTCACCGACGCCAACGACCGCATGGCGATGGCGGCGGCGCTGCGCCAATTCCAGGCCACCACCGACCGGCCCACGCTGATCGTGGTCGATAGCGTGATCGGCTTCGGCGCGCCGCACAAGCACAACACCGCGGCTGCCCACGGCGAAGCGCTGGGCGAGGAAGAAGTACGGCTGACGAAGCAGGCCTACGGCTGGCCGGAAGACGCTTTTTTCCTGGTGCCCGACGAAGTACGCGACCGCCTGCGCGACGCCATGGCCGCGCGGGCAGAACCGGCCTACGCGCAATGGCACGCAACGATGAACCAATTGAAGGCCGATACCCCCGCGCTGCACGAGGAACTGCAACGCATGCGGCAGGGCCAACTGCCGGACGGTTGGGACAGCGAAGCGCCCGTCTTCCCGCCGGATGCCAAGGGCATGGCCACGCGCGAATCCGGCGGCAAGGCCTTGAACGCCTTCGCCAAGCATATTCCCCTGTTGATGGGCGGTGCCGCCGACCTGGCGCCGTCCACCAAGACCAACCTGACCTTTGACGGCGCCGGCAGCTTCCAGCGCGACAGCTACGGCGGCCGCAATATGCATTTCGGCGTGCGTGAGCATGCGATGGGCGCCATCGCCAACGGCATGGCGCTGTCGCACGTGCGCCCCTACACCGCCACCTTCCTGATCTTCAGCGACTACATGAAGCCGCCGATCCGCCTGGCCGCGCTGATGGAATTGCCGGTGGTTTTCGTCTTCACCCACGACTCCATCGGCCTGGGCGAGGATGGTCCCACGCACCAACCCGTCGAACAGCTGGCGCAGTTGCGCGGCATTCCCGGCCTGCGCATGGTGCGCCCCTGCGATGCCAACGAAACCGTGGAAGCCTGGAAGGTCGCTCTGACGCAAACACACCGTCCCACGGCCCTGGTACTGTCGCGCCAGCCCCTGCCCACGCTGGATCGCAGCGCGTACACGCCGGCCTCGGAGCTTGCGCGCGGCGCCTATGTGCTGGCGGACTGCAAGCCGGAACGCCCGAGTGTCATCCTGATCGCCACGGGCAGCGAGGTCTCGCTGTGCATGCAGGCCTATGAAAAATTGCGCGCCGATGGCATCGCGGCGCGCGTCGTCTCCATGCCCAGTTGGGATCTGTTCGAAGAACAGGACCAGGCGTATCGCGACAGCGTACTGCCGCCGGACGTGACCGGCCGCGTGGCCGTCGAGCAGGCGGGTGTCCTGGGCTGGGACCGTTATGTCGGCGCCACCGGGGCCATCATCGCTATGCGCACCTTCGGCGCCTCAGCGCCGATCGCCAAGCTGCAAGCGAAGTTCGGCTTCACGGTGGACAATGTGGTTCGCGCCGCGCGCGAGCAGGTTCAAAACAAAAGGAGTACGCAATGAACCAAACGACGAAAAACCCGCTGGTCCGGCTGGCGGAGGCCGGACAGGCCATATGGCTGGATTTCCTGAGCCGTGAATTCCTGGCGCAGGGCGGCCTGGACAAGCTGGTGCGCGAAGACAGCCTGACCGGCGTCACCTCGAATCCTTCCATCTTCGAAAAAGCGATGGGCCACGGGGAGACCTACGACGAACAGCTGCACGCCATCCTGTACCAATCCGACGCCGCCCCCGGCGACGTCTACGAACAGCTGGCGGTGCGCGATATCCAGACCGCCGCCGATGCACTGCGGCCGGTGTACGACCGCCTGAAAGCCAAGGACGGCTACGTCAGCCTGGAAGTCTCCCCGTACCTGGCCTATGACACCGAAGGCACGCTGGCCGAAGCGCGGCGCCTGTGGCGCGCGGTGGACCGGCCCAACCTGATGATCAAGGTGCCGGGTACGCCCCAAGGCGTACCCGCCATCCGCCAACTGATCGAAGAAGGCATCAACGTCAACGTCACGCTGCTGTTCGCCCGCGAGGCCTATATGGCCGTCGCCAAGGCCTATATCGAAGGGCTGGAGGCGCGCATGAAGGCCGGCAAGCCGGTGGACCGGCTTGCCAGCGTGGCCAGCTTTTTCGTCAGCCGCATCGATACCCGCATCGACAAGAAAATCGACGATGCGCTCAAGCAGCCGGGTGCCGACGGCGACAAGCTGAACGCGCTGAAAGGCAAGATCGCCATCGCCAATGCCAAGCTGGCCTACCAGGATTACCTGCAACTGATTGGCCAGGATCGCTGGAAGGCGCTGGCGCAAAAAGGCGCGCATCCGCAACGGCTGCTGTGGGCGTCCACCGGCACCAAGAATCCCGCCTATCCGGCCACGCTGTACGTCGATGAACTGATCGGCCCGGACACGGTCAACACCATGCCCACCGCCACAATGGACGCTTTCCGCCAGAGCGGCACCGTGGAAACCTCGCTCACGCGCGACGTCGCCGAAGCGCAGCGCCAGCTGGACGATGCGAAGAAACTGGGACTGGACCTGGACGGCGTAACGCGCGAACTGGTGGACGACGGCACGCGCCAGTTCTCCGACGCTTTCGATGCGCTGCTGGCCGCTGTGGCCGCCAAGCGCCTGACCTACCTGGGCGAACAGCTCAACGGCGTGTCGTACGAACTGCCCAAGCCCCTGGCGGAAGCCGTCGATAAATGCCTGGAACGCGCGCGTGCCGACGGCTGGGCGCGCCGCCTTTGGCAACACGACGCGTCCATGTGGACGGGGCAGCAGGAAGACCGCTGGGTGGGCTGGCTGGCCGCGGGCCAGGGCAAGCAGATCGATGCCGATGCCATCGCCGCGCTGGCGCGCGATGTGCAAGCGGAACGCTATACGCATGCCGTGCTGCTGGGCATGGGCGGTTCCAGCCTGGGACCGGAAGTGCTGGCGCACACCCTGGGCGAAGCCGGCCAGGGCCTGGCGCTGCATGCGCTGGACTCCACCAACCCCGAAGAAATCTGCGCCGTGGAGCGCGGCATCGACATCGCCCGCACACTGTTCATCGTATCCAGCAAGTCGGGCTCGACGCTGGAGCCGGAAATCCTGAATGCGCACTTCCATGCCGCCACAGTGGCCGCGGTGGGGCAGGAAGCCGCCGGCAAGCATTTCATCGCCATCACCGATCCCGGCTCCAAACTGGAGGCATCCGCCAAACAGGCGGGTTTCCGCGCGATTTTCCATGGCGATCCGGCCATCGGCGGACGCTATTCGGTGCTATCGGCTTTCGGCATGGTGCCGCTGGGCGTCATGGGCCATAACGTCGCGCATTTCATGGAAACCACGCAGCCGATGGTGCGCGCCTGCGGGCCGTCGTCGCCGCCGGCGGTAAATCCCGGCCTGCGCCTGGGCGCCATCCTGGGCGAAGCCGCTCGCGCCGGCCGTGACAAGGTCACCATCTTCGCCTCGCCGAAGGTGTCGAGCATCGGTTCCTGGCTGGAACAGCTGTTGGCCGAATCCACCGGTAAGCACGGCCACGGCATCGTGCCGGTGGATCTGGAGCCGATTGGCACGCCCGACGTCTATGGCCAGGACCGCGTGTTCGCCTATGTGCGCTGCGCCGAGGACGACACCACCCAGCTGGATGCCAAGGTGCAAGCCCTGGCGGCGGCGGGGCAGCCCGTCATCCGCATTACGCTGCCGCGTCCGACCGCCATCGGACAGGAATTCTTCCGCTGGGAAGTCGCCACCGCGATCGCGGGCGCCGTGATCGGCATCGATCCTTTCGACCAGCCGGACGTGGAAGCCAGCAAGATCAAGACGCGCGCCCTGACGGACGCCTATGAAAAGACCGGCAAGCTGCCCCCAGAAACCCCCATCGCGGAAGACGGCGACCTGGCCTTCTACGGCGACGCGTCGCTGGCCGCCGACGGCACCGCCGAAGGCGTGCTGCGCGCCCACCTGGCTCGCCTGGGCCAGGGCGACTATGCCGCCGTGCTGGCCTACATCGCCCGCAACGCCGCGCACGAACGGCAAATCGCCGGCCTGCGCGTAACCATGCGCGACCGCCACAAGGTGGCCACGGTGGGCGGCTTCGGCCCGCGTTTCCTGCATTCGACTGGGCAGGCCTACAAGGGCGGTCCGAACAGCGGCGTATTCCTGCAGATCACCGCCGATCCGGCGCGCGACTTGTCCGTCCCGGGCCGCAAGATCAGCTTCGGCACCGTGCAGGCGGCGCAGGCGCTGGGCGATCTGCAAGTGCTGGCCGAACGCGGGCGACGCTATCTGCGCGTGCACATTCGCGGCGGCGACGTGGAAAGCGGCCTGGCCCGCCTGGCCAAAAGTATGAAGTAACCCCCCGAAGCGCTACGCGCTTCCCCCTCAAGGGGGCGACGCTGGCGGACCGGAGGGTGTGTGACCCACCCCCGAAGCGCTACGCGCTTCCCCCTCAAGGGGGCGACACTGGCGGACCGGCAGAGCCGGCTCCAGCGGCGTCCTGGATCTGACACCAACTCCTTACTTGGAGAACTTTTATGCAACTCGGATTGATTGGACTTGGGCGCATGGGCGCCAACATCGCGCGCCGCCTGATGCGGAACAAGCACGAGGTGATCGTCTACAACCGCAGCCTGGACAAGGTGCAGGAATTGCAGTCCGAAGGCGCGACCGGCGTCGACAATGTGGAAGCCCTGGTCGCCAAGCTGGCCAAGCCGCGCGCGATCTGGGTCATGCTGCCGGCCGGCAGCGTCACCGAGCACATGATCGATACGCTGGCCGGGTTGCTGGAGCCGGGCGATATCATCATCGACGGCGGCAACACCATGTACAAGGACGATATCCGCCGCGCCAAGGCGCTGGCCGCCCGCAAGATCGAATACGTCGACGTGGGCACGTCCGGCGGCATCTGGGGCCTGGAACGCGGCTACTGCATGATGATCGGCGGCCCGGACAATGTCGTGAAGCACCTGGATCCGATCTTCTCCTGCCTGGCGCCGGGGCTGGGCGACATCCCGCGCACGCCGGGCCGCGAAGGCCGCGACCCGCGCGCCGAACAGGGCTACATCCACGCCGGCCCCGCCGGTTCCGGCCACTTCGTCAAGATGGTCCACAACGGCATCGAGTACGGCATCATGCAGGCCTATGCCGAAGGCTTCGATATCCTGAAGACCAAGAACTCGGATCAACTGCCGGAAGACCAGCGCCTGAACATCGAAGTGGCCGACGTCGCCGAGGTCTGGCGCCGCGGCAGCGTGGTGTCGTCCTGGCTGCTGGACCTGACCGCCATCGCCCTGGCCAAGGATCCCAAACTGGCCGGCTTCTCCGGCGACGTCGCCGATAGCGGCGAAGGACGCTGGACGATAGACGCGGCCGTGGAACAAGCGGTGCCGGCACCCGTGCTGGCCGGCGCCCTGTTCGCCCGCTTCCGCTCGCGCCAGGACGCCACCTTCGGCGACAAAATGCTGTCGGCCATGCGCTTCGGCTTCGGCGGCCACGTCGAGGAGAAAAAGTGATGACGGCCGCGCAATCGACACACCGCCACCCGCGGTCGCAGATGGCGCCGCCGGTCAACCTTTTTCTGTTCGGCGCGCACGGCGACCTGGTCAAACGCCTGCTGGTGCCGTCGCTGTACAACCTGACGCGCGACGGTCTGGTCGGCGATGCCCTGCATATCATCGGCGTGGACCACAACAAGGTCAGCGACGACGAATATCGCGGCAAGCTGGCCGACTTCATGCGCGAGATGTCGGACAAGAACGCCAAGAAGGCCGGCGCGGAAGGCGCCGAACCGGCGCTCGATTCCAAGCAATGGGACCACCTGGCCCAGCGCATTACCTATCTGGAAGGCGACTTCCTGGACGATGCGACCTACCAGGCCGTCGCCCAGCGCATCGAAGCGTCCGGCTCGCGCAATGCCATTTTCTACCTGGCCACCGCGCCGCGCTTTTTCTGCGAAGTCATTACGCGCCTGGCGCACGCCGGCCTGCTGAAAGAAGGCGAAGACCAGTTCCGCCGCGTCATCGTGGAAAAGCCCTTCGGCTCCGACCTGAAGACCGCGCAGGACCTGAATGCCGGCATCCTGGCGGTGATGGATGAAAAGCAGATCTATCGCATCGATCACTACCTGGGCAAGGAGACGGTGCAGAACATCCTGGTCAGCCGTTTCTCCAATGGCCTGTTCGAGGCCTTCTGGAACAACCACTACGTCGATCATGTGCAGATCACCGCCGCCGAGACGGTGGGCGTGGAGCAGCGCGGCAACTTCTACGAACTGACCGGCGCGTTGCGCGACATGGTGCCCAATCACCTGTTCCAGCTGCTGGCCATGGTCGCGATGGAACCGCCCACCGCCTTCGGCGCGGACCCCGTGCGCAGCGAAAAAGCCAAGGTCATCGCGGCGATCCGCCCGCAGACCCCGGACGAGGCAAAACGCAATTCGGTCCGCGGCCAATACGCAACGGGCGAAATCAACGGTACCCGCGTGCCGGGCTATCGCGAGGAAAACCGCGTGGCGCCGGACAGCTGCACGGAGACCTATGTCGCGCTGAAACTGTGGGTGGACAACTGGCGCTGGGCCGGCGTGCCCTTCTACCTGCGCAGCGGCAAGCGCCTTGGCGCGCGCGACACCCAGATCGCCATCTGCTTCAAGCCCGCGCCGATGTCGCCCTTCCGCGATACGCACGTGCATCGCATGAAGCCCAATTACCTGATCATCCAGATCCAGCCCGACGAAGGCATGTGGTTCGATTTCCAGGCCAAGAAGCCCGGCACCACGCTGGAGATCGACAACATCCAGATGGGATTCGCGTACTCCGATTTCTTCAAGATGCAGCCCTCGACGGGCTATGAAACCCTGCTGTACGACTGCATGATCGGCGACCAGACGCTGTTCCAGCGGGCGGACAACATCGAAAACGGCTGGCGCGCGGTGCAGCCTTTCCTGGATGCTTGGAAGGGTTGCACGGACGTGCATCTTTACGCGGCGGGCTCGGATGGCCCGGATGCCGCGGACGAACTGCTGCGGCGGGACGGACGCGCATGGCACAGCCTGAAGTAGGCAACCTCGCGCCGGCATCCCCCATCCGCCTGCTGGTGTCGGACGTCGACGGCACGCTGGTGCGGCCGGACAAACAGATCAGCGCCGCCACCGTGGCGGCAGTGCAGGCGCTGCGCGAAGCGGGCGTGGCGTTCACGCTGGTCAGCAGCCGCCCGCCGCGCGGCATGCTGGGGCTGATCCGCATGCTGGACCTGGATACGCCCACCGCGGCGTTCAACGGCGGCGCCATCGTCGACCCCGGCGGCCACGTCATCGAATCGCATCCGTTGTCGCCGGCCAATGCCCGCATCGCGCTGGGCCTGTTCGAAAACGCGCCCGTGGAAACCTGGGTGTTCGCCGACGATCAATGGCTGCTGCGCGACCCGAACGGCGCTTACGTGCCGCTGGAACGGCACACGCTGGGCTTCGACGGCACCCTGGTCGACAGTTTCGAGCCCTATATCGACCGCATCGGCAAGATCGTCGCGGCCGGCGCGGACGCGGCCGGGCTGGTGCGGCTGGAAAACGAAATCAATCCGCGCATCGCGCCCGACGCGCATGCATCGCGGTCGCAGGTCTACTACCTGGACGTCAACCATGCACGCGCCAACAAGGGCGACGCGGTGGCGGCGCTTGCGCGCCACCTGGGCGTGTCATTGGCCGAGACCGCCGTCATCGGCGATGGCGACAACGATGTGCCCATGTTCGAACGGGCCGGTTTTTCCATCGCGATGGGACAGGCATCCGCCGAAGTCCGCGCGCGGGCGACGGTAACCACCGCCGGCAACGCCGACGACGGCCTGGCCGCCGCGGTGCATCGCTTTATTCTGCCCGGGGTCTAGGGGCTGCCAGCGCCGCGGAACACCTGCGGGTCCGCGAGGGCGGATGGCCAGGCACCCGGCGCGATCCAGGAATCAACAGGCTCCCGGAGCCCTCGATCCTGGCCAAGGAGGTATCGATGAACAAGGAACAAGCCTGCATCTTCGACACGACGGACAGCCTGGTCGAACATCTGGCCGATTGGCTGACCGCGCGCATCGCGGCCTGCGAGGGCCGCTTCGCCCTGGCGCTGTCGGGCGGCAGCACGCCGCGGCCCTTGTATGCGCTGCTGGCCGAGCCGGCGCGCGCCAAGCGCATCGACTGGTCGCGCGTGCATCTGTTCTGGGGCGACGAGCGCTTCGTGCCCTACGACGATCCGCAAAGCAATTACCGCATGGCGCGCCTGGCCATGATCGACCACGTGCCGATTCCGGCCGCCAACGTGCATCCGGTGCCGGCGGACGGCACGCCGGAATCGGCGGCCGCGCGCTACGCCGATACGCTGCGCGACTATTACGGCGCGGCGCAACTGGAGCCGGGACGCCCCTTGTTCGATGTGAACCTGCTGGGCATCGGCGACGACGGCCA
>DATJHN010000205.1:0-6946 GCA_035493915.1 Bordetella sp.
CTTGTTTTTCCTTCTTTGTCGCCCAAGAGATGCCTGAGACCTCCGCTACCACGTCCGCCGCCGCACCCGCCGTCGACCAAGCCCGCATCATCGCGCAACTCGCGACCGAGCTTGGCGCAAGGCCCAACCAAATCGCGTCCGCGGTCGAACTGCTGGACGACGGCGCCACCGTGCCCTTTATCGCGCGCTATCGCAAGGAAGCCACCGGCGGCCTGGACGATACCGTCCTGCGCAACCTGGAAGTACGGCTGGGCTATCTGCGCGAGCTGGAAGAACGACGCGCCGCGATCCTGGAATCCGTCGGCCAGCAGGGCAAGCTGACGCCCGAGCTGCAGAAGGAAATCGAAACCGCCGACACCAAGCAGCGGCTGGAAGACCTGTACGCGCCCTACAAGCCCAAGCGCCGCACCCGTGCCCAGATCGCGCGCGAAGCCGGCCTGGAGCCGCTGGCCGAAGCAATCCTTGCCGATGCCGCCTGCGACCCCGCCGTGCTGGCGCAGCAGTACCTGAACCCGGAAGCCGCCATCAGCGACGCCAAGGCCGCGCTGGACGGCGCGCGCGACATCCTGTCCGAGCGCTACGCCGAAAACGCCGATTTACTGGCCGATATGCGCGAACACCTGTGGTCGACCGGCCTGCTGTATTCCAAGATGGCGGAAGGCAAGGAAACCGAAGGCGCCAATTTCCGTGACTGGTTCGACTTCAACGAATCCCTGCGCACCCTGCCCTCGCACCGCGTGCTCGCGCTGCTGCGCGGACGCCAGCAAGGCGTGCTGGAACTGCGCCTGGGCCTGGACGCCGAGCAGGAAGCGCTGGTTCCGCATCCCTGCGTGACGCGCATCGCCAGCCTGCTCAAGCTGGGACCGGGCCTGTTCGATATCGACGCCACGCCGCGCAACCGCTGGCTGGGCGAAGTCTGCCGCTGGACCTGGCGCGTCAAGCTGCTGTCGGCTTTCGAAAGCGAACTGGTCGGACGCCTGCGCGAAAGCGCGGAAGCCGAAGCCATACGCGTCTTTTCGGCCAATCTGAAGGACCTGATGCTGGCCGCGCCGGCCGGTCCGCGCGCCGTCCTGGGGCTGGACCCCGGCATCCGCACCGGCGTCAAGGTGGCCGCCATCGACCAGACCGGTAAAGTGGTGCAAACCGCCACCGTCTATCCCTTCGAACCGCGCCGCGACCGTGAGGGCTCCATCGCGGCCCTGGCCGCCATTGCCGCCAAGCACAAGATCGAACTCGTGGCGATCGGCAACGGCACGGCCTCGCGCGAAACGGAAAAACTGGTCGGCGACCTGATGTCGCGCTTCCCCGAACTGAACCTGACCCGAGTCGTCGTCTCCGAAGCCGGCGCCTCGGTATATTCGGCGTCGGAACTGGCCGCGCTGGAATTCCCCGAGCTGGACGTCAGCCTGCGCGGCGCCGTGTCCATCGCGCGCCGCCTGCAGGATCCGCTGGCCGAACTCGTCAAGATCGAACCCAAGGCCATCGGCGTGGGCCAATACCAGCACGACGTCAATCAGCGCGAGCTGGCGCGGTCACTGGACGCGGTGATCGAAGACTGCGTGAACGGCGTGGGCGTGGATGTGAATACGGCTTCGGCGCCGCTACTGTCGCGCGTGTCCGGCCTGAACACGCTGCTGGCCAAGAATATCGTCGCCTGGCGCGACGAGCACGGCGCATTCCCCTCGCGCGCGGCGCTGCTCAAGGTGCCCCGTTTCGGCGACAAGGCATTCGAACAGGCGGCGGGCTTCCTGCGTATCCGCGACGGTGAAAACCCGCTGGATGCCTCGTCCGTGCACCCGGAAGCCTATCCCGTGGTGGAACGCATCCTGGCCAAGATCCAGTCCGACGTGCGCAATGTCATGGGCCAGCGCGAAGCGCTGAAAGGCGTGTCGCCGGCCGAATTCACCGACGACCGCTTCGGCCTGCCCACCGTGCGCGACATCTTCTCCGAATTGGAAAAACCCGGCCGCGACCCGCGTCCGGAGTTCAAGACGGCGCAGTTCAAGGAAGGGGTTGAAACCCTGAACGATCTGCATGAAGGCATGATCCTGGAAGGCGTGGTAACCAACGTCGCCAACTTCGGCGCCTTTGTCGACATCGGCGTGCACCAGGATGGGCTGGTACATATCTCGGCGCTGTCGGAAAAATTCGTCAAGGATCCGCGCGACGTGGTGCGCGTGGGGCAGACGGTGCAGGTCAAGGTGCTGGAGGTCGACGTGGCTCGCAAGCGCGTGGCGCTGACCATGCGACTGAACGACAGCGCTGCGCCGGCTCGGCGCGCGGGCGGCGGCGACAATCGCGGCGCGGCCGCGCCGCGGCAAGGTGGCGACCGGCCCCGCCGCACCGGCCAGGACAGCCGCGCCGCGGCGCCGGCGGCCGGGGGCGCCATGGCCGACGCCATGGCGTCGGCTCTCGCCAAGTTGAAGCGCTAGCGGCGGCGCTACGGGGATTCTTCCAACCTGTAGCGCGGTCTGGACACCTGTCCCGACCGCTATAGGGCGGAGGTCCCCACGCTCACTGTGCGAGAGGGGGAACACCGGCCATGCCGTGTCCCTCCACCTCTTCCAGGGAAGGCGCCTCCGGCTGCAAATACTTGTCGGTCAGCGGGCTCAGCGCGCGATAGCGGATCTCACGCATGATGACCGGCCCGAGATCCTTGCGCGCATCGGCAATCAAGGCTTTATTGCCGGGATCCAGCCCAAGCTTGTCGATCTCTTCGCCCAGCCGTTGTTCGTACGTCGTTTCCAGCAAACGATGCACTTCCTGCTCGGCTTGCGCATAGCCCTGCGCGTCCTTGCGCCTGAGCAGGGTTTGCCAGGGTTCGTAGTCCAGCACCAGAAATGTGTTGAATTCGCCCCGTTCGCGCGCCAGCACGGTTTCGCGCGCCTTGGCCAGATCATGGGGGGTCACGAACGAGAGATCATAAAAGCGCATCGCCGGCGCCACCGTCGTCAGCCCCAGCGAATCGCGCAGCCGGACCAGATAGGCCAGATATAGCTCCACCGGATCGAGAACAGGCCGGGTACGTTCATGCCCCCTGGCGATCTCGGTCAGGACGTTGATCCGGAACATCTGCCTGGCGGTATCCAGCACATCCGGGATGCGATCGTCATACACGCCCAGGCGAACGTCATCGTTGCGACGCAGATTCTGCGCGTCGTTCCAGGTGGCGACAACACGATCCTCGCAGCTTTCCGTGGCTCCCTGGCACACACCCAGCGTCTCGTCGAGCAGGGTCTTGCGTTCCGGTCTGGAAAGCTCCGTCAACCATTCCACGACCTGCGCGCGAAAACCCGCATCGCGATAGCTCGCCGTCGTGCGCAGCCGATCCAGAAACAATGCGAATTCCGCCGCGTCCGGCCGCATGCCCACTGCTCGTTCGATCGCATCCCACCGCTGCTGCGCCTCCACCGCCGATTGGGTCCACCAATACCGGACGGACTGGGCCAGGCTGCGCACCGGCTGGCCCCCCGCGCCATCCGGCGAGGAGTAAAAAATGCGCGGCCTGCCACGGCCGCCGTCGATGAACGAGACGGCGGCGGCGGAAAGACGATTGCCATCGACATGGACCGTGCAGGACTCCAATTCGGCAATACTGGCCGGCAGGTCTTCGATGGCGTTGTGCTGCACGGCAAGCACCGTCAGGCTGCGTGGCAAATCGTCGGGCAACCGCCGGAGCCGGTTGCGCGGGACCAGCAACAGCTCCAAGTCAGGCGGCAGATCGGCGGGCAACTCTTCCAACGCATTGGCGCCCCCTTCCAGAATGCGCAGCGTATCGGGCAAGTCCGGCAGCGCCCGCAGATGGTTCCAGGATACGTCGAGCTCTTCCAGCGTCGCGGGCAAAGCCGGCAATTCTTCCAGGCGGTTGTGTCCCGCATGCAATACCTGAAGATCCGGCGGCAAATGCACCGGCAATCGCGTCAGCGCGTTGTTGGACACATCCAGGAGCTCGAGCCCGCGCGGCAGGGCCGCGGGTAGTGTCTCCAGGTTGTTTTCGTGGATCATGAGTTCTTGCAGGCTATTGGGAAGATCCGGCACGGCTGGCAGGCGATTGCGTCCCAGATTCAGGCGTACCAGGTTCGGTGGCAGGACCAGCGATGAGTCGCCTAGCTGGTTATCGGACACGTCCAGCTCTCGGAGTCCGGCAGGCAGATCCGCGGGCAATTCGTACATGCGCATTGCCCGCGCATTCAGGACCATCAGGCCTTCCGGAAGATTGCGCCAATCCCGGATAGGGTTATTGGATATGCTCAATGTCTTTATGTCGCCGGGCAGCGGCGGAATACTGTCCAGGCCACGATGAGACAGGTTGACTCTCGTTCGAGCACTGACGTGCTGGTTCCTTAGCAAGGCCTTGATCGCCGCCCGGTCCAATCCACCGAAGCAGCGCATTTCCTGAACCTGCCCCCGCAAATATTGCACCGTCAGTTGGCGCGCTGTCGGGACGCGGCTTCCCTCCGCGGCCGCCATCCCCGCACCCGGGCTTCGCGGTGGATCCTGCGCCAGCCATTCCGCCCAGGCCCGCTCCAGACCTGGATCGACTGGCGGCATGCCCGCCTCGAGCATGACATCGAAGGGATCGGCATTCTGCAGAATGCCGGTCAGGTTGTTATAGACCGCCGCCAACTCCCGCACCGCGGCCTCCGTCGCATCGAATCTGAGTGCATCCAGATCCAGGTTCCACGTCTGGCCAGGAACGGGCCGGCCCAGCGATGGACGCAAGCCCACCGCGCCGGAGCCCCCAGCCAGGACGATTTCCGGCGCCTTGCCCAGCAACTCGTGACAGGCGGTCATGGCGTTCAGGATCGCCGCGCCGTGGTCATCGGCGGCGAGACGATCCAGCAGCGCCCGCAGCGCGTCGACCTGCGCCACCGTCGCACCTCGCATGCTGTGGATCAATGCATCGCGGAACCGCGCCACTTGCGCCGCATCCGGCGTCACGGCCCCAACCAGAGGGCGTGACGCGGTCATCCGCAACCGGCCACGCCGGCCTACCCGGCTCGCGCCTCCACCGCCACCGACTATGCCCGGCACCTCGGCCCGGCGCCACAACCCTTCAATCCGATCATGAATCAGCCGGTGCATGATGACGTCCGGCGTGACTCCCCTGGGCGCCACCACGCGCCAGATCGGCCGCGCAACCGTGGACATGGCCGGGTCCCGCACGACCTCCACGTAATCGGCGCCAAGGCGGGCATAGCGGACCCCGTCCAGCACGATCGTTCCGTCCGCATTGATCCGCTTGCAGCTCAGGGTTCTTGCAATGTCCAGCGACGAAATCCGATAACGCTCCAGGCTGGCCACCGGCATGGCTTGATACAGCCAGCCTTCGCTGTCGGCCAGCAGCAACGCGCCTATCCGTTGGCCCGTGGCATCGACCCGCGTATAAGCGCCAGCCCGCTCGCCATAGGGCAACAAGGCCAGCTTACCGCCCTGCGGATTGCGCGCGCTGACCGCGGGCACCGTGCTGATCAACTCGCGCGTTCCTGCCGTGGCGGTCGCCATGGCATCGCTTTGCACGCGCCACACACCGTCTGGAATGGTTGCCCCGCGTGCCCGCGTGGCGACGCCGTCCAACATCGTGGCCAGCCCGGGCGCGGTCGGCCGCAGTGCCTGCGCCACCCGCCGCACATCCAGGGGCCGCAGCCGGCCCCATCCCTGTATCGCCGAATTCGCCAGGCCTGCCCTGATCCGATCGGGCTGCACGGCGACACGGCCGGCCAAGCGCCGCAGGCCGCTCACCCCTTGCCGCCCTGCCGCCCCGCCGAACCGCATGCCCATGGACAACCAGGGCGCGGCCGATCTTGCCGCCGCGCCGCCAAGGCGTATTCCCGATCCGATCAACGGTATCAAGGACAAGGCATCCAGCCCGCCGGTCACGATCGCGGTGGGAACGTCGCCTTTGCGCAGCGCGACCACCATCTGCCGAAAGGGAATCAAGTTCAGCAATGCATCGACCATACTCTCGGTCATGGTCTCCCCGCGAGCCGCCTCGCGCCCTTGCTCGATCTCCGCATGAAACATGCTGGACAACGATTCCTGGTTGGCGCTGTGCGGACCCGACACGGCCTGCTCCACGGTAACGCGCGTACGCCAGTGCCCGGGACGGGAAGCCAGCTCCGCGCGTGCCGCCGCATCGTCGAACACCAGTTCATGTTCTTTACTCAACCAGGATTCAGCCGACTCGCCATCGGGCAGGACGTGGATCTGGCCGGTCTGGTTGGAGATAAAGCACTGATGCATCTTGTCCGCGGACTGGATGGACACCAGGAAGCCGTTCGATGGCTTGGTGCCGTACGAATCGGAATAGAGAGACTGACGCGCGGGTGGAAACGGAATGATCAGCTGCATCTGCGCCCGCGAGACTGTCACCACCGTACCGGCAAGGTCGATTCCGGTCTGCCTGGCATGCAGCGCCAGCCGCGCGGATAGCCACGTGGAGAGCAGCGTGGACATGCGCTGCTGGTGGCCGTCGAAGCGCCTGGTGAACTCCGCATCCAGCGAAGCGGGCAATTCGCGCAGCATCTTGTCGATATGCGCATCTGTCGGCTTCCCGCCCCCACGCATTTTCATCTTGCGGATGCCGTCGGCGGTCAGCGTATCCTTGTTGAAGTAATACTCGCCGGCTTTGCAATTACGCAACAACGCGGCCGAGGATGCGGAAACGTTATTCCGGAAGTGATCAGGATCGCTGCCCTCCAGCAAGGCATCGGGATCGATATCGTGACCGCGCAACAGATCAGCGGCCAGCGCCATGCGGCTGGGCGGTGGCGGCTCGGCCGCAAGTCCCTCGAGCGCTCCGTACAGGTCGATCTCGTCCTTGAATTCGGACTGCAGGAATGCGTTGACCTGTGCGGCGATTTTCTCGTGGTCCCGCGCCGCCCATGCCGCTTCGTCCACCTTGCCTTCGGCGCGCGCCACGGCAACGAGTACGCTGTCCGGCGCA
>DATJHN010000206.1:0-9991 GCA_035493915.1 Bordetella sp.
GCCTGGGTGTAAAGGGACACGCCGCCCACGCCGGCGTCGCCCATGAAAAAGGCCGCAGCGCCATCCGCGAAATGGCCCATCAGGTGCTGGCCCTGGAAGGCATCACCGACTACGAACGCGGCGTTACCGTCAGCGTCGGCACCATCGAAGGCGGCACGGCCACCAACACCGTTCCCGCGCTATGCCGCTGCGTAGTGGACTTCCGCGTGCCGGACATGCCCGCCGCCGAAGACACGCTGCGGCGCATGCGAGACCTGAAGCCCGTTGGACAGGACGTCAGCCTGGACATCGATGTCGAACTGAACCGCCCGCCCATGGTCAAGACAGAAGCCACCACCCAGTTGCTCGGCAAGGCCCGCCTGTTCGCCACCGCCGCCGGCTTCACGCTGGACGACGCACCCATGACGGGCGGCGGCAGCGACGCCAACTTCACTTCGGCCATGGGCGTGCCAACGCTGGATGGGCTGGGTGCGGATGGCGACGGCGCACATACGCTGCACGAGCACATTCTGGTCAGCACGCTGGGCGCTCGGGCACGGTTCTGGTATCTGTTGTTGAAGGACCTTGAGTAGACGAAGGGCAATCCGCATAAAAAGCAAGTCACAGCACGACCGTGCGGCGCCCGTGCAATATCGCGTGCACCACGCTGTAGGCCGTGATCAGGGAAGTGCTGGGATTATGTGGTGAAGTCAGCGCCTTGATGCGGATATGGATCGTGCCGGCGGCGCCGGCGGCCTCGATTTCGTGATAGTTGCCGTCCGCGTTCGGGTCGGCGATCAACTCCACGCGGGTGTCGTCCATGCCCAGCGTGCTCAGTGCGATGGTGGCGGCGACGTTGGCATTCTTGGGGAAGTCGGCGGCGGCTTGGCGCGCATTACCGCGGTAGAAGGTAACGGCCTCGGACAGGCTGTTCAAGTCGACCGCGCGTTCGGCCGGCGAGCCGCGCCAGGCTACCGGAGGCTTGCGTGACCGGTAGTGCACCGCATCCAGGCCGGCAGCCTTGGCCGCTTGCAGGACGTCCAGTCCGCCGACCGCGCCGGCGGGAATGAAAATGTGGCGACCACTGGCAACGGCCGCCGCCTGCAGCCGCGCGTAGCGGTCGGCGTTGGCCAAGGCGCCGACCGACACCAGCGTCAGATCGCAGTTCATCGACAGGACGCGCTCGCCGTAGGCATCGACCGCGCCATGGCCAGCACATTCCACCACCATCGTGGGCCGCGCCCGCAACAGGTCGTCCAGATCGGTATAAAGCGGAACGCCGAGATCCGGAGGCTGCGCGGCTGTCTTGCCATCCGGGCGCACCAGAATACCGCACACTTCGACATCACCGGCTTCATGCGCCAGCAATCGCAGCACCTGCTTTCCAATAGCTCCGCAGCCGATCAGGCCGATCTTGAGAATTCCCATATCCTGTTCCATTTATCGTTACCTGCCGGCGGCCGAGCCTGGTCGCACCGTCGCAACCTATTTCGCGGGGACGATATAAGGTTGATCCGTGTTGAACTTTGCCGACAGCAACGTGGGTGCGCCCTTCTGCACCAGGATCATGTCCTGCACGTGCCAGTGGTCCTTGTGCGGCTCCAGCGCCAGTACCATGCCTTCTTCCAGCAATACGTCCGAGCCGCGGCGCAGTATGGGTTCCTGCTGGTGCCACCAGGCGCCGACCCCATGCCCGATCAGCAGCGAGTTATACGACCAGTTGTTCTTCTGGAATTCGTTCATCACGTAGTCGTACAAATCGCCCACCCGGGCACCTACCCGGCAGCGGTCGATCACGGTTCGATAAATGTCCAGATTGATCGCATAGTCGCGCCGCTGTTCGGCGCTGGGTTCGCCAATGATGACGTTGCGTGACTGGTGGCCGGGATAGCCATGCAGATAGGCGACATAGTCGGTGCGGATCACGTCGCCGGCGGGAATCACGAAATCGCTTTCACCCGCGTATGGAATCGTGTTCTTGTCGGAGTTCAGGATGCCGTGCGCCCATTCGAAGCCCTTTGAAAGGCACGTGGCCATCATGTCCGCATGAATCTTGCGCTCCGTGTCGCCCGGGCGTATGCGGTCGAACACTTCCTGGTAGACATCATCCAGCAGGTCGGCGGCGCGCCGGATCATCTGTACTTCATCGGCCGTCTTGACCCAGCGCACCCTGTCCATCACCGGTGTGCAATCGGTCATTCGCAGTTCGGGCGCGTAGTGCCGCAGCAACTCCCAGTCGCGCACGTTGACGTAGTCACGCTCCAAGCCGACGCGGGCACTGCCCAGGCCGGCATCATGCAGGACCTGCGCCAATTTTTCATAGGGCGATTGCACGTAGCCCTCGTACATGACGACCTCTTCGACCCAGGCGTCGCGCCGTGCCAGTCCGGCCGCGGTCTTGTTGGCGATGATGACAGGGGTGCCGCGGCGTGGCCACAGCAGCAGCACGGCACGGGTCGAATCGGATAGATCCTGGTGACGAGCGAGCGTGCCCGGGTACACCACACCGGACAAATAGGTGAAGTTCTGGCCGGAACGCTAGACCACGGCATCCAGTCCGGCCTCATCCATAAGGCGATTGAGCCGTTCCAGGTTGGCGGTCGGTGTGCGTCGTGCAGTCATTTCAGTGATCTCCTGATATGGGATAGGGTGTGGAAGGCGAGCGGCCCAGGGTCAGAAGGCGCGGCGTCCTGCCGGCGCCAGCGACTGGGCGACGATGGTGCGCATGATCTCCACCACCGCGGCATTGGCCTCCGGTGGTACGCCATCGCACCACGGACGTAGCTGGCCGCTGCCGCCGTCGATCAGGCCCAGGCCGACACCGACGTGGGCCAGCGCGCGTTCGAGTTCGGCGGTATGGCACAGCGACAAGTCGCCGCGCAGCAAGGCAAGTCCGGCCGTGACCGCGTGCGCGCCCACGTTCGAGCTATTGGCCACCAGCAGTACATCGGTCTCGATCACCGAATACACGCCGCCGCCGCATGGCGTGGCCTGCCGGTACTCGTATTGCGGCCATTCGCGGGATAGACGCGCATGGACGTTGCCGAAGCCGATTTCGTTGCCGCCGTCGCCGATACCGATCGTGCGCTTGCCCAGCGATCGGGCCGTGTTGAACAGGATGTCCAGATTGGCGCGGTGCGGTGCGCGCGAGACGCCAGTGGCGCCGTAGATGATGCCGTTGGCATTGCCGCCCAGCCGTTCGATGGCGCAAAAAACATCGTGCGTTTGCGCGAGATCTTCCTGCATTCGCACGTCATCCAGCCCGATCTCAAGGACGTCCGCCTGGACCCCGAGCGTACGCAGCAGTCCGCGAAACGGTGCCGCGGCCGCACCGTCGGTCACGATGCGCACGGTGTGGCCGATAGCCACCAGCGACCGCGCCAGCGTCGCGGTACCGATCGGCCCGTCGTTTTCTCCCACCGGCATGTGGTCCGGCACCGCCGCGCCGCTGGCCAGCAGGATCTGGCACGGTGCGCGGTCGAACTCCTGCGCGGCCGCCAGCACCAGCGGCATACCGGCGGCCTCGCGCGCCATCAGGTACATGGACCATTTCATGCCGCGCGGCAGGCTGCCGTGGTCCCGCATCTCGATGTTCATCGCACGGTCGATATTGTCGCAGGCGATGGGATCCACCGGCCGCCGCCCCGCGGATAGTGCGCTAGTCAACTTTGGCTCCCGATTGTTCGATGACCTTGCGCCATTTCGGTACTTCGCGACCCAGCAAGGCGGCGAAGTCGGCGGAGGAGCTCCAGGTGGGCTCGATCGCCAGGGTGCCGAATTTATCCCGCACGTCCTTGGAATCGATCGCTTGCTTGACCGCCGCGTTGAGCCGCTCGACGATCTCGGGCGGCGTGCCATGGGGCGCGAACAGCCCGTACCAGGTGACCATTTCGTAGCCGGGCACCGATTCCGCGATCGTCGGCACATTCGGCAGCGCCGGATTGCGCGACAAGCTGCTGATGCCCAGCACCTTGAGCTTGGGCGAACCCGCCTGCGGAAGCGCCGATCCCATGGTGTCGAAATCCATATCGACCTGTCCCGCCATCAGGTCCACCATGGCCGGGCCCGCACCTTTATAGGGCACGTGCATGATGTTGGTGCCAGTCATCATTTTGAACAGCTCCCCGCCCAGGTGCTGGGCCGAGCCCGTGCCGGCCGAAGCGAAGGTCATTTCGTTGCGATCGCCACGTTTTTTCGCCAGGGCGACCAGCTCGGCCACATTGTTGGCGGGCACCGAGGAGTTGACGATCAGCAGCAGCGGCGTGGACGCCACCGGCGAAATCGGCGCGAAGTCCTTGATGGGGTCGTAGCCCAGATCCTTGTACAGGCTGGGGTTGATTGCATGCGTGGCGGTGCTGCCCAGTACCAGGGTGTAGCCGTCGGGCGCGGCGCGCGCGACAAATGCGGTGCCCAGGCTGCCGCCGGCACCGGCCTTGTTTTCGATGATGACGCCCTGGCCGAGCAGGCTGCCCAGCTTTTCTCCGATGATCCGGGCCACGACGTCGGAACCCCCGCCAGGCGGGAACGGCGTGATCAACCGGATAGGCCTGTCGGGATAACCCGCGGCCGACGCGGGCTGAATGGCGCCCGCCGTACACACAATCAGGCCCGCGATCGCGGTCATTATTCGCTTCATGGTTCAAACCCCTTGTATCCGCGGTTGTTTAACAACCGCATGTCTTTTGTATGTGTGGCGCCAGTATCCATCTATCGTCGCGCCAGCAAGTAACGGATAATTTGGATGGGGATATAAAGAATTTCTATGGCTGCGACGATGTCGGACGACCGCGAATTCGCCTATGGGCACCTGAAACTCAGGCACCTTTATCTGATGCGCCTGCTGGAAAGCGAAAAATCCATTACGCGTGCTGCTCAGGCCATGCACCTGACCCAGCCCGCTGTAAGCGCCATGCTGAAGGAGCTGGAAACCCAGTTCGGCATCCGCATGGTCGAACGCAATGCGCAAGGCGTGTTGCTGACGCCGGCCGCGCGCGCCGCGCTGCGGCGCTTCTCCATCGCCCTGGCCGAAGTCGGTGCAGGACACGAAGAAGCGTTGCGTGCGCAACAGCACGAGCGGCTACGGTTGCGCGTAGGAGCGCTGACACTGGCCACGCTGGAACTGATTCCCGAAGCGTTGTCGCTCCTGCTCGAAGAATCGCCCGACGTCCAGATCGAAATTTCGGAGGGCACGGTCGACGGGTTGACCGACACCCTGATGCGCGGTGAACTCGATTGCATCATCGGCCGTGTCGGCGCGCCGTGGGCAAAGTTCTCCAACGAAGCACGGATCGAACAACTCAAGCTGTACGATGAGCACCGGTGCCTGGTGTGCCGGCCAGGACATGCACTGGCGGCACGCCGCCGCGTGGATCTGGCAACCTTGGCGGAACATCGCTGGGTCCTGCAGCCAGTCCCGTCGTCCACCCGCCTGGTGTTCGACGAACTGTTCCTGGAGCGGGGCATGGTCCCGCCGGTCCCCACCGTCGAATCGGCTTCAGCTCACTCGAACATGGAGATCGTGGCCGCCACCGACCTGCTGGGTATCGCCCCATTGGCTGTCGCTCGCCCCCACATCGCCACGGGCCGGCTGCACGCGATCGCACCCGAGGCCGTGCTGGCCCGTATATCGATCTCACTGATCTGGCGTCGCGCCAGTGGCGCCGATCCGCTCCTGGCCCGGTTGCGGCGCGCGCTGGTTGCCGCCGGCGCAGCGCGGAACAAGAGGAATCGCCGCGCCCGCCACCCCTGATCACGTTCCGGGAACGTCGAGCGCTACCGCGAGGTTCCCAGCTGCATTACCTGAAGGGGGTCCGCCGGGCGGGCCCGCCGACCGCATCCGCAAACTGAACGCGGACGTCCGCAAGGTACTGGACGAGCCGGCGGTCAAGGATCAATTGGCGAAGATGGGTGCGGTGCCGGCCGGCAGCATGCCGGAACAGTCCGGCAGGCAGATCCGCGATGACAGCGCGAAGTGGGGCCGTGTGATCAAGGAGCAGGACATTCACGCGCAGTAATCGCCATGCGATCAAATCGCCGGCCAAGGCAAGCGATACGACAAGCCCGCCAAGTCATTCACCGGGCCGATCACCGTATCGAAGCGCATCGTCGCGCGCTGCGCCATGTCGTACGGAGCCCAGCGCGGCAAGCCGCCATGGTTGGGATCGCCACCCCGCGCGAAAGCGATCCACGCCTGATGCATGGCATTCGCGATGCCTTGGAATTCCGCCGCGTCCGCGCCCTTCAGCATGGGCGAATCGAGCCAGTTGTCGCGATTATTGAAGACGAAGGGGATTTCCAGGCAATGGCAGGACTTGAAGCCCGCCGCCGGCGATTGCCAGTCGAATTGATAGACATAGGCCGGACGGCCGGCCTTGGCCTGGCCTTCCGCCAGCCGCAGGCTGCCCATGCGGAACACCTGGTCTGTAGTCAGGTCGCCCAGCAAGGCCGCGGGACTGGGCACCGCGCGCTGGCGGCGGAATTCTTCGTAGTAATCCGGGTATTTCGGTCCGCAGATGCGTTCGAACACCTGCCTGGCCGCGGTCTCGTCGGCATTCAGCACAGCCTGGTCCACGCAATGGAAGGCAGCCATTTCCTCGCGCGTGGTGCCGACCATGACGTCTACGTCCGCGCCAGCGCCGGCCTGCAGGCGTTCGACGATATTGCCTTCGATGACGCGCCCGTCCCGCACCGGCGAAAACGGCAGCGCCAGCATGGCGAAGCCCTGCAGGCTGCGCGCCAGTTCGCCTTGGGCCGCCAGCAGTTTTGCCACGGGGGCCTGTTTTAGCGCCGCTTCATCGCCCGGTTCGACGCCGACGAAATGGGCATAGCGCGCGCCCAGCTCCGCGGCTTCGGCGGCGCCGCGCGAGGGACGGCCCATGCCGGGGCTTTGCAGTATGGCGCGACGGAACAGGCCCTTGGCATGCGGCATGGTCATCATGGCGGCGATGGAACCGCCGCCGGCCGATTGGCCCACCACCGTCACATTGCCGGGATCGCCGCCGAAAGCCGCGATGTTGTCACGTATCCAGCGCAGCGCCTGCATCTGGTCCAGCAGACCCATGTTGCCTTCGCTGACACCGGGCAGATACAGGAACCCCAACGCGCCCAGCCGATAATTCACCGACACGAACACCACGTCGCCGTTGGCGGCAAAGCGATCGCCCGCGTACCAGGGCAGCGAGCCGGCGCCGCTGGAATAGGCGCCGCCATGCAGCCAGACCATGACCGGCCGGCCGCGCGTGTCGGCGTTCGGCGTCCATAAAGTCAGTGTCAGGCAGTCTTCGCCCTGCTGCCGTTCGAAGTCGCCCATGATGTGCGCCAGCCGCGAACGGCCTTGCGGAGCAATAGGCCCATCGGCCAGCGCATCGCGCACGCCGCTCCAGGCGGCATGGTCGCGCGGCGGTTCAAAGCGCAGTTCGCCCACCGGCGGCGCCGCATAGGGAATGCCACGGAACACCGCGACGCCGTTTTCCACGCGGCCGCGCAGTTTGCCCGTGCGGGTGGCGACTTCGGGCATGGCCTGGTTTGCATCATTCATGAAGGTCTCCCGACCCGCTTGCCCGGCGGCATCCGGAACAATGGTTCCGGCGATGGGCAGCGGCGGGTCAAAATGTCATGTAAACGGATAGCCGCCCTAGCGCGCGGCAAAGCGGCGTTCCAGCGGCACGATCACCAGCCGTTCCCCCGCGACGAAAAGCAACACGATGGCGAAACACGTCGCCAGGAATGTCACGCTGTCGGCCGTGGTCTGGGCTTGCAGCATCAAATACCCCAGGCCGCTGGGCGCACCCACAAGCTCGGAAACCAGCGCGATTTTCCAGCCTATGCCGTAGGCGATGCGAATGGCGGACAGCAGATACGGCACCAGCAGCGGCAAGGTGATACGCCACCAGACCCGCAGTCCATGGCGTGTGAAGCTGCGACCCATTTCCATCAGTTCGCGATCGATGGCGCGCAGGCCTTCAGTGACGTTGACCAGGCAGAACGGAATCAGGATCGCCACTTCGACGAAGATAACGCTGAAGTTGCCGGCATCGAACCAGATGGCCGCGAGTATCGCCCAGCCTATGGACGGAAAGGAATTCAGGACCGGCTTGATCCGTTCCTGCACGATGGCCTCGCACGACGGCACGCCATGCGCAAGAAAGGCCAGGGCGCTGCCGATCAATCCGGCCAGCAGCACCGAGACGACCACACGCAGCGTGGAGATGGCGGTATGACCCAGGAATTCCGGGTTGATGAACAAATCGAGCAGACGCCGTCCGACCGCCAGCGGTCCCGGCAGTACGAATTCCGGCAGGCCGCGCGCCATCAGCCACCACCCCGCCAGCAAGGCAACGATCAGGCCTTCGCCCAGCAGGCGGGCTTTCCAGTCGGGCGTGTCGGCGCCGCGCGTGCTCGATTGGCTATTGCGCATACTGTCGGGACAAGCGGTTCTGCAAGGGCGAGAACACCAGGCGGTCGGTGCCGTACACGAAGAACACGATCAGTACGATGGCCACGAAGATGGTCGTGGTGTCGAAATCCTGGCGCGCCATGTTGATCAGGTAACCCAGGCCGGAATTGCCGCCGAACAGTTCGGCGGTCAGCGTCACCTTCCAGGCGACGCCGAACATGATGCGCAGCGTGGCGAAAACAAAGGGATAGAGCAAAGGCACGATTACACGGCGGAACTGACGGCCGCGCGAGCGGGTATAGCTGCGCGACATCTCCAGCAGCTCGCTATCCAGGTTGTTCAGGCCTGCCCATAGATTGACCAGCGCGAAAGGCGTCAGGACCGCGCTTATGGCAAAGATCACCGCGCCGGAATTGATGCCGAACCACATCACCGCCAGCAGGGTCCAGCCCACGCCGGGAAAGGCGTTCAGCAAGGGCGCCAAACGGTGCTGGATGGCGAAACGCCAGACTGGAAAGTAATACGGCAGCAGCGCCAGCAGCGCACCGATAACGAAGGACAGCGCGATCGCGCCCAGCACGTGGCCTATCGAGACCGCCAGATGCCAGAGCTGATGCGGATTGGCCAGGAAGCGGTACAGCCCCACCGCCACCTCGCCAGGACCGGGCAGCAGAAAAGACGGCAACAGCCACGATGCGCCTTCCCAGATAGCCAAAAAAGCCAGCGTGAAGACGTGCGCGGCCCAGCGCCGCCGCGGCGCGGGAACCGGCACCGGGCCATGCGCGCTGATCATGGACGACATGCGGGCAGCCTCAGGCGCGCGGCGCCTTGTCCCAGACCAGCGTGCGGATGTCCGGATACGACTTGAGCACGGCCAGATCGCGCGCCTGCTCGAAGAACAGCGTAATGGCCTGCGCGTGGTCTTCGCTGAAATAGCCGGGTACTTCGGAATTCTTGCTGAACCACCATTCGAAGAAATCAGGTTCCAGCCCGCTTTCCTTGCCGACCGCGCCGAACACTTCGGCCTTGTTGGCCATGGCGTATTTCAGCGATTCGCGGAATACGCGGCAGAACTCGACATAGGCTTCCGGCTGCTTGGACAGGCGTTCCGGATAGCCGATGTTGACCGCGCTCACGAATCGCGTCTTGAAGATCTCGTTGTTGTCGCGTGCTGTTTCCGCGATCCGGCGATAGTCGCCGGACTTCATCGCGCGGTAGGCCTGGCTGTGGATCAGCGTGGCGGCGTCGAGCTTGCCTGTCGCCAGCGCGCCGGGCAGGTTGGGCGCCTGGAGCTCCACCTGGCTGACATCGCCGCCTTCCAGCGCCATGTTCAAGCCGTACTTCTTGGCCAGGGCAATGCGGATCTGCGTGTAGCCGGTCGACCGCAGCCCATAGGAACCAAGCGTCTTGCCCTTCAGGTCCTGCGGTGTCTTGAGCGCGCTGTCGCGCGGCACCCACACGCCGGCGCCTTCGCCTGGGGGCGCCACGCGCAGGGACGTCGCCAGAATGCTCACCGACAGGCCGCGCTGCACGGCAGCCGGCAGACTGACCACCGCCGCCATGATGACGTCGTATTGCTTGGCCGACGTGGCCTGGATCAACTGCGGAATCGCCAGT
>DATJHN010000207.1:0-4163 GCA_035493915.1 Bordetella sp.
AATGAGCCGCGGCGCGGCGTCGGCACCCTGTACAGGCGCCGGATACAGGATGACCGGCACATGAGGCGCGCGCCTGGCCAACGCCGACAAGACGTCTCGCAGTGCCGCGGCACGCAGGGAAGTCACCACGCCGATAGCGCGGGGCCGGGCCGCGGGTATGCGCTTTCGCTCCGGCTGGAACAGACCTTCGGCTTCAAGTTTCTGCTTCAGGCGCAGGAATGCTTCGAACAGGTCTCCCAGGCCGGCGCGCCGCATCGCTTCCACCTGCAACTGGTAGTCGCCGCGCGGCTCGTACAGGCTGACCCGCGCCCGTACCTCGACCTTGTCGCCAGCCCGGGGCACGAAGCCGACCGCCATCGCGCGCCCGCGGAACATGACCGCTCGCACAGCCGCCCGACTGTCCTTGAGCGTGAAGTACCAATGCCCCGACGCCGCCTGGGTGAAATTCGAAATCTCGCCGCGCACCCATAGCATCGGGACATTGCGTTCCAGAAGCTGCCCCACAGCCTGATTAAGCTGTCCGACCGTGAGGATATCGCCCGCAAATACGGCCTCTTTAACCTGCAATTCAACTGTCATAAGGCTTTCCAGGCAAAACCTGTCCACAGGGCGCGAAAATACATGTGAGAGATCCCTCCAAGGGTGATTTCTTACACCGCGTCGGTTTTTTCTTTAAAAAAATTCTACAACCCATTGAAAAATAAAGAAAACCACCCCAAAGCCCGAATTGCCCGTTTTACGTGCTTCCGGCGCCGAGGCCGAGGAATTGGGCCGCCGGCGATGGTTTTACACAGAATTATCCACAAAAATTGTGGATAGTTTGTCTCGCCGGGGGCTATTGCCAGGGTTGCCCCGCGCCCGTTACAGTGCGCTGATTCCGCCCTCACCGCCCGCGGTCCCAGGCGACTTCTGGAGCTCCTTCTTGCTGTCTGTCCTTCGTGATGCGGGCTGGCCCATCTGGCCCCTGCTTGCCACCTCCGTCCTGTGCCTGGCGTTGATCATCGAACGGCTGTTCTCGCTGCGTCGCAGCCAGGTCGCGCCGGCCGGCCTTGTAACCCAGGTACTGGACATGGTCCGCAACCGGCAGGACTCGCCGGAGTCCGTCGCCCGTCTGGAACGCAATTCGCCGCTGGGGCGCGTGCTGGCGGAAGTACTACGCCAACGGCACCTGCCCCGTGAGGAAATGCGTGGAGCTGTCGAGGACACCGGCCGCGCCGTCGCCCACGAGTTGAACCGCTACATCGGCGCCATCGGCACCATCGCAGTGGTTGCTCCCCTGCTCGGCCTGTTCGGCACCGTCGTCGGCATGATCGACATTTTCGGCTCGTATTCGCCTGCCGGCGGCGATCCGGCACAGTTGGCGCATGGCATTTCGGTTGCCCTGTACAACACGGGTTTCGGCATACTGATCGCCATTCCAGCCATGATCTTCCACCGCTACCTGCGCGGACGCGTGGATGAATACATGCACCAACTGGAGAACGCCGCGTCCCGCACGGCGCGCGCGCTGGGAGCGCCGGCACGCCGCCGCGGCAACGAGGAAGAAGACAACCTGTTCGGCACCCGCGCCGCCGCGCTGCAGGACCCGCTGGCATGAATTTCGGTAACCATCGCAGGCACGACGAGCTGGAGATCAACCTGATTCCGCTTATCGACGTGCTGCTCGTCATCCTGATCTTCCTGGCGGCGACCACGTCATTCGCGCGCTTCAGCCAGCTCAAGGTCACGCTGCCCCAGGCCGCGGCGGAACAGCGAGTGGCGGCGCCGATCGAGGTCGCCATCAGCCAGGATGGCCATTACGCCCTGGATGGCACGCTGATGGAAGCCACAACCACGGAAGACATCGCCGACGCGCTGCGCCGCGCGGCGGCCGGCAAGGCCGACCCCGTGCTGGTCATCAATGCCGACGCGCTGGCCACGCACCAGACCGTTGTGAACGTCATGGAAGCGGCCCGCCTCGCCGGCATTGCCAGAGTGAACTTCGCCACGCAGATCGCCAGGTGAGCCGCGCCGTTCGTACCTTGCTTCAAGACCAGTGGCAGCATGGCGGCTGGCTGTCGCGCCTGCTCAGCCCTTTGTCCGGTCTGACCCTGCTGGCGGTAAACGCGAAACGGGCGCTGTACCGGCGCGGCTGGCGCCAGTCATACCGCCCGCCGGTGCCGGTCATCGTCATCGGCAACATTTACGTCGGCGGCACCGGCAAGACGCCGGTCGTGATCGCGATGGTCCAGGCCTTGCGCGAGCGCGGCTGGACGCCTGGCGTGGTCAGCCGCGGGTACGGCGTGAAGATCGGCAACCATCCGCGCACAGGCCAGGGTGAACTCGCCCCCGACCGTTTCGGCGATGAACCCGCGCTGATTTCCCACGCGACCAACGCCCCGGTCAGCATTCACCCGGACCGCCCGCGCGCGGTGCGCACATTGCTAAGCGCATTTCCCAGCGTCGACGTCATCATTTCCGACGACGGCTTGCAGCATCTGGCGCTGGCCCGCGACATCGAGATCGTGGTCCAGGACGGACGCGGTATCGGCAACGGCCGTTTGCTGCCCGCGGGCCCTTTGCGTGAACCGGCGACACGATTGCGGGAAGTCCACGCGATCATCACCAATGTCGACGGGCCGGTATCCGGCGCGCAGGTGTCGTCGGGCGAACCGTATCGGGTCAGCATGTGGATGGAACCGGGCGCGGCATGGAATCTGCGCGACGGCACCTTGCGGACGCTCTGGGAATTGCAAGCGGATTACCAGACAGGCGGCATCGCGGCAGCCGCCGGCATCGGCAACCCGGAACGTTTTTTTGCCACGCTGCGCACCGCGGGCGTATCCCTGAACACCACGGTACCGCTACCCGATCATTACGACTACGCGAAGTCGCCCTTCGCGTCGGTCAAGACCGGACTTATCCTGGTTACCACCAAGGATGCCGTCAAGTGCAGCGGCCTTGGCGACAACCGTTTGTGGGCCGTGCCCGTCACGCCCCGTTTTTCCGACCCCGGATTCTTCGACCGGGTGGCGGCCCGCCTGCCGGCAGGCAACAAAGTCCACTAAAATCCGCTCATGGAATCCCGCCTGCTCGACATTCTCGTCTGCCCCATTTGCAAGGGCCCGCTCCGCTACGATCGCCAGAACGCGGAACTCATCTGCCCGGCAGACCGCCTGGCTTATCCCGTGCGCGACGGCATTCCGGTCATGCTGGAAAGCGAAGCGCGCACGCTCGATGCCGAGCGCGGCGCCGACGCACCGTAGCGGTACCGTGGACTTCATCGCCCTTATCCCCGCGCGCGCGGCCTCGACGCGGCTGCCCGACAAACCGCTGGCCGATATCGCCGGCAAGCCCATGGTGGTGCGTACCGCCGAACGCGCCGCGCTGTCCGGTGCCAGCCGTGTGCTGATAGCCACCGACGACCAACGCGTCGCCCAGGCCGTGCGCCAGCACGGGCATGAAGCACTCATCACGCGCGCCGACCACCCCACCGGCACCGACCGCCTGGCCGAAGCCGTGGACCTGCTGGCCTTGCCCGACGAGGCGATAGTCGTGAACGTACAGGGCGATGAACCGCTCATCGAACCCGCGCTGATCGACGCCGTTGCACGCCTGCTGGCGGATCGGCCGGACGCGGCGATCGCCACCTGCGCAACGCCGGTCGCTGATGTCGATTCGCTGTTCAATCCCAACGTCGTCAAGGCCGTATGCGCCGCGGACGGCCGCGCCCTGTACTTCTCGCGCGCACCCATCCCCTGGGCGCGCGACGCGCTTGCCGACGGCCAACGACGGATGGCGGAGGGCCTGCCGGCATGGCACCATGTCGGCCTCTACGCGTACCGGGCCGAATTCCTGCGCCGCTTCCCGCGCCTGCCGCAAGGCATGCTGGAACGCCATGAAGCGCTGGAACAACTGCGCGCGCTGGAACATGGCTACACGATCCTGATCCACCAGGTGCAGCAGGCGCCCGCGGCCGGCGTCGATACGCCGGCCGATCTGGAACGGGTGCGTGCGGTATACGCAAATAGGTTATAAGGGATCGACTCCTTGCCGCTCCCGAAGGCGTGTCCTTCGGTTGATGCGGCATAATCGGGCCCGGCAAAAGAATTACATTCATCAGGAGCTTTTATGCGTCTCATCCTGCTCGGCCCTCCCGGCGCCGGTAAAGGCACCCAAGCGGG
>DATJHN010000208.1:0-2530 GCA_035493915.1 Bordetella sp.
TGGTATTTGTCGAGTTGCGCGGGGCCCATGAATTCCGCTTCGGCGCCTTGTTCCGCGGCCTTTTTGCGGAATTCGTCGGTCTTCATGATTTTTTCGATCTCGCCGGCCAGCTTGTCGACGACGGCCTGGGGCGTACCAGCCGGCGCGTACATCGCGAACCAGGATGAAACCAGCAGGTCGGGATAGCCGGCTTCGGCGGCGGTGGGAACATTGGGCAGCGATTCCAGGCGAGTCTTGCCGGTGACGGCCAGCGGACGCAGCTTGCCGGAGGCGATCTGGCCCAGCAGCGGCGGCGGCGTGGTGATGGTCATATCGACGGCGCCGCTCAGCAGGTCAGCCATGGCCGGACCGGTGCCCTTGTAAGGGATGTGGGTGGTCTTGATGCCGGCCATCTGGTTCAGCAGTTCGGTGGCGACCTGCTGCAGCGAACCGTTGCCCGACGAGGCATAGTTCAATTCGCCGGGATGGGCCTTGGCGTAGTCCACCAGTTCCTTCATGGATTTGATCGGCAGGGCCGGGCGCACCACGACAACCTGCGGCGCGGACAGCACGTTGGCGATGGGCGAGAAGGACTTGACGGGGTCCCAGGTCAGGCCCGTGGTGATCAGCGGCGTGATGACCTGATAGCCCGAGTACTGCAGCAGCAGCGTGTAGCCATCAGGGGCCGCGCGGCTGACGGCCTGGGCCGCGATGCTGCCCGATGCGCCCGGCTTGTTCTCCACGACCACGGACTGGCCCAGCACTTTGGTCAGCGGCTGGGCGATCAGGCGGGCCGCGATGTCGGTCGTGCCGCCCGGCGCCGCCGAAACGATCAGGGTGATCGGGTGATCGGGATAGGCGGCGCTGGCGGCCAACGGCGCGGCGGCCATCGTGCAAAGGCCGGCGGCGGCCAGCAGGCGGCGCAGGGACGTGGTCAGGAAAGGGGTCTGCATGTCGATGTCTCCGTTCTTTGTTTTGCGAGAAGGTGGCAGTGGATACGCTGCCGGTTCGATGAAGCGCTGTGCTTGGTTCGATTACTGAACCGTTCATTAAGGCGTTACGACAGGGGCCGTTGAAGCAATGCTGCCTGCCTGAATAAACACTTGGTGGCGATCGCCGTAGTTGCTATCCGATGATTCCGGCGGCGCGCAGCGCGGCGCGACGGTCATCGTCGATACCGAATTCGCTCAGCACGATGTCGGTATCCTCACCCAAGGTGGGCGCGCGGTCGTGCACCGCGCCGGGATTGCCCGAAAGCAGCGGGAAAACCGCGGGCATCTCGACCGTCACACCGCTGGCGGATTCGACCGTCACGATCGCCTTGCGCGCCCGGTAATGCGGATCTTGCGCAATGTCCGCGATGCTGTAGATGCGGCCGGCGGGAACGCCGGCCTCGCGCATCGCGTCCAGCACCTGATCTATGGTGCGGGCCTGCGTCCAGGCGCCGATGGCACCGTCGATTTCCTCCACGCGGGCGACACGGCCGTCGTTGCGTGCCAGCGCCGGATCGCGCGCCAGGTCCTCGCGGCCGATGCGCGACATCAGCCGCGTGTAGATGCCGTCGCCGTTGCCGGCGATAAGAACGAAGCCGTCCTGGCACGGATAGGCGTTGGATGGGGCGATGCCCGGCAGCGCCGCGCCGGCTGGTTCACGCACGGCGCCGAACACGGAATATTCCGGCAGCAGGCTTTCGGTCAGGTTGAAGATGCTTTCGTACAGCGCGGCGTCGATCACCTGCCCGGTGCCGCCGCGCGCGTCGCGTTCGTACAGCGCCAGCAGCACGCCCAGCGCGCCGTGCAGGCCGGCGATGGTGTCGCCCAGCGACAGGCCGGCGCGCACCGGCGCGCGGCCGGGTTCGCCGTTCAAATAGCGCAGGCCGGCCATGGCTTCGCCGATCGCGGCAAAGCCCGGTTCACCAGCCTTGGGGCCGGTCTGGCCGTAGCCCGATATGCGCAGCATGATCAGGCGCGGATTCAGGGCGTGCAGCGTTTCCCACGACAGGCCCCACTTTTCCATGGTGCCCGGGCGGAAATTCTCGATCAGCACGTCGGCCTCCGCGGCCAGCATGCGCGCGACATCCTGGCCTTCCGGCTGGCGCAGGTCGATGCAGACGGATTGTTTGTTGCGCGACTGGGCTTCCCACCAGACAGAGGTGCCTTCGTGCAGCATGCGCCACTTGCGCAGCGGGTCGCCGACGCCGGGCGGTTCGATTTTGATGACCTGGGCGCCGAAGTCGGCCAGCGTCTTCGCCGCGAAGGGGCCGGCGATCAATTGCCCCAGCTCCAATACGCGGACGCCCGCGAGAATTTGTCTAGTCATGTCTCCTCCCTGCGAACAGCTGTCAGGCAACCGCAGTGTGCCGCAGGGAGGGAAGTCCTGGGAATGATGCATTCGCCAAGGGGGCTTTCCGGAAACGAGAAAGGCCCCGCGCTTGAAATGAGGCGGAGGCGGGAAAGGGTGCCCGACTTGGAAACTGGAGGACCCGGCAAGCCAGCTTGCACGCAGTTTTACGGAGCCATACCGCTAGATTGCGAGCAAGCTTGCCAGGGGG
>DATJHN010000209.1:0-3331 GCA_035493915.1 Bordetella sp.
CCGCACAGACCGCAGGGGCCGGACAGGCGCGCGCGCACGTAGGCATCGGAAATCACGGCCGGCGCGTGTTGCAGCAGCAGCGCGCCCTGCCAGAGCCGGGCCAGGCCCGCCGCCAGGGCGCGCGCCTGTTCGGGATGGTCCGCCGCGTCCTCCAGGCCGTCCAGCCAATGCTGCAAGGCCTGGTCGTAGACCGGATGCATTGCGCGGGCCGGCTGCAATTCGGCCATGAGCGCCTCGCGCACCGCCGGATCGCGGCGTACGGCGCGGGGGACGTCCAGCGCCATGACGTTGCCGGCACCTTCCCAGATTGAATTGACGGGTGCTTCGCGATACAGCCGGGGCATGGGACCTTCTTCCACGTAGCCGTTGCCGCCGCAGACTTCCATCGCCTCGGCGAGCATGGTGATGGCGCGTTTGCAGATCCACAGCTTGGCGGCCGGGGTCCCGATGCGCGCGAGCCGCCGCGCCACCGGATCGGCGGATTCGTCCATCGCGCGCGCCAGGCGCAGCGCCAACACGACCGCCGCTTCGCTTTCCAGGGCCAGGTCGGCCAGCACCACGCGCATCAGCGGCTGGTCGATCAAGGCCTTGCCGAAGGCCTGCCGATGGCGCGCGTGATGCAACGCCTGCGCCACGCCATGCCGCAGCAGCGCGGCACTGGCCAGCACGCAGTCCAGCCGCGTCACCGCGGCCATGTCGACCAGCCGCGCGAGTCCGCGGCCCGGCTCGTCGATCATGACGCCCCATGCTTCTTCGAATTCGACCTCGCCGCTGGCATTGCTGCGGTTGCCCAGTTTGTCTTTCAGGCGGCGCAGGCGCACCGCGTTGCGGCCGCCGTCCGGGATCCAGCGCGGCACGAAAAAGCAGGACAGGCCCTCGTCGGTATCCGCGAGCACCAGATGCGCGTCCGCTTGCGGCACGGAGTAGAACCATTTATGGCCCGTCAACAGATACGCCCGGCCGCGCCCCGGTGTGCCGGCCGGCACCGCGCGCGTGGACACCGCGCGCAAATCCGAACCGCCCTGCTTTTCGGTCATGCCCATGCCGAACAACACGCCTTGCTTGCGCGCGGCGGGAGCATCGGCGGGATCGTAATGGCGTGACCTGGCGCGCGGCAGCCAGGTGCCGGGCAGATCGATATCGACCACCGGTTCCTCGCGCAGCAGCGGAATGGCGGCGAATGTCATCGTGACGGGGCACAGGGTGCCGGCTTCTACCTGGCCCTGCATCAGATATGCCGCCGCGCGCGCCACATGCGCGCCCGGTCGAGGGTCGTCCCAAGCTGCGCCATGCAGGCCGCGCTCGACGATGCCGGCCATCAGCAAATGCCAGGCGGGATGAAAATCGACACGATCGATACGGTGGCCGTACGGATCGTAGGCCGTCCATTCGGGCGGGTGGCGATTGGCCTGCGCAGCCGCGCGCAGGACGCCTTCGCGTCCCAGCCAGACACCGTGTTCGAGAAGGGCGGGCTCGTGCGCCGCCGCGCCTTCGCGAGCCACGCTTTCGCGCAGTACGGGATCGGTTTCGTACAGGGAATAGTCGTGCAAAGGCGGAACCTGGTTCACGACCTGGTGCGTCAGGAAGGAAGACATGGCGTCTCACCGCGGGGAGCCCGCTTTCATGCTACGCCGATCGTGCGTCCTCGTCGTCCTCCGCGGAAGATGTTTCTTGCGTTTCGTGCGCCAACACTGCCGCCACGGCGTCCGCATCGCCGGGCAAGGCTTCGACCGTCTTGAGGCTGCGCAGCATCGCCCGGGTGCGCGTTTCCGTCTGGCCTATCTTGGTGCTGGCGGACTCCAGCGTACGCTTGACGGCCGCCAAGGCATCACCGAAACGACCGAATTCGGTCTTGACGGCACGCAGGACCTGCCAGACCTCGGATGAGCGCCGCTCGATGGCCAGGGTACGGAAACCCATTTGCAGGCTATTCAACAGCGCAGCCAGATTGGCCGGCCCCGCCACGTTGACTCGCAGTTGATGCAGCTTGTCGATCAGCCCGGGGCGTCGCAGCACTTCCGCGTACAAGCCTTCGGTGGGCAGGAACATGATGGCGAAATCCGTGGTGTGCGGTGGCGCGACGTATTTTTCCGCGATGGCGCGTGCCTGCAGCTCTACCGCGCGGGCCAGAGCCACGCCGGCGGCCCGCGCGGCGTCGGCATCGGCCGCTTGCTCGGCGTCGACCAGGCGTTCGTATTCCTCCTTGGGAAACTTGGCGTCCAACGGCAGCCAGACCGGGGCGCCATCGTCGGCACGCCCCGGCAGGCGGATGGCGAATTCGACGATCGCATCGCTGCCCGGCACCGGCTTTACGTTGCGGGCATACTGGTCCGACGTCATGGTGTCTTCCAGCAGGCGGGCCAGTTGCACCTCGCCCCAGGTGCCGCGCGACTTGACGTTGGTCAGCACCCGTTTCAGGTCGCCGACACCGGAAGCCAGGGTCTGCATTTCGCCCAGGCCCTTGTGCACGGCCTCGAGCCGTTCCGACACCAGCTTGAAGGATTCGCCCAGCCGCTGTTCCAGCGTGGCATGCAGTTTTTCGTCCACGGTGCGCCGCATTTCATCCAGCTTGCCGGCGTTTTCCGTCTGCAGGGCCAACAGCCGCTGGTCGACGGTTTGCCGCACTTCCTGCAGCCGGCGGTCGTTCATATCGATCAGGCGCTGTACCTGTTCGCCGAAGACCGTGCTGAATCGTCCCAGCGATTCGGCCGATTCGGTGCGCGCGGCCTGCGCATCGCGCGCCAGCGCGCCGCGCAGGTCTTCCAGCTGCCGCCCCAATTCGACGCGCAGGCCGCGCATGGACTCGCCGATTTCGCCGCGCAGGCCGCGCTGGCTTTCCGCCAGTTCGGCGCGCAGCTCGGCCATGGCAAGGCCCTGTCCCGCCATCAGGGCCGCCAGACGATCCGCCCCTGTCTTGGAAGCAGCGGAACGCCAGGCGGCGATGCCTGCCGCCAGGGCCGCGGCAATGGCGGCACCGGCACTTATCCACAGCCAAAGGATGATGTGGCTTTCAGGCAACACTATTTCTCCCAAATGATCAGCAGGGCATTGTAGGGCGTTCGCCACACCCCCAATGTTTTGCTTTTCCCTTGGGGTTTAAACAGTCACACTACAGTCATCGTTGAATTTTCGTCATATAACTGTGGCAGTTACAAACCATTATCAAGGCCACACAAACCATCCCGGCACCACATGACTATCGTTTCCCTGCCCATCCGGCGCGAACCGGGGGTCATTTCACCGCTGATGGCGCAGCCCGCGCCCATGGACGGGCAAGTCCACCACCAATTCAAGCTGCTGGATCTGGCGGGCCTTAAGCCCATCGCGGCGG
>DATJHN010000210.1:0-8452 GCA_035493915.1 Bordetella sp.
GGCGGCAAGCAGGGAATAGGCGGCGTCGATGGTGCCTCTTGCCAGGCCCAGTTCTTTCGTCAAGGCCCGGGCGGACGGTATGCGGTCGCCAGGCTTCAGTACACCCGCAGCGATGGCATCGCGGAACCGGTCATAGATCTGGCGATAAAAGGGCGCGGCCGCGGCAGGATCCAAGGGCGGGAGATGACTTGGTTGCACGTTAGGCATGGCCTGATTGGTTCTGAAAATTGTTCAAAATCAACTGTACCATCTGAAAACCTTGTCCCAAGCCGAACCGCCGGTACGCAGATACTTGAGCGAGGCGCGACGGGGAACCTATCCAGTGGTCCGGTCACTGTGACGCATCGTTGTCGAAGCTGCGACGACTCGTTGGTTGTCAATTGACAGCGCACGCGCGTGATTTCCTGGCTTCGACGCGTCGCGGACAACTGCGCCACACACGCGAAGCAATACATAGCGGAGGAGTAAGCAATGGAATATGTCTTTACGCTGAAGTACGTGCTTGTCGATAGCGATGACAATCTGGATGAGATTGTCGAGCGGTTGGGCGAGGCCGGTTGCGACGATGCTCTTGTGGGTATTGGGCAACCTGGCCGATTGGCGTTGGAATTTACCCGGGAAGCAGAAAACGCCGCGGCCGCTGTTCGCAGCGCATTGGCCGGCGTCCGGATGGCAGTGCCGTCAGCGCGGTTGATCGAGGCCGCGCCAGATTTGGTTGGCCTGACGGATGTAGCCGGGATCGTTGGCGTATCAAGACAGAACATGCGCAAACTGATGCTGGCTCACCCTGGCAGCTTTCCTGTACCTGTCCACGAGGGTAGCGCATCGATCTGGCATCTCGCCGACGTGATGTCGTGGTTGCAGGGTAGGGGCAGCTACACGCTTGCGCACGACGTTCTGGAAGTGGCGCAGATCGCTTTGCAAGTCAATGTTCTCAAGGAGAAAGGTCGATTGTCTCGCGCCGCCGTACAGGAACTGGAGGCCTTGATCGGTTGAATGCGAGGGTCATGCGGCGTCGTGGGCAATCGTGGCGCCGACTGGCCTGGCGGGAATGAAGAAGCCGATCAGCAGGGCGATTACCAGCAGCCCGGCCGCGGTAAGGAACAGCAGGCGATGGTCGCCACCGGTGGCGTTGAAGAGGGCCGAATAGGCGTATGCGATGACCGCCATGCCCGCGGCCGCGATGATGCTGGCGCGGCTCCATGCGATGTTCTGGCGCGTCGCATTATGAGCGACCAATTCGTGTACCCGCGCCAGCGTCAGCGGTACGATGCCGGGTGCATAGGTGCCGATAAGCACCGTCAGCACGCCCAATATGACGACGTTGCCGGTGATGTACATGGCGGCAAGCGAGACGGCCATGATGAGTGAAACCAGCTTGATCGTCGGGCCCGCGCCCATGCGATCCGCAAGGTAGCCATACAGCGGCGGGCCGGCGATGGCGCCCAGTCCGTAGATGGCCCAGAAGACCGACCCCAGGTGCGTGCCCATTCCCAGTCCCCGCGCGATGAAGTCGACCAGGAAGACCATGGTCGGGATGCAAGCCGACGCCATCAGGGCATATTGCAGATAGAGTGCCTTGATGCCGGGATGGAAGTGAGCGGTTTGGGGTACGCGCGTGGCGTGCGGCTTGGCCGGCTGCGCATTCTTTGCCAGCTTGCTCGAAGGCCACGCGAACCAGCTCGCGGCGGTCAGGATGGCGGAAATGACGCCCAGGCCTATCCATGTCCACGCCAGGCCCAGCCCCAGCAGCAAGGGAATGATGGTGCCGGAGCCGGCGATGCCCAGCCCCAGTCCCAGGAAGATGGCGCCACCTGCAGCACCCTTGCGCGCCGGTGGTACGTGCGGGAAGATGGTCGCGGCGACCAGCACCATCACTACGCCGCCGGCGATGCCGGACACGAAGCGCCAGCTGAAATACCATCCAAATGAAACCGGTACCGCACACGCGAAGAAGGCGGCGGTGATCAGCACCATCATCAGCCGCAATGCGTGTTCATTGCTGATACGCGATGCGATGGGCCGGCCCATAAGCGCGCCGCAGACATAGCCGGCCAGGTTGGCCGCGCCTAAATACACCACGCTCGAAGTGGAAAACCAGTGTGCCTGGATCAGTTCTGGAATCAGCGGCGTAAAGGCGAATCGCGCCAGGCCGATGCTGTCGAGGCTGGCGCACAGCCCCGCGAAGATGTAGCGCCATACGAGCGCCCGATCGATTTGATTCGGGGTGAGGGAACCAGTGTGAGATTGCATCGGAGGTCTACCGAACGAGGGGTGAGCGTCGAATCCCGGCCGGATGCCGGTATCGATCGTTATCTTTGACAGAAGTGTCATGTTCGGCAATCTAGTCAAGATTGACATTAGTGTCAATCTTGTTTTGAACTTTTCGTGGTTTTCCTATCAGGATCGTCTCTATTGTTGCTAGTGCAGAAACAGTGATGGTTCTTATAGAACGATTATTTTCTTTCCAGCCCGGTGCATAGTTCAGTCCATGCCGCAACGCCAGCGGCACCAACCCACGGAGAACTGCCATGACCACCGAGAACCAAGTCGCCATCGTTACCGGATCGTCGCGCGGCATCGGTGCCGCCATCGCCCAGCGCCTGGCGCGCGACGGTTTCACTGTCGTTATTAACTACGCCGGCAAGGCGGCGGAAGCCGAAAAGCTTGCCGCCCGGATCGAGAAGGAAGGCGGCACCGCCATCACCGCGCAGGCCGATGTGTCGGATGCCGCGGCCGTGGCGCGCCTGTTCGACGCGGCCGAGGCTGCCTATGGCGGCGTCGATGTGCTGGTGAACAACGCGGGCATCATGCGCCTGGCGCGCCTGGCCGACAGCGAAGACGCGCTGTTCGACAGCCAGGTAGCCATCAACCTGAAGGGCACCTTCAACACTTTGCGCGAAGCGGCCCGCCGCCTGCGCAACGGTGGCCGGATCATCAACCTGTCGTCCAGTGTCGTGGGCCTGTACCAACCGACGTATGCGGTGTATGCCGCCACCAAGGCCGGTGTCGAGGCGATGACCCATGTGCTGACCAAGGAACTGCGCGGCCGCGAAATCACGGTCAACACCGTGGCGCCCGGTCCGACCGCCACTGCCTTGTTCCTGGATGGCAAGCCGCAAGAGGTGGTTGACCACATAACCAAGCTGGCGCCGCTGGAGCGTCTGGGCCAGCCCGAGGACATCGCCAATGCCGTGTCCTTCCTGGCCGGTCCCGATGGCGCCTGGGTCAACGGCCAGACGCTGCGCGTGAACGGCGGAATCATCTAAGGCGTCAGCCCTGACGGCCCTGCCGCTATCGCGCGCAGGGCATCCCCCGTGCACGCCGTTCAGGGATTCCCATTCCAAGGGTGAGAGTGGGGGGCCCCGCGCCGCGCCTTCGGCTTGCTGCCCCCCTTTATGCGCGCTTTCTGGGCGCCAGTGTTGAAATCGGCACTGGCGCCCGGTCTTTTTCAGGCACGCGGTGGAAGCGTCGAGCGATGTCCAGGAAGGCCGTCAATGCGCTCGACACATAGGCATCCTGGCGGCGGATGAACAAGGTTTCCGCCCGTGCCTGGTCCCGTGGCAGGCGGTGTATAGCAACCCGGCCTGCCTCGAACGCCGATGCGACCACGCCCTTGGGCAACAGGGTTACGCCGACACCGGCGGCGACGCAGCTGATAATGGCATCGAGCGAGCCGAATTCCAGCGGCTGGGCAACAACGATGCCCATGCCGGCCAGCAGCGTTTCCAGCCGCTGGCGATAGGAACAGCCGCGCTGGAACACGATGGTCTTCAGTTCTGTGACTTTTATCAGGTCCTTCAATGAACGTATGGCCGGGCTGGTCACGAGGACCAGTTCTTCAGTGAAGATTATTTCCTGATGGATGTCCGGATGGCTGACGGGACCGGCGACGAACGCGCCCTCCACCCGGCATTCGACGACGTCCTGCAGCAGTCTGGCCGTGGTGCCGGTGGTCACGGCGAGCCGTACCGCTGGATAGGTGCGCGCGAACTCGGTCAGCAATGGCGAGAGCCGCAGCGCCGTCGTCGTTTCCAGGCCGCCCAGCAGCAGGGCGCCGTTGGGTACGCCGTCGTCGCGCGCGGCTGCCTGCGCTTCCGCCAGCAGTTTGGCAAGGCGCCCCACGAAGGGCAGGATGCGCTGGCCGGCGGGCGTGATGGTGACGCCACGAGCGTGGCGCTGGAACAGGGGCAGGCCGAGCTCTTCTTCCAGTGCGCGAATGCGTGCCGTGACGTTCGATTGAACCGTGTGCAGTTCCGTTGCTGCCTTGTTCATGCTGCCGTGCCGGGCGACGGCGGCCAGGGTTTTCAGGTCTGCGATGTCCATGAGTCTGCCGGATGGGATATGGGGCCCGCCTATTATATATCTCTGACACAGATAACCGATATCTGATCAATTCGCTTCTTTAGATAGCTTGCGGCGCGTAATCTGGGCGCATCGAGAATCGAAGGACCACATCATGGACAGGGTCATGACACCCAATGGCATGGAAGCGGACCGAGGCGCGGTAGGTGCGCGCTGGGCAACCCTGGCCGGATTTTGCGCCAGCCTGGTCGGTATCGGACTGGCTCGTTTTGCCTACACACCCTTGCTGCCGGCCATAGTCGGCGCGCATTGGTTCGATGCATCCGTGGCCGCGTACCTGGGGGCTGCCAATCTCGCGGGGTATCTGGCGGGCGCATTGCTGGGGCGTCCGATCGCGGCGCGCTTGCCGATCGCGGTCACGCTGCGCGGCATGATGGTCCTGGCGACGGTGGCCTTCTTCGCTTGCGCGTATCCGATTTCTTTTTCGTGGTTCTTCGCGTGGCGCTTTCTGTCCGGGCTGGCCGGCGGCGCATTGATGGTACTTGCCGCACCCACCGTGCTGCCGCTGGTGCCCGCCGCCCGGCGGGGCTTGGCTGGCGGCGTCATTTTCATGGGCGTGGGCGTCGGCGTGGCTGCGTCCGGAACGCTGGTGCCGTTGCTGCTGCGGCAGAGCCTGCAGGATACGTGGCTGGGCTTGGGCGTGCTGTCGCTGGTGTTGACTGCGATCGCGTGGAGGGGCTGGCCGCGGGATGTCCCGGGCGAAGGTGCCCCGGTACGTCCCGCCGCGCAACGCACGGCGGCTTCGTCGACGAACAGCGAGCCCATGCGTTCCCAATCCGCGCATCAGCATCAGCATCAGCACCGCGCGCCGCGCGTCCCCGGGCTGCGCGCCTTGTACATCGAATACGCCCTGAATGCCGCCGGCTGGGTACCCCATATGATTTTCCTGGTGGATTTCGTCGCGCGTGGCCTGGGGCAGGGCTTGCAGGCAGGCGCGGAATATTGGGTGCTGTTCGGCATAGGCGCGACGGTGGGACCGGTGTTGGCGGGCGCCTTGGCCGACCGTACGGGCTTCGGCCGGGCGCTGCGGCTGGCGTTCACGCTGCAGGCTTGCGGCGTGGCGATACCCGCCCTGGGCCTGGGAAGCGCCTGGCTGATGGTCTCCAGCGTTGTGGTGGGCGCCTTTGTCACGGGGACGGTGCCGCTGGTGCTGGGCCGCGTGCATGAATTGCTCGCGCATCATCCCGCGCATCGCAATCCCGCGTGGCGCACGGCGACCGTGGCCTTCGCGCTGTTCCAGGCGGTGGCGGCCTATGCCTTGTCCTTCGTCTTTACCCAAAGTGGGGGCAATTACACCTTGCTGTTCGTGATCGGGACGGTGGCCATGGTGCTGGCACTGTCGATCGATCTGGTGGCGAGCAGGGGCCGCGCGGCGGCCGCTGCCTGAGAAGGTCGCATGCGGCCAAAGCGGGCATAGGCATCACCTAGCGGCGGTTGCCGCCCGGACTCAGCTTATCGACGCGAAGTATTTCCCCGGCGGTTTGCCCAGCGATTTCTTGAACATGGTGATGAAGGCGGTCACCGACTCATAGCCCAGCTCTTCAGCCACGCGCTGGACAGTCTGACCAGCCGCCAACTGCCGCAGGGCAATGATCAGGTGCAATTGTTGCCGCCAGCGGCCGAAAGTCAGCCCGGTTTCCTGGCGGACCAGCCGGGCCAGGGATCGCTCGCTCATGGCCACCAGCTCGGCCCATTGCGCGAGTGTGCGGCGGTCGGCGGGATCGTCTGAGAGCATCTTTACGATCTTGCGCATGCGCGGATCGCTGGAGGTCGGCAGATGCAGGCGTTCCACGGGCATGGTCGCCAGTTCTTCCAGCAGCACCGCGGCCTTGCGTCCCGTCGGGCTGTCGGGCGCATAGTCGGACGCCTGGTCCGCCATGTCCAGGATCAATGCATGCACCAGCGGCGAGATCGCCAGCGTGCAGCATTCGCCGGGCAGCGGAGCCGTCCCGGGCTGGACATACAGGTAGCAGAGGCGGGCATTGGCCGTGGCGCGGACGCTATGCGGCATCATGCCGGGCACCCACACCGCATAGCGCGGCGGCACCATCCAGATCGCGCCGGCTACCTCGCAGGTCACGCCGCCTTTCATGGCCAGGATCAATTGGCCCTGGCGGTGCTGGTGTACCGGTATCTCGCTTCCATAATCGGCGGCTTCCAGGTGAATGCCGGTGACCGGACCGGTGACGCGGTCCTGATTGAAGTTCTTGAGAAGAGTCTCGAGCAGCATCCCGGCGCCCCGTCGTGTGGCAATAGTTGAAGCGATTGGCCGTTTTTAGAGATTTATTGTCAGAATAACTGAATTCTTTCCAGCGGGATCCCGCTAACGTAGCGGCTTGATTTGCTTTCGGCCATTGGCTATGTCTACTCAAGCTGTATCTTTTTCCGCCGCGAGGCCGCTCCTGCTTATTACCGGGCTGCTGCTGATCGCCAGCGTACTGCGCGCGCCGGTTACCGGCGTGGCGCCCGTGCTGGACATGATCCAGTCCACCTATAACCTGACCCGCGCGCAGGCCGGCCTGCTCACCACGCTGCCGCTGGTGGCTTTCGGTGTCATTTCGCCTTTCGCTGCTTCGGTCGCGCGCGCCTATGGCCTGGAACGCAGTCTGTTCGGCGCGCTGGTGCTCGTCGTGGCGGGGATGGGCCTGCGTTCGATCGGCCCGGTGTGGGCCTTGTTCGCGGGCACGGGCGTCATCGGCGCCGGCATCGCCGTGGCCAACGTCCTTCTGCCCAGTCTGGTAAAGCGGGATTTCCCGCATAAGGTGCCGACAGTGACGGGGATATGCGCCTTGACGATGGGAGCGGTCGCGGCAGGCGCGTCGGTTATCGCCGTGCCGCTTGCCGATGTCTTTGGCTGGCGCTCGGCGCTGGGGACGATCGCGGTGCTGCCGCTGATCACGATGCTGGTCTGGAGCGTGCAGTTAAGCGCGCATACCGCCCCGGCGAAGACGACGGCGGCGGTGCCGCACGGCGGCCGCATCTGGCATTCGGCGATCGCCTGGCAGATTACGCTGTTCATGGGCATCAACTCCCTGCTGTACTACGTTCTGGTGGGTTGGCTTCCCGTCATCCTGACGGAGCAGGGCTTCACCGCGACGCAAGCGGGTTCCGTGCATGGCTTGATGCAATTGTCGTGCGCCTTACCGGGTCTGGTGCTGGGCCCCATCGTCAGCCGCATGAAGGATCAGAAATCGATCTCCGTGGCGACGGGTCTGGCCATAGGCGTGGCCTTGCTGGGCTTTATGTACGCGCCTGGCTGGTCGACGGTGTGGGCGGTTCTTTTCGGTGCCGGTTCGGGGGCCGCCATCATTCTGTCGCTGATGTTCATGAGCCTGCGCGTGACCAGCGTGCATCAGGCGGCGGCCTTATCCGGCATGGCCCAGGGGGTGGGTTATCTGCTGGCGGCGTGCGGGCCCATGCTGGCGGGCAAGGCGCACGATATAGCGGGAACCTGGCATCCGGTAATGGCCGTCGGCATCGTGCTGTCCATTGTGATGGCGACCTTCGGGGCGTTGGCCGGCCGCGCGCGCCAGATGCATTAAGGCGGCCGCGGTCCGGCACTGTGCATGCCGGACCGCGACTGTGTTACCCCGCGCTGGCGGTCTGTGCCCGCTTGGGCAGTTTCCAGTTCGGACGGACGAAATGGCAGGTGTAGCCGTTGGGTATACGTTCCAGATAATCCTGGTGTTCCGGTTCGGCTTCCCAGAAGGGACCGGCTTCGGCCACTTCCGTCACCGCCTTGCCGGGCCACAGGCCGGACGCATCGACGTCGGCGATGGTGTCCTCGGCGATGCGTTTTTGCTCGGGGCTGGTGTAGTAGATCGCGGAACGGTAGCTGGTTCCGACGTCGTTGCCCTGGCGGTTGCGCGTGCTGGGGTCATGGATCTGGAAAAAGAATTCCAGCAGTTGCCGGTAGCTGGTTTTCCGCGGATCGAAGATGATTTCAATGGCCTCGGCATGGGTGCCGTGGTTGCGGTACGTGGCGTTCGGGACGTCGCCGCCCGCATAGCCCACCCGTGTGGAAACCACGCCATCGAAACGGCGAATAAGGTCCTGCATACCCCAGAAGCAGCCCCCTGCGAGTACG
>DATJHN010000211.1:0-3650 GCA_035493915.1 Bordetella sp.
TTGCCGACCCGTTCCGGCGACAAGCCCGCGCCGGCGGTCAGCAGCGGCGCGATCACCGGCAGGCTCAGGTCCAGGAAAGAAGCCACGGTCTGCATGCCCAGCGTGGCCGACAGCGCCAGCACCCACAAGGGCATGCCGGAAGATGCGCCGGCCAGCGCGGCGCCGAACCGTGCGGCGTCAGGCTGCCCACTGTCGGATCGTGTATCGCCAGGCGACGGTGCCGTGGGATGCCGTTCGTGCCGCGTCGGCGGGTCGGAGGTATTTCGATCCTGGGAGGAAGAAGACTGCGGCGTGTCTTTCATGGCGGGTGGCGGGGGAGTCCGGATGCGGAAGACGGAGGTGGCGGTCGGTGCCGCGCGACATGGTACCGCGCCTGTGAGCCGGCGCCGGCACATTCCAGCGGCCGGCTCGCCGGCCCTGGCCAATTCGGCGGACCTGAACAACTTTTCGTTTTGAACCATACAAAACCGAGGTTTCCCGGCGGTTCGCGCATTAATAATCGCCATGGGGTCCGATTCAGCCAAAGCGCTGATCCGCTTCCACGAAGACCGGCCCCCCGGAGTCCGCCGCCCAGTCGGACCGGCAATAACACCAACGGAGACAAACGCATGCCCATCCGCCATTCCGCGCCGCGTCGGCGCTTGCTGGCCACCGCCGCCTGTGCGTTGACCGTCCTGGCGGCCTTCGCGCCGCGCGCGCAGGCCGCCTACCCGGATCACACCCTGAAACTGGTCGTGCCATATCCTCCCGGCGGCGCCACGGACGTTGTCGGCCGCGTGATCGCCATGAAGCTGTCGGAAGAGCTCAAGCAACAGGTCGTGGTTGAAAACCGCGGCGGGGCGGGCGGCAACCTGGGTGCCGACGCCGTGGCCCGTGCCGAGCCTGACGGCTATACGCTGCTGATGGGCGCGATCACCTCGCATTCCATCATGTCGACGCTGGAGAAGAAAACCATCTCCTACGACTTGATGCGCGACCTGACTCCTGTCGCAACCGTCGCCGCCGTGCCGCTGGTGTTCGTGGTCAATCCCAAGCTGCCGGTAAACAATCTGCAGGAACTGATCGCCTATGCGAAAGCCAATCCGGGTAAGTTGACTTATGCGTCCTCCGGCGCCGGTGCGCCGCAGCGCATGGCCGCGGAACTCTTCAAACGGCAGACAGGCGTCGACATGCTGCATGTGCCGTATCGCGGCAGTGGTCCCGCGATGACGGACCTGGTCGGCGGCCAGGTGCTGACCATGGTGGAAACCGTGCCGGCCTCGCTGCCATTCATCAAGAGCGGACAGTTGCGCGCGCTTGCGGTTACGATGCCGGAACGCATCTCCATGCTGCCCGATACGCCGACCGCGGCCGAAGAGGGCTTGCCCAACTTCAACGTCGCGTCGATGTTCGGCGTGCTGGTGCCGGCCAAGACGCCGAAACCCGTCGTCGATACGCTGAATGCGGCATTGGCCAAGATCCTGGTGATGCCGGATACGAAAGAGAAAATGCTGCAACAAGGCGCCTATGCCGTCGCGCCGGCGTCGGCCGACGAAGCGCGCAAGCGTCTGCAGGCCGAGGTCGATCAATGGGCGCAGGTGATACAGGAAGCGAACATCACGGTGGATTGAGCGCCGCGTCGGGTAGTGCGCGGTGGTACGTTGGCGATAGTCCAGCGCGATGGCGCGGCAGGTAATGTAGTGTGAGTAGCGCGGCGCGGCCGTCCACGGCGGCGCCGGTTTCAACGAGTGAAGGATATTCATGTCATCGAAGTCTTCTTCCCCATCCGATGCGGCCGCCGCCAGCGGCATGCGCAAGGGCCTGACCAGCTACGGCGACGCCGGCTTTTCGCTGTTCCTGCGCAAGGCCTTCATCAAGGGCGCCGGCCTGACCGACGATGCGTTGGGCCGCCCCATCGTGGGCATCGCCAATACCGGCAGCGGCTTCAACCCCTGTCACGGCAATATGCCGCAACTGGTGGAGGCGGTGAAACGCGGCGTCATGCTGGCCGGCGGACTGCCGGTGGAGTTTCCGACCATCTCGGTCCACGAAAGCTTCGCGTCGCCCACCAGCATGTTCCTGCGTAATCTGATGTCGATGGATACGGAAGAGATGATCCGTGCCCAGCCGATGGATTCGGTGGTCTTGATCGGCGGCTGCGACAAGACCGTGCCCGCGCAGTTGATGGCCGCCGCCAGCGGCAAAGTGCCGGCCATCCAGCTGGTGACCGGTTCGATGCTGACCGGCTCGCATCGAGGCGAACGCGTCGGCGCCTGCACCGATTGCCGCCGTTTTTGGGGTAAATACCGTGCCGAAGAAATCGACGATGCCGAAATCGCCGACGTCAACAATCAGCTGGTCGCCAGCGTGGGCACCTGTTCGGTGATGGGCACGGCCAGCACCATGGCCTGCATCGCCGAAGCCTTGGGTATCGCGGTCCCGGGCAGCGCCTCGCCGCCCGCCGTGACGGCCGATCGCATCCGCGTGGCCGAGCGCACCGGCGGCGAAGCCGTGGCGATGATAGGCAAGCAACTGACGCCCGATCGTATCCTGACCGCCAAGTCCTTCGAGAACGCGCTGCGGGTGCTGCTGTCGATCGGCGGATCGACCAACGGCATCGTGCACCTGACCGCGGTGGCGGGCCGTCTGGGCATCAGCCTGGACATGGAAGCCTTCGACCGCATCGGCAAGGAAACGCCCGTGCTGGTGGACCTGAAACCGTCCGGTCAGCACTACATGGAAGACTTCCACAGGGCGGGTGGCCTGCGTACCCTGCTGCGTGAACTGCGCCCGCTGCTGCACCTGGATGCCCTGACGGTTACCGGCCGCACGCTGGGAGAAGAACTGGACGATGCGCCGGCCGCCTTCCCGCAGGACGTGGTGCGTCCCTTCGACAAGCCCGTCTACGCGCAGGGCGGCATCGCCGTGCTGCGCGGCAACCTGGCGCCCGGCGGCGCGATCATCAAGCAATCCGCCGCCACCGCCGCGCTGATGGAACACGAAGGCCGCGCGGTGGTCTTCGAGGACCTGGAAGACCTGGCCACGCGGGTCGACGACGACGCGCTGGACATCAACGCCGACGACATCATGGTGCTGAAGCACATCGGCCCCGTGGGCGCGCCCGGCATGCCGGAAGCCGGCTACATGCCCATACCGCGCAAGCTGGCGCGCGCGGGCGTGAAGGACATGGTGCGGATTTCCGACGGACGCATGAGCGGCACGGCCTCCGGATCGATCGTGCTGCACGTCACGCCGGAATCCGCCATCGGCGGCCCGCTGGCGCTGGTGCGCACCGGCGACCGCATCCGCCTGAGCGTCAAGCAGCGCGAACTGTCGCTATTGGTCGACGACGCCGAACTCGCGCGCCGCAAGGCCGAATGGAAACCGCGTCCCGCCCGCGAAGGCGACGACCGCGGCTACCGCAAGCTGTTCCTGACCACGGTGACGCAGGCGGACAAGGGCTGCGACTTCGATTTCCTGCGCGGCACGAAGGACAATGGCAGTACACCAGTCGGCAAGCCTTGATGCCATGCCCGCATCAGTCTCCGCGCGCGTCGGGCCGCGCCGCGGGCCGCGAGAATATCGCGCGCGCATCTTCCAGCAGCGTTTCCGCCAGCGCGGTCCGGGCACCGTGCGCTTGCCACACCAGGCCGACGCGACGGACGGGCGCG
>DATJHN010000212.1:0-2053 GCA_035493915.1 Bordetella sp.
CCACGTGGCAGGACCCCGTCACCGACGCGCAATATCCAAAGCAGGGCGCCGCGGCCTGAAGCCTGCGCCGCTGCCGGCATCTTCCATCAGGGCGGACTGCGCGATGGAACTTCGACAGCTGGAAATGTTCATCGGTATCGCCGATGCCGGTGCGTATTCACGGGCGGCCATGCGGCTGTCCATCAGCCAGCCCATCCTGAGCCGGCGCGTCAAGGCGCTGGAACAGGAGCTGGGCGTGGAGCTGTTCCACCGTACCGGCCGCGGCGTGCTGCTGACCGAAGCCGGCACGCTGCTGGCGGAATACGCGCGCGGCATCGTGGCAAGCACGCGCAGCGCCGTCAGCGTGGTCAGGGCGTCCAGCGGGTCGCCCGGCGGGCCGGTGGTGATCGGTATGCCGGCGTCGATTTCCGCCGTGCTGTCGGTGCCGCTGATCCAGGCATTCCGCCGCGCCGTGCCGGGCATATCGCTCAAGTTCATGGAAGGCTACAGCGGCCACGTGCTGGACTGGCTGGGCAATGGCTTGACGGACATCTCCATTCTGTACGATGCGCCGCGCTTGAACATTCCATCGCTGCGCGCCGAATCCCTGTTGACCGATGAACTCTTCCTGCTGGGTCCGCGCGACGATCCGGCGGGTGTCGGCGCGGGGCCGGTGCAGGCGGCGCGCCTGAGCTGCATACCGATGATCCTGCCGGGCCGTCCGCATGGCATACGCGTGCTGGTCGACGAGGCCCTGGCCGCCTTGGGGCTGGAACCCAACGTCGAAATGGAGATCGACGCCATGCACTCGATGCTGCAGCTGGTGGAGAGCGGACTGGGCTACGCCGTGCTGTCCTATTCCTGTGTGGCGCCGCAGATCGCCCAGGGGCGCATGCGCATCTGGCGCATCAGCCAGCCTGGCATTACCCGTTCGCTGCTGATCGCGGCGTCGACGCAGAGGCCATCGACCAAGGCGGTGCGCATGCTGCGCACCATCCTGCGCAGGCAGATCCAGGACATGATCGCCCGCGGGAGCTGGGCGCCGGATCCCGCGGTGTTTTCCTGACGACCCGGCGCGTCAACTCACTCCGCCTTCGCTCCGCGCTGGCGAATGGCGACGCCGGAGAAGGTCTCGACCACCTTGGCGATGTGCGTGAAGTCGGCATCCTCGCCACACATGGCGTTCGTCATCACCAGCATTTCGCGCACCGCCGCGCCCACCACCATGGGTACGCCGATGGCTTCGGCTTCGTCGACGCATAGCCGCACGTCCTTGTAGGCCAGGCGCGCCGCGAAGCCGATATCGAAAGTGCCGGTCAGCACGGCGCGCGGGAACTTGGTTTCGCTGGCCGTGTTGCGGCCCGAACCGGAATTGATCACGTCGAGCATGATCTTGGGATCCAGGCCGGCCTTTACGCCCATGGCCATGGCCTCGGAGGTGATGGCGACGGCCGCGGCCGACATCAGGTTGTTGGCCAGCTTCATGCTCTGGCCCATGCCAGCTTCGCCGCCCAGGTAGAACAGCGGGCCGAAGTGCTTGAGCACCGACTCGAGCGCGTCGTAGTCCTGGCGCGGGCAGGCGACCATTACCGCCAGCGTGCCGGCGCGCGCGCCGCCCACGCCGCCGCTGACCGGCGCATCGACGTAGAGAATGTTCCGTTTGGCCAAGGCGCTGCTGACCTCACGCGTGGCGCGCGGGCCGATGGTGGACAGATCGACGACGCGCTTGACGCGGCTGCCGGTCATCAGGCCGTCCGGATCGGCGGCGACGCGATGCACGATCTCCGGCGTCGGCAGGCTCAGGAAGATGGTTTCCGCGGCATTGCCGACATCGCGCGTGCTGGCGCAGGCGGACGCGCCCTTTGCGGCCAGGGCCTGTACCGCTGCCGGGTTGGTGTCGTACACCGCCAGGCCATAGCCGGCGTCCAACAGGCGCCCGGCCATTGGGCCGCCCATATTGCCCAGGCCGATGAAACCATATGTCTGCGATTGCATGCTTGCTCCTCGATAAGGCTGCGGTGGAAATCTCGTGTGCGGGCCGCCGTGCTTATTGCTGCGGCGTCAGGCCGATCTG
>DATJHN010000213.1:0-12002 GCA_035493915.1 Bordetella sp.
GAACTGACCATCGCGACGCAGGATCACATCGTCTCCACCGAGCCCGGCCGCGACGAAGATACCTATCCCGGCGGCCGCGAACTGCTGACGCTGATGCGCGCCAATGCCCTGCAGAGCCATATCAGGCACTTCGGCATTGAAGATCCGCGCCAGGGCATCGTCCACGTCATTGCTCCGGAACTGGGTTTCGCGCTGCCGGGTTCCATCCTGGCCTGCGGCGACAGCCATACATCCACGGCGGGCGGGGTGGGCGCACTGGGCATCGGAGTGGGGACCAGCGAAGTCGAACATGTGCTGGCCACGCAGACGCTGGCGTTGGCCCGGCCGCGCAATATGCGCGTGCGGTTCCAGGGGCGGCCCGGCGCCGGCGTCACGGCCAAGGATCTGATCCTGCTGGCCATGGGAGCGCTGGGGGTCGCCGGCGGGCGCGGCTGCGCGGTCGAGTACGCGGGCGAGGCCGTGCAGGCGCTGCCGGTGGAAGGGCGCCTGACGCTGTGCAACATGTCCATCGAGCTGGGTGCGCGCCTGGGACTGGTGGCGCCAGACGAAACAACTTTCGAGTATGTGCGCGGACGCGAGTTCGCGCCCGTGGGACCGGCCTTCGGCCAGGCAGTGCGCGCCTGGCGCGCCTTGCGCAGCGATGCGGATGCGGTATTCGACCGCGACGTCGTCGTCGATTGTGCCGGTGCCGCGCCGCAGGTGACGTGGGGCACCACGCCCGCTCACGTCACAGGGGTGAATGGGCATGTACCGGATCCGGCCGGCTACGCCGACGCCAGGCAACGCGACAGCGTGGCGGCGGCGCTGAACTACATGGGATTGGTGCCCGGCATGCCTCTGGAAGGCATCCCGGTGGACGTCGCCTTTATCGGTTCCTGTACCAACTCCCGGCTGTCCGACCTGCAGGCCGCGGCCGCCGTGGTGCGGGGGCGGCACGTCGCGCCGGGCGTCCGCGCCTTGGTGGTGCCGGGATCCATGGCGGTCAAGCGCGAAGCCGAGGCGCTGGGGCTGCATCGGATCTTCCTGGAAGCCGGGTTTGAATGGCGCGAGGCCGGGTGTTCCATGTGCGTCGCCATCAACGAAGACACGGTCCCGGCCGGCGCGCGCTGTATCGCCACCAGCAACCGCAACTTCGAGAACCGCCAGGGGGCGGGCAGCCGTACCCACCTGGCGAGTCCCGCCATGGTGGCGGCCGCGGCACTGCGCGGACACATTACGGACGTGCGCAAGGAGACGCGGGCATGAGCGGAACGAGTCGTGCAGCGACAGGCGGGTCAGCGCGCCGGCGCGGCCGCCTGAAGGGCGTGCTGCCAGGCGTTGCGCAGCAACAGGAGGGTCATAAATGAGACAGCCCGTGCGTGAGATAGAAGGCGTCATGGCCGTCATGCCCATGGCCGACATCAATACCGACGCGATCATTCCGTCGGTATGGCTGCGTACCGCTACCGCCGATATGGGCAAGGGCCTGTTCGGTGGGCTGCGTTATGACGGACAGGGCCGCGAACGGCCGGAATTCGTGTTGAACCGTGAGCCTTACCGCCAAGCCCGCATCCTGCTGGCGGATGAAAACTTTGGCTGCGGCAGCTCGCGTGAAGCCGCGGTATGGGCGTTGGCGCAGTTCGGCATCGGTTGTGTGCTGGCGCCCAGCTTTGCCGACATCTTTTACGAGAACTCCTTCCGTAATGGGCTCGTGGCGGCGATCATCGACGGCCAGACTTATAAGGCGCTGCGTGCCGCGGCGCAGGTGTATGAGCAACCGGTGCAACCGCACGTCGATGGCCGGGCGATTCCTGGACAGCGATCGCAGCCCCGGGAGCCCGACGCGCCCAGATGCCGCGTCGACCTGGCCACTACCACCATTACCGGTCCCGACGGCGCCAAGTATCCCTTCACGATTCCGGCATCGCGCGCCCAGGCACTGATGCGTGGCGACGACGAGATCGCCATGACCCTGTCTCACCTGTCCGCCATCGAGGCGCATTATCAACGCATGCGCGCCGAATCCGGCTGGCTGTTCAGCCCGTTCGCGCGGTCGCCCGAAGGGGTGTCGCAAAGGAGTTCCGCACCATGACCCGACCCAGCCTTCGCGACGCGCTGAAGCGCGAAATGCCGCTGGTCACCCCACTGGCTCACGACGCGCTGTCGGCGCGGCTGATCGAGCAGGCCGGCTTCCATGCTTTCGCGGTGGGCGGTTCCGCCATGCTGGCCGCCCGCCATGCCTATCCGGACATCGGGCTGATCGGCTTGACCGATATGGTCCAGGGGCTGCGCGACATCGCGGCGGCGTCGAACCTGCCGTTCGTGGCGGATGCCGACGACGGCTACGGCGACGTCAAGAGCGTGGCGCGTCTGGTGGCGGCATATGAAGCCATCGGCGTCAGCGGCTTCCTGGTCGAAGACCAGAGCCGCGACCACAAGCAGCAGCGCGCCGACAAGGCCGCGCTGGTGGTGGACGAGGCCGTCATCGAGGCCAAGCTGAAGGCCGCCATGCAGGCTCGGCGCAATCCGGAAACCTTCATCATCGGCCGCACGGACGCCTACGGCCCGCTGGGGCTGGATGCCGCGCTGCGGCGGGCGGAGCGCTTCCTGGCGCTGGGCGTGGACGGCGTCTTCATCGCCGGACTGCGCAGCGAAGAAGACTACCGGCGCGTCGGCGCCGCCTTGAAGGGCGCCTATCTTTCGGCGGCCATGTTCGAAGGTGGCGATACGCCGTGGCTGACGCCGGCCGAACTGGGCGCGATGGGATTTACCCAGGTGTCGTATCCGGCCAGCCTGATTCTGCGCGTGGTGCAGGCCTTGCGCGACGGGCTGTCGTCCCTGCGCCGCCATGCCGACGGCACGGAATCGCTGGCGCCGATGGCGCATGGCGCCGACCTGCGCCAGGTGCTGGACCGCGCCACGGACCTGGCTGGTTGGCGCGCCATCGAGGCCGGCCAGCCGGGAAGCTCATGATGCCGGCGCCCGTTGGCACGGCGGCTGCTGCGCGCCCACCCGTGTCGACAGGCCGTGATTCAATAAATCGCCGCACCCGGAACGACGGCGGATAGCTACAGCAAACCAGAAAAACCGGAGGAGACCATGCAAGGAAAATTCAACAGGATCGCGCTGATGCGCTGTGCCGGCGCGGCCGTGCTGGGCCTGGCCCTGAGCGCCGCCGCGGGGGCCGAGGAGATCGTCGTCAGCAACTACGGCGTTTCCGCCAACGGCATGCCCTTTGCCGTGGCGATGGCCAAGGGTTTCTTCAAGCAGGAAGGCGCCAACGTCACCGGCATCCTGACGTCGGCCGGCGGCGGCACCACGTTGCGCAACATGCTGGCCGGCAATGCGCCGTATGCCGAGGTCAATCCGAATGCCGTCATCGCCGCCGCGCAGCAGGGCGCCGATATCAAGATCGTCAGCGACAACGTGCTTACCGTCGCGGAGTTCGTGTGGGCGGTGAAGCAGGATTCACCCATCAAGTCGGTAAAGGACCTGAAGGGCAAGAAGATGGGCTACACCAACCCGCGTTCCACCAGCCAGGCGCTGGCGACGCTGGTGCTGCAGTCCGGCGGACTGAAGACCGAGGACGTCGAGCTGGTCAAGACCGGTGGCTTCGGCGAAGGCATCGCCGCGCTGGATACCGGCATGGTGGACGCCACACCCGTGCCCGAACCGCTGTGGTCCAAGTACCGCGACAAGTACCGCGCCATTGCCGTGGCGCAGGACATGTTGCCGCCCATCGCCAATGTGATCGGCATCGCCGCGGGATCCGGCGTGTCGCGGGAGCGCGAAGCCTTCATCAAGGCCGTGATCCGCGCGCGCCGGCTGGCGGTCGAATACATGGAGAAGAATCCCGACGAATCGGGCGACATCGTCGCCAAGGTCTATAGCCTGGAGCCCGCGGTCGCGCGCGCCGCGGTCCGCAACCTGGTCACCAGCCGCACCAACGGCATCCCGTACTGGGGCGCGGGCGAAATCCACATGGATGGCCTGAAGCGCGCCGTCGACGTCCAGAAAATGGTAGGCGCCATCAAGGGTGACGTCGATCTGGACAAGCTGATCGACACGCGTTACCTGCCGGACGATCTGAAGAAGGTGCAGTAGCCATGTCTCACGTCGCGCAAGTCTATCCGCATGCCCTGCCTGGCCGCCGCGCCGGCGATCCCAAGCCGGGCACACCGGCGGTCGCGCATGTATCCATGCGCGGCGTGGACAAGCTGTTTTCCCGTCCGGGCGGCAATCCCGACGATACCTTCCACGCGCTGGGACCCATAGACCTGGAGTTGCGCCAGGGCGAGTTCTTTGCCGTCGTCGGTCCGTCGGGATGCGGCAAGACCACGCTGTTGGAGCTGGTGGCGGGGCTGTCCACCGCCACCCGCGGCGAGGTGGCCTTCGAAGGCGAGCCTATCGTCGGCCGCATTCCGGACGGGGTCGGCGTGGTTTTCCAGGAAGATGCGTCCTTTCCCTGGCTGACCGTGCGCGACAACATTGCTTTCGGCCTGCGCCGGCTGCGCATCGATGCCCAGGAAAAGACCCGCCGCGTCGACCGCGCGCTGGCCATGATGGGGCTGGCGCCCTTCGCGGACAGCTATCCGGCCCAGCTGTCCGGCGGTATGCGCCAGCGCGTATGCATCGCCCGCACGCTGGTCACCGAGCCACGGCTGATCCTGCTGGACGAACCGTTCGGCGCGCTGGACCAGCAGACCCGCCTGCTGATGGGCGACGAGGTCCTGAACCTGTGGCGCAAGACCGGCGCGACCGTTTTCCTGATCACGCACGCACTGGACGAGGCAACGATGCTGGCGGACCGCATCGGCGTCATGTCGGCGCGTCCCGGCCGGCTGATCGACATCGTCGAGACCGGCTGGCCGCGCGACCGCGATAGCCGCATCGTGCAGGATGAACGCTTCGGCGCCATCACGGCGCGGCTATGGCGCGCGCTGCGCGAGGAATCCATGAAGTCTATCGGCGCCCTGAAACCGGGAGCCCAGCCATGAAAGGGGCGCGCGTCTGGCGCGTCGCCATCCTGGTGGCCTGCGTGGCGCTACTGGAAGTGCTGTGCCTGACCGGTGTCATCGACAAGCTGACCATGCAGCCGCCGCATCGCATGGCGGTCGACCTGGTCAATATGCTGGTCTCCGGTTCGCTGAACGGCGCCATCGCCAAAACCCTGGGCAATGCCGCGGTGGCTTTCGTGGCGGCGGTCGTGCTGGGCGTGTTCGGCGCGATCATCATTCATCGCCTGCGCCGCGTGCGCGACACGCTGGAGCCGCTGTTCGCCACGTATTACGCCATTCCTGTATTCGCCTTCTATCCGATGCTGATCATCGTCTTCGGCCTGAACGCCGCGCCGCAGATTTTCATCGGAGCGATGCTGGGCGTGGTGGCGGTCATCGTCAACACGCTGAATGGGCTGGACCGGGTGCCCAACGTGCTGCTGAAGACCGCGCGCATCCAGCAGATGGGCGCGCGTGAAACGGCCTGGCGCATCACGCTGCCCTATGCGGCACCGTACATCCTGACCGGCGCCAAGCTGGCAGTGGCCTATTCGCTGATCGGCATAATCGGTGCCGAATTCATCATGTCCAACGGCGGCATGGGCTATGAGATCAGTTTCGCGTACAACAATTTCGACAACAAAACCATGTATCCGTTGATCCTGCTGATCCTGATCGTGTCGGTGTCGATCAATATGCTGTTCGCGCGTTGGGAAAAATCCATCCTGGCACGCAGGGGGTTGCGATGAACCGCCGTACTTCGATTCTGCGCAATACCCTGACCTTGCTGGTGGCGGTGGTCGTGCTGTGGCAATTGCTGTACTGGATGGTGGGCGATGTCGCGCTGCGCTCGCCGGCGCAAACCTTGGAGTTCACGCTGCGCTTCGTCACCACGGAGCAGTTCGCAGGTCACTTGGCGGAGACCGCCAGGGCGTTCGGCATGGCGCTGGTGCTGGCGGTGGTGATCGGGCTGGGAATAGGCTTTACGCTGGGTGGCCACCGTTTCCTGGGCGAAGTATTCGAACCGATGCTGATCGCGCTGTACTCCATTCCCAAGATCACGCTGTATCCCATTCTGCTGTTGGCCTTCGGACTGGGGATCTCGTCCAAGGTGGCGTTCGGCACCATACACGGCGTGATTCCGATCGCGCTCTTCACGATCAATGCGGTGCGCAATGTGCGGGCCGTGCATTTGAAGACGGGTAAGGTGATGGCATTGAGCCCGCTGGATATGGTGACCCGAATCATCTTTCCTTCAGCCTTGCCTGAGATCTTCGCCGGCCTGCGGATTGGATTTTCGCTGACGTTGATCGGTACGCTGTTGGGTGAGATGTTCGCGTCGCAGCGAGGATTGGGGTTCTTGCTTATGAGCGCGATCGGGTTGCACAACGTCGACTTGATCATGACGCTGACCTTGCTGCTGACCTTGTTCGCGGGCACGGCCAGCGTGATTTTGCTGGCGATCAATCAGCGATTGCGGTCGCGGATGAGTGCTTAGGAAGGTCGTTGGTTTCTGTTATTGGTTGCTGGCGGGGGGTGTATTGCTAATGCCGTCCGCCGGGGGTGATGCCTGTCGGGGCCGGCCCGGAGGAGCCGGTCCGGCGCCTTCGCGCCGGACTTCCGCGTCGTCATCGTCGTCCGGCGGCCGAACGGCACTTGGGTTCTTGCGGCTTTTTTGCCCGTCCGTCCTTCCTTCCGATTCCCTCGCGCGGCTCCTATGGGCCGGCCCCGACAGGCATCACCCCCGGCGGACTCCGGTTTGCCTTAATCACTGACGCTGGCACGGGCGGGGTTCTTGCGCTTCGTGGGTTTTTGTTTTCGCTGATGGAAGATGTTGTTGTGCCCGGTGATACCAGGCCCCCCAGCGGGGCCTGGTATCACCTTACGCGACTTGCGTGTTTGACAGTCCTTACTGTTCTGGCGATGCGGTTGGAGGCGATGAAAGATCTTGTCTGGGCAATGCCATCACGGTTAATGGAAGATCTTATGTTGCCCGACCGTCGCGGCCCCCTGCGGTCCGCGACGGCCTTACGCGATGGGGGTATGTCACGCTAGCAGGACAATTTGTCCTACTGCCAATGCGAGCGATTCGCATGTAAACTCCGATCCGCTCCATTACCGCACCCATCATGACCTACCGCGCTCGCCGACATTTGACCGCCTGGCTTGGCCTGATCGCCATGTGCCTGGTGGCATTCGCGCCGACGGTCAGCCATTTCGCGCGGGCGGCTCGCACGATCGTGGTGCCCGTGTGCACCGTGGACGGCGCGCAGGGCGAATACAAGGTGAACCTGTTCGGCGCCCCCATGCCCGCCATGAGTGCCATGCGCGCCGCTGCCATGACGGCCATCGCGATGAACGGCATGGGCGATATGGGTGACATGCATGCCATGCAGCACGGCCGCGGCGCCGACCATGACATGGCCGGCCATTCCGCCGACGGCTCGCAACCCATGGACGATTGCGGCTATTGCGATCTGTTGAATCACGCGCCGGCCATGGCCACCATACCGCCCGCGCCTCTTGCACCGGTTCTTCTTCTGTTCGCCGTCTTCGTCCTGCCCGCGTTGACGCGCTTCACGCCTTTCGGGGCTTTCCCCTCGGGTCGCCCGCGCGGCCCGCCTGCCGTTTCCTGATCCGGTCTTGCGATCCGAACGCCGCCGTGCCGTCACGGCGCGGCCGTTCGCGTGTTCATTCCTGTCTGGAAACGCCATGTCCCATCCTGTTCCACGGCGCGCGCCATATGGCTCGCGCCTTGCGGCGGGGCTGATCGGCGGCGGCTTGCTGCCGTTGCTGTTGCTGCCCACGCGTGCCTGCGCCGCCGCTGCGACGCCCCCCGCGCCTCCCGCCACGCTCCCCGCTGTCAGCGTCAACGCTGATGCAGCGCCGGCGGTGCTGCCCACCGTCAGTGTCACCACCGACGCCGAAGCCGCGCCTCCCACCGACCCCAATCTGCCGGCGTCCGTCGAATCCGTGACGCGCGGTCAGTTCGACAAATGGAATGTCGTCAACACCGAGGATACGCTCAAGTACATGCCCAATCTGGCGGTACGCAAGCGCTTCATCGGTGACCAGAACTCCATCATCGCCGTGCGCGGCACCAGCAATACCCAGAGCGCGCGCGGCCTGGTCTATGCCGACGGCCTGTTGTTGAGCAACCTGCTGGGCAACAGCTACAGCTTTCCGCCGCGCTGGTCCATGGTCGCGCCCGACGAGATCGATCGCGTGGACGTCATCTATGGCCCGTACTCGGCGCTGTATCCCGGCAACTCGCTGGGTGCGACGGTGCTGCTTACCACCCGCATGCCGGATAGCTTCGAGGCGCACGCCGACGCCAAGGGCTATACGCAGCATTTCAGCCTGTTCGGCGTCGACCGCGACTTTACCGGGGGCCAGGCGTCCGCCTCCATCGGCGACAAGGTCGGCAAGCTGTCCTATCTGCTGGGCGCCAGCCACCTGGAAAATACCAGCCAGCCCCTGCAATTCGCCACGCTGCCGCGTTCCACCACGCCGGCCCGTCCCGGCGATGTGCCGGTGACCGGCGCCCATTTCTACAACAACCAGACCGGCGCGCCCACCGCCGTGCTGGGTGTCAACGGCGAAGGCATGGAACGCACCATCGAGGACCAGTTCAAGCTCAAGCTGCAGTACGACTTTACGCCCACGCTGCAAGGCGGCGCGACGCTGGGTTATTGGCGCGACCGCTATCGCAGCGATACCTCCAGCTTTCTGCGCGATGCGGATGGCAACAAGGTCTACCAGGGCAAGGTGGATATCGGCGGCTACGAATACAACATTCCGGCGTCGGCCCTGGCGCCCAGCAGCGGCGACAGTGAAAACTGGCTGTACGGTCTATCGCTGAAGACGCGCAATCCGACGGGTTGGAATGCCGAGGCCATCGCGTCGTATTACGACGTTGCACGCAATGTCGCGCGCAACGCCAATCAGGGCGGTCCCGGTGACGGCCCTGGCACGGTCACTTACGGCGACGGTACCGGATGGAAGACGCTGGATTTGAAGTCGACCTATACGCAGGCGCCGTCGGCGGTGGGCCTGTACGCGCACGATCTGACCTTCGGCTATCACGTCGACAGTTATTACTCCGACAGCAGGACCTTCAATACGGACGATTGGTCGAATGGCGACGCCGGGTCCTTTGCCAACGCCTTCAAGGGAAACACCCAGACGCAGGCCTGGTATGCCCAGGATGCCTGGCGTTTTCTTTCGCGCTGGAAGCTGGTCTACGGATTGCGCTACGAAGACTGGCGTGCCTACGGCGGCTCGCAAACCGTGGGCGATGTACGGGTACCGTATGCGAATGCGGACCAGCAGCATGTGTCGCCCAAGGCGTCGCTGTCTTTCGATGCCACGGATGACCTGACGCTGCGGGCGTCCTTCGGGCGTGCTTATCGTTTTCCGACAGTGGGGGAGTTGTTCCAGGGCAAGATCAACGGCTCGACGCTGATCAATAACAACCCCAACCTGCAACCGGAAAACGACCTGTCGAAAGAGCTGACGGCGGAATGGACGCATCGCACCGGTATCTACCGCCTGTCGCTGTTCCAGGACGATGTGAAGAACACCATCTTCAGCCAGACCGACACGACCACCATCCCCAATGTGACGAGCTTCCAGAATATCGACAAGGTGCGTTCGCGCGGCGTCGAGACCAGCTACCAGGGGCAGGATGTCGGCGTCGACGGGCTGGACATCATCGCCAACGTTGCCTACACGCAATCGAAGATCCTGGCCAATTCGCAGAATCCGGCTTCGGTGGGCAAGTACTTCTACCGCATCCCGCTATGGCGCGCCAATCTGGTCAGTACCTACCGGTTCGACGACAAGGCGTCGCTGACCGGCGCGGTGCGTTATTCCGGCAGGCAGTACAACACGCTGACCAACGTGGACAGCAATCCGGATGTGTTCGGTGGCACCAGCACCTATACCGTGGTGGATGCCAAGTTCACCTACAAGCTGAACCGCTACAGCGAAGTCAGCGTGGGCGTGGACAATCTGTTCGACGAACGGTATTTCGTGTATCACCCTTATCCAGGGCGCACGTTATACGTGGAGACCCGGTTGCGCATGTAGCCATCCGCATGGGCGGACGATTGCCCATGCCCATCCCATGGCAGCTTTGTCGGGCCGGGCGCCCTAGGGTATCCACCAATCGTCGTTGCATTGACATGGAACCGGGGCAGTCCGGATAATTTGTCGCACGCTCGTGACAACATTGTCGCGAGTCGACCGCAGCAGGATTGCTGTGCAAACATCGGCTATGAAAGCCCTCGAATCGCGCCCCAGGCGTGGTCGAGGGCTTTTTGTTTTGGAGTTTCCATGTCGTCTTCCGATTCCATGGGCGAACGCGTGTTTCCGGACACTATCGTGGCTGCCGTGCAGATGGACTGCCGGATCGGCCAGAAGGCCGACAATGTCGCGCGCTCGCTGGCGCTGATAGAACAGGCCGCGGCCCAGGGCGCCGCCGTTGTCGTGCTGCCCGAGCTGTGCAATACGGGTTACGTCTTCGATAGCAGGTCCGAAGCCTTCGCCGTGGCCGAGGCCGTGCCCGATGGGCCGACCGCGCAGGCGTGGATCGCCGCCGCCGCGCGGCTGAATCTATATATCGTCGCCGGCATTACCGAGCGCGCCGGCGACCGCCTGTACAACGCGGCAGCGGTCATCGGCCCGCGCGGCCATATGGGTACCTACCGCAAGCTGCATTTGTGGGGTGAGGAGAATTTGTTCTTCGAACCAGGCGACCTGGGGCTGCCGGTGTTCGACACGGAGCATGGCCGGCTGGGCGTGGCGATCTGCTACGACGGCTGGTTTCCCGAAGTCTATCGACTGTTGGCCGCGCAGGGCGTGGATATCGTCTGCATGCCGACCAATTGGGTGCCGATGCCAGGCCAGGATTCGCGTCATCCGACCATGGCCCATACCCTGGCGATGGCCAGTGCGCACAGCAACGGCCTGAATATTGTTTGCGCCGATCGTGTCGGCGTGGAACGCGGGCAGCCGTTTTTGGGCCAGAGCCTGGTGGTGGGATCACAGGGCTGGCCGCTGGCGGGGCCGGCCAGCCCGGATCAGGAAGAGACCGTCTATGCCGCGATCAACATCAAACATTCCCGTGGCGCCCGCCATCTGAACCCCTACAACGTCGTGTTGCGCGACCGGCGCGACGATCTTTACCAACTCGTGCCGGGGCCTGGGCCGGTCCGGGCAGGTTAGCGCGGTCCGCGCGCATATCCATTCCGTGCGATACCGCGCGATTGGCGCCGCACGGCAGTCCGACCTTACTTTCAAACAGGATCGACGATGAAAACCACTGCTGCTTTCCTTGTCTCTACCGTGCTGGCGTCCGCCGGCCTGCTTGCCGCTCCCGCGCATGCCGCGGACCCCATCCGCATCGGCGTGGCCGTCGGCCTGTCCGGCGCCAACAGCGTGGTCGCGCCGGCGGCCGTGCAGTCTTCGCAACTGGCCGTCGACGAGATCAACGCGGCCGGCGGCATCCTGGGTCGCCAGGTGCAACTTGAAATCGCCGATGACGGTTCCGGAGCGGTCGGGGCGCAAAAGGCATTCGATACCCTGGTCTTCCAGAAAAAGGTCGATGCCGTCATCGGCATGGAGACCAGCGCGGCGCGCAACGCCGGCCTGCCCGTGGTGGCGCGCGGCAAGACGCCTTACATCTACACCTCGTTCTACGAAGGCCGTTCGTGCAGCAGGTGGCTGTATGTCAACGGCTGGGTGCCTGAGCAGCAGGTGGCGCCTGTCGTGGATTACTTCACGGCACACGAGAAGGCCAAGACCTTTTTCCTGGTCGGCAGCGACTATGCCTTCGGTCGCGGCATGCTGGCCTTTACCCGCAAGTACATCGAGCAGAAGGGCGGCAAGGTCGTGGGCGAGGAGTACCTGCCCATGGACGGCAGCGACTGGACGGCGGTCATCTCCAAGATCCGCGCCGCCAAGCCCGATGCGCTGATCAGCTCCACGGCGGGCGGCGCGCCCAATGTGTCGCTGGCCAAGCAG
>DATJHN010000214.1:0-16048 GCA_035493915.1 Bordetella sp.
CCGCGGACGCCTTGGGCGGAGGCGCGGCCGGCGTGAATGGCGCCTCTCCTGATGGAGGGGCTGGACCTTTTACCGGCACTGTGCGAAAAGGCGGCGGTGGCGGGGCGACCAATCTTGCAACAGGTTTTGGCGGCAGCGGTGGCATGAGCGTGAGTGCCACCAATAATCCCACCGTGGTTGCCCCAGGCAGCACGGGGACCGCTGGCGCGCAGGGCATTTCAGTCGTCGACCAATCGATCACGGGTGGTGCCGGTTCCATCGGTCTCCTAGGGAGCACCGCGGCGGACAATTCCGCCGGCGGCGGCGGCGGTGGTGTCGGTGTCACCACGGGAGTCGACCTGATCGTGGAAAGCGGTGCGACGGTAAAGGGCGGGGCCGGGGGCAACGGTATCGGCTCACTGGTCGGCGACACGGGTGCCGGAGGTGGTGGTGGTGGCGGCGCGGGCTTGTTTTCGTCCGCTGATGTGACCATCCAGCAGGGAGCCACAATCGTTGGCGGCGCAGGCGGTTCGGGCTCTGGTTCTGTCGGTGGTGGTGGTGGCGGCGGTGTCGCGGTCATCCTGAGCGGCCCTGGAACGGTGACCAACTCGGGAACATTGACCGGTGGAAATGGAGGGCGCGCCACGGGTTCAGGTGCCGGGACGTCGGGCCAGGCTGGCTTCGGCGGTGAGGGTGCCTGGGTATCGAATGGCGGGACGCTCGTCAACACATCCGGCGGCATGATCACGGGCGGCGCCACGTCTCAGTTCACTCAACTCAACGCCGCCTATCCCAAGCCGCTCGGTGGCGCCGGGGTCGTCGGAGAGAATGCCACAGTGATCAATGCGGGCACGATTACAGGAGGAAAAAATTGGGTCGCCTCGGCCGGGATCACCAACGCGGTTCAATTCGTCGGCGGCGTAAATTCATTGGAAATCCAGGCCGGCTCCATCATCAATGGCAACGTGGTCGCCTTCAGCTCGGCAGATACCCTGAAGCTGGGGGGAACCACCGATTCAAGCTTCGACGTAGGGGCTATCGGCGCGAGTGCGCAGTATCGAGGCTTTGGCAACTTCCAGAAGACGGGCTCCAGCACGTGGACGCTTACCGGCGCATCGACCGAGGCCACTCCGTGGACCGTGCAGCAAGGCACGCTGGCTCTCGATAGCGCGATCTCGCTGACCAATTCGTCCTTCGCGATCAACAACAGCGGCACGCTGCAGGTCAATGGCTCGGCCACCAATTCCGCCATCGCTATCAACACGGGCGGAACGGTACGCGGCACCGGTACGGTGGGAGCCACAACCGTGCATGCGGGCGGGATCATTTCACCTGGAAACAGCATCGGCACGCTGAACGTCAATGGTGCCTATACCCAGGAAAAGGGCGGTATCTACCAAGTCGAGGTGGATCCGACATCCTCCGCATCGGACCGCATCGCCGTGACGGGCACGGCCACCATTCAGGACGGCGCGATTGTCAATGTCACCAAGACCAGCGCGGCACCGTATGTCGTGGGCACCAAGTACACCGTCCTGACCGCGACGAACGGCGTCACCGGAAGCTTTGACGTCACGGGCGACAGTACCCTTACCGCGTTCTACGGCCTGGCTCCTGTCTCCGACGCCAACAACTCCTATCTGGAAGTAAAGCAAACGAAGTCCATCACGGATATCGCGACGACGGGCAATGAAGCGGCCACCGCGGAAGGCTTGGCGTCGACCGGTGCCGGCAGCGCGGCGGCCGCTCCGGTACTCAATCAGCAGACGAACGACGACGCCCGCATGGCGCTCGATCAGCTGTCGGGCGAGGTCTATGCCTCGGTGCAAAGCGCGATGCTGCAAAGCAGCCATTTCACGCGTGATGCCGTAAGCGACAGGCTTACGGATACCTTCACCTGTCCCGCCAATGGCGCCACCGATAATGGGACGAACCTGTCCGGCGGGCTGGGTACCACCACAAGCTGCGGAACATCAACCGGGCATCCCACGGGCTGGGCGCGGTTCTATGGCAACTGGGGGCATATCGATAGCGACGGTAACGCCAGCCGATTGAATACTTCCGTGGGCGGCTTCTTTATCGGTGCGGACATGCCCGTCTTCAATAACTGGCGTGCCGGTGTGCTGGCGGGCTACAGCCATGGCACGTATGACGTGAGCGGCCACAACGCATCGGCCGAGAGCGACGACTACCATCTAGGCTTGTACGGCGGGACGCAATGGGGCGCGTTGGGTTTCCGCACTGGCGCGACCTACACCTGGCACGATATCAGCGGCGACCGGAGCATGGCTGTGCCTGGGTTCTCGGACCACCTGAGCTCGAATTACAACGCGGGAACCGCCCAGATATTTGGCGAACTCGGCTATCGCATCGATATGGGCCACGCTTCAATCGAACCGTTCGCCAACCTTGCCTACGTGAACCAGCATGCCGAGAGTTTTGACGAAAGCGGCGGAGCCGATGCGCTGCACGTTGACAGCCAGAACATGGACACCGGCTTCAGCACGCTGGGTCTGCGCGGGAAGACGATGTTCACGTTCAACGGCACGGAAGTGCTTGCCAAAGGTACGGTCGGCTGGCGCTACGCGGTTGGTGACGTGAAGCCGACTGCGTCGGAGTCCTTCTCCGGCGGTTCCTCGTTCGACATCTCGGGCGTACCCATCGCCCGGAACCAGGCAGTGGTCGACCTTGGACTTGGCGTTCACATCACGCGCAACGCGACCATCAGCATTTCGTACAACGGGCAGTTTGCCTCGGGTGCCACGGACCAGGGCGTAATGGGCGCACTGAATATCGCGTTCTAAAGTATCGGCAAAGCGGGCAGTGACCGTCCTGAATCCCCACGGACTAATGTGGGGGTCAGGGTCACGCTCGAATCTATTCCGCTTCCGCGGGGATGGGAGCCGGAGCGAAACCTCCGAAGTGCTGGCGATATTGTTGTGGAGTTATCCCGATTCGCCGCTTGAAGGTGATGCGAAAGTGATCCGCATTTCCAAGGCCGCAGCGCCAGGCAATCGTCTTGAGTGGTTCAGGGCTGTTTTCCAGCATTACCCTGGCGGCATCCACCCGCGCCCTCTCCACAAACTCCGCCGGTGTTACGTGGGTATCGCGCACGAATATTCGTGAAAAATTGCGCTTACTCATGTTTGCCACGGCGGCCAAGACCTCGATACTCAAGTCATCGCCAAGATGCCCAAGCACATATTGCTGGACTTGAGCGATGGGAGATGAGGCTTCCGCGTACGGTGTCAGATAGGGGCTGAACTGGGACTGGCCGCCAGCCCGCTGGAGAAAAACGACAAGCCGCTTGGCCACATTCAGAGCGACTTCCGGACCGTGGTCTTGGGCAAGTAAGTACAAGGAAAGGTCTATGCCGGCGGTTACCCCCGCCGAGGTGAAGAGGTTTCCATCCTGGATGAAGATGCGGTCAAATTCCACGTTTGCCGTGGGGCAGAGTTCCGCCAGAGCAGCTGCGTCGTTCCAGTGCGTGGTGACAAAGCGGCGGTCCAACAAGCCGGCCCGCGCCAGGGTCAATGCGCCGTTGCAGATGGAGCCGAAGCGCCGCGCCCGCCGGCACGCCGCCCGAAGCCAGGTATGAACGTCGTCTCCAAGTGCTTCATGCACCAGCGAAGGCCCACCGGCGACGAGCAGCAGATCATGGCTTTCGGAAACTTCGCCAAAGTAGCGGTCCGCATGAATCCGAAGGCCACTGGCACACCGCAAGACATCCCGTTCTGTCGAAATCAGTTCAAGCTGGTAGTGGGAACTGGGCCGAAGAAAACGGTTCGCTTCCGAAAACACGTCGGTGGGGCCAAACACGTCGAGTGCTTGAACACCGGGGAAAACAAGTATGGCAACGTTGCGCATGGGACTATCAGGAAGCTGTGCGGGCCAGTCTCGGATCAAACACATATAACACGATCCGCGAACATTTCCATGTGACTTCTGGCCCGTCATCCGCGTCTTCAGAGTATCCAGCCGCGTGTCACAAGGAACGGAATGCACGGCCTGGTTCAACGATAGGAATCGTTGCCGAGAAGCATATCTTCATAGAGGTGCAAGAGCTTGGCCGCGTGCCTTTCGCTGGCATGAAATCACTTCAGGTTGGCACGAATCACCGCCATGCTTTGATATCGAAGTTCAGGTGTCATCCCCATAATCATCACATCGGCCGGCAACTTATTCGCTCGGCAAGGAGATATGAAAATGGGAGTAAGCGCCAAGCCCGGCAGGCCTGCCAGGACATCCGCATGGTCCAAGCTGGTATTCGTGTCGCTTTTCGTTGCCGCCAGTTCTTCGCTGGTTTCCACGGCGGCGTTGGCTGATTCTGTTGGCCAACCATCGGTAAGCCAGGAGGCCAGGCCGGATGACTATTTTCATACCGGGGCCGGCTCCCGATATTTGCGCCGTGCCGACTCGGATCTCGTCGTGGAATCCCTGCGGGGAAATATCACCGTGCTGATGGGTTCCGGGGGCAATATCACAGTCTTATCCGGAACGGACGGCAAGTTCCTTGTTGATGCTGGCATCAGCAAGTCGCAGGGAAAACTGCAAGCAGCACTCAACAAGATCGGCCCCTCGCCGCTGAAATATGTGATCAACACGCACTGGCACTGGGATCACACCGATGGCGACGAATGGATGCATGCGGCTGGTGCCACCATCGTCGCGCATGAGAACACGCTAAAGCACTTGACTGAAACCACACACGTCGATGCATGGAACTGGACGTTCTATCCGGTGCCGGCGGGGGCACGCCCGACGCTTGTGATCGATCACGAGAAGACTTTCAATTTCGCCGGAACCAATATCGAAGTGGAAAACTTCGGTGGTGGCCATACCGACGGTGATCTGTGGGTTTATTTCGAGAAAGCGGATGTATTGGCCTTGGGCGATACCTTCTGGAATGGCATCTACCCATATATCGATAACGAGGACGGCGGCAGCATCGACGGCGCAATCAAATGGGCCAACAAGGCTGTCGAGCGCACCACTGACCACACCATTGTTGTGCCTGGCCATGGAGCAGTGGGTACACGCACTGAACTGATCGAATTCCGCGACATGCTGGTCACGGTGCGCAACAACGTGGCGGCCTTAAAGCAGCAAGGCAAATCGCTTGACGAAATCATCGCCGCCAAACCGACTGCCGCCTTCGATGCCAAATGGGGCAATTTCGTGTTCAACGGCGATCAATTCACCAAGATGGTCTACGCCGGCCTGCAATCGAAATAACGGGTGCATGAGCGGAAGCAATCCCGACGACAGAACATTCACGGATTTCTCTTAACTGACGTATTACGCAAAGGACGCAATCATGTCTCGTCTTCACACCATCGCATTGTCCGAAGCCACGGGCCGCGCGGCGGAATTGTTTGCCGCAGTCAAAGGTTCGATCGGCAAAGTTCCCAATTCGTATATTGGGATCGGCGGCAATAGCCCGGTTGCGCTGGAAGCCGTTCTGAATTTGGAAGCCTCGCTCAAGAAGAGCAGCTTGAGCGCACAGGATATCGAGGTCGTCAAATTGGTCGTCAGCCACACCACCGGCTGCGACTACTGCCTGGCCGCGCATACGCTGATGGGAAAGAAGATAGGCCTGACCCGCGAAGCCATGCTGGCATTGCGTCAAAGCCAACCGTCGGGCGATACCCGCAATGACGCCCTGGCCAAGTTCACGCTGCATCTGCTGACGACCAGCGGCACAGTTGCTGCCGACGTGGTGGCGGCAGTCAGGCAGGCCGGCGTCACCGATGCCCAGATCGTGGATGCCACGATGGCTGTGGCCAGTATCGCGTTCACCAATCTGTTCAATCGGATCAACGACACCACGCTCGATTTTCCCGCTGCGGATTAACGGAGAATCGGTTCAGGAGCCCGAGGCGACTACTGCGGGGTTGCCCTCTGGCTTGCGCGGACGGAGGGAAAGCAGCGCAATAAAGCCGATAGCGCTAAGTCCCGTGGAAACCCACAACGCCCGGTCTCCCCATCGATCCAGGCACAGGCCGAAAAGCCATGGTGCCAACGCTTGCGCGACCCGCGCGGGCACCATCAGCATGCCTTGGCGTGCTCCATACCCCTGCGGACCGAAAAGCACCAGCGGCAGCGTGCCTTTGGCAATCGTCAGAATGCCATTGCCAGCGCCATGCAGGACGACAAAGATCGACGCAAGCGGTGCCCCGAAAAGCAGGAGTAGCAAAGCGCCGATAGGGTGGGCCAGGGTAGCCAGGCGGGCTGACAGCAGCGGATGCACCCGGCGCAATAGCCCAAACTCCAAAATGCGAGCGCCCACCTGGGCGGGTCCCATCAGGGCTCCCGCCGCCACCGCAACGGCGAACGTTGCTCCCCCTGCCATGAGAAGGCGTGGCAGATGCGCCGCAAGCGCCGTACTGATGAACCAGGTAATGGCAAAGACGACGGCCAGGGCAATGGATGCCCAAGTGGTCCTCGTGTCCGTGGAGGCATTCGCTGGATTCCGCTGCGACACGTGATCGAGGGCAGCGGATGGCGAAGGCAAAAGATAGTTAAGTGGCAGGGCCAGCACCAGATGCAAGCTTGCCCAAACATAACAGGCCTCGCGCCAACCGAACTCCACTTGCAAGTAGCTTGTTAGCGGCCATCCAACCGTGCTCGCGAAGCCCGCGATAAGGGTGATGCCGGAAATGGCTCCCCGCGACTCGTGACCGTATAAGCGCACCAGAGAGGAAAATGCAGCCTCATAGAGGCCACTGCCCATTCCGATCCCGATGACCGACCAGGCAGCAAAAAGCCCCGCAGCGGAATGCACGCTGCCCAACCACGCCAGGCCCAAGGCGAAAATCAGATTGGTGGCTATCAGCACGGGGCGCCCGCCCCAACGGTCAATGGCGCGACCAGAGTACGGGCCGAGCAGCGCTGAAATCAGCAGGGCAAAGGAAAACGCGGCAAAGACCGTTGGCACCGTGATGCTCAGATCCCGAGCCATGGGTGCGCTCAGCACTGCCGGCAAATAATAAGAAGACGCCCAGGCAAGGGTTTGCGTCGTCCCAAGAGCTGCAACAACACTGGTTCGGTTGGATAAACGCATGGCAATCAGATAGACCGTTGGTTCACACGTAGCGAAAAAAGATAGTGATGTTGCGTATGGATGTGGCTCGGATGTAGGGAGATCGGAAAATCAGGCGCGCTCGTACCAGCCACGGGTACGGTTGACGACACGAACGACCAACAACATGACGGGTACTTCGATGAGAACCCCGACCACGGTCGCCAGTGCAGCACCGGACTGAAAGCCAAACAGGCTGATGGCAGCCGCAACAGCCAACTCGAAGAAATTCGACGCGCCGATCAATGCCGATGGGCATGCCACGTTGTGCTTTTCTCCAGCTCGCCGGTTAAGCCAATAGGCCAGTGTGGAATTAAAGAATACTTGGACCAGGATGGGAACGGCCAGCATGGCGATGACGAGGGGCTGCTTCAGAATCGCCTGCCCTTGCAAGGCAAACAGCAGCACCAGCGTAAGCAGCAGCGCACCAATGGAGAGCGGGCCTAGCTTGTTAAGGGCGGCATCAAGGGCGGGTTGACCACGGCGCAGCAGTGTCCGCCGCCATGCTTGCGCGATGAGGACAGGAACAACGATATAGAGCGCCACCGACGTCAGCAATGTATCCCAAGGCACGGTGATGGATGACAGACCGAGCAGCAGCCCTACGATGGGTGCGAAGGCGAACACCATGATGGTGTCGTTCAAGGCCACCTGTGACAGGGTGAACAATGGGTCGCCACCTGTCAGGCGGCTCCATACGAACACCATAGCTGTGCATGGTGCGGCAGCCAGCAGAATCAACCCTGCGATGTAGCTATCAAGCTGATCAGCAGGCAGCCAAGGCGCGAACACCTGCCGAATGAATAGCCAGCCGAGAAACGCCATGGAGAAGGGCTTGACTGCCCAGTTGACGAACAGCGTGACTCCGATGCCTCGCCAATGTTGGCGAACCTGCCCCATCGCGTCAAAGTCCACCTTCATCAGCATGGGGATGATCATGAGCCAGATCAGCAGTCCCACCGGCAGGTTGACTTGGGCAAATTCGAGTCGGCCCACGGCCTGGGACAGACGCGGTGCCAGTTGCCCAAAGGCGACGCCGACGACAATGCACAGGAACACCCATACTGTGAGGTAGCGTTCGAAGACGCTCATAGTCAAAGGCTGGCGGGCAAGAGTAGCGGTTTGCGCGGGCATCGTTCTCTCTCGTCACGCCTTGCCAATGCCGTGCAGTTCGCGCTGCAGGGACATGGCATCCAGTCGCGCCATCGGCAAGGACAGGAAAAGTTCGATACGGCGCTTGAGCGTGACGGCGGCGTCATGGAAGGCTTTGCGCTTGACTTCATCGCCACCCTCAGCCGCGGCAGGATCAGGAACCCCCCAGTGTGCAGACATAGGTTTGCCAGGCCAAATAGGGCAGACTTCACCTGCGGCGTTGTCGCATACGGTGAAGATGAAATCGAATTGTGGCGCATCAGGCCGCACGAATTCATCCCAACTCTTGCTGCGATAGCCACCGGTGGGTAGACCTGTGCGTTCCAAGGTTGCCAGCGCCAACGGGTGCACTTCTCCCTTGGGCAGGCTGCCCGCCGAATAGGCTTTGAAGCGTCCTTTTCCCAAGCCATTGAGCAGGCCTTCGGCCAGGATCGAGCGCGCGGAATTTCCCGTGCAGATGAAGAGCACGTTGTAGATTTGTGTGGACATGAAAGCCTCAGCAGCAGGACTCGTGAGATGTACTGGTCGCGGGGTTGCCCACCTCGCAAGTCCCACCTTGGCAGCAGTTCTCGGTCAGATAGCCCATCAGGCTATTCATGCCTGCGAAGTCGGCGCGATAAATAAGGTTGCGGCCTTGTTGTTCGACCGTCACCAAGCCGGCATGCGCGAGTTCCTTCAAGTGGAAGGACAAAGCGCTGCGAGCTACACCCAACTGGTCGGCCATGACGCTGGGCGTCAATCCGTCGAAGCCCGCGACGACCAAAGAACGAAAGACGCGCAGGCGCTGGGCGTGAGCCAGCGCAGCGAGCGAGGAAACGGCCTGATCTTCAGTCATGAAGAAATAATTCAATAATTCAATGATAGTTGAATCATAGTCTGCCTTCCTGGTACGTGCAATGGGGGCGCTTCTACGACGTGCACCAAGGGTTTCCGCCCCGGCACCGGATCCTGGACAACCTTTCCGAAAAGCGACTACGAGCAGTCCTTTCAGCTGCAAATCGCCAGGATGGTCAGCATGTACACCCGGATTGCATCCAGGTAATCACCAACGTCAACCCGTTCATCGGGCATGGTGTTGTACTTCCCGCCAGGTCCGCAAACCACCCCCGGCATTCCCAGGCGCTGGTAGAAGTGCGCGGCGTCAGTGCCAAAAAAAGCCGATGGCGGAAGCGCTCCGGTCGGCTGTTCTGCCCCGCGCACCTGACGGTATGCTTCGTTGACGCTGCGCACGATGCGATTGTCCAACGCCACTTCGAACGGCAGCATGGTCGGCCGGTCATCGTTTCGGTTGATCTTCACGCTGGCGCGGATACCAGGCAGGGCGTTTTCCATTTCATCGAGCAGCGCGCGAAGATCCGCCATGACGCCGTCTTCGCTCTGTCCGGGCGCATAGCGCGCCGATCCTTGGATACGCACGAAATCAGCCACCTGGGGCGCCCGCCATTCCAGCATTTCCCGCCCGAGTCCGCCTCTCATCACACCGACATGCGCGCGGTTGATCGACGCGTGGCGCGCGCTCGCCGCGCCGGAAAATGTCATGACGTTGATGCGCGGCACCAGCCAGCAGCCGGCCATGATCGCGTCGGCCGCTTCTTCGCGCTTCGAAAGATGCCGCGTGTTGCCGGTGATCTCGATGACGAAAACGAAAGAGCCGGCGTGCATGGTCAAGGCTTTCACGTCGGTGGGCTCGGCATTGACGAAATAGTCGGCCTTTACTCCCTGTTCGATCGCGGCAACCGTGCCTATTCCGCCCTGCAATTCGCCGACGACATAAGTGAGCACGACATCGCCGGACAGGCGCACTCCTTGGTCGATCAGGGTCTTCACCGCGCAGTAATAGGCCGCGTCGCCGGCCTTCATGTTCGACACGCCGATACCGTAGATGAATTCGTCGTCGTAAAGTCCTCCCCAGGGATCGACTGTCCAGCCCTCCGAAACCGGATTGGTGTCCAGGTGCCCATTGAACAGCAGGCTTTTGCCTGAGCCCGCCGCACCGTCGCCACGCCAACGGCCGATGGCATTCACCCGGCCACCCGGCACGGGCGTCAACTCGGCGTCCAGCCCGATAGCGTGCATCCGGTCCACCATCCATTCGGCCAGCTCGCGTTCTCCTGGCGTCGCGCTATAGCTCTTGTGCCTGAGCATTTGGGCCAGGAATTCCAGGCTTGCCTTCTCGTCGAGGGCGGCAAGCAGACCGTTCGTATCCATGTCCAGGCTCCTATTCGCCGGCGCTGTAGAGCTTGCGCGGAAGTTGGGTCAGGCGGCGCGGGCCGTCACGGTCCACCAGAACGGTTTCACTTAACGCGAGGCCGCGAGCCGAGGTGTACATATGAAAGACCATGCCGGCCTCGAGCGTCCAGTCGGCATGGGGGCCGAAGACGCGCGTAAAGTCGCTGGACCTGACCGGCTGCTGGGAGTAGTAGCCCAACGTATAGCCGGTGATGTTCTCATAGCTCTCGCGCAGGCCCGCCCGCAGCACGCCGTCGCGCAGCAAGGCGTCCACGGTGCGAGCCGAGGCACCCGGCACCATGGCGGCGATCTGCGCATCCTGAAGCGCGGCCAGTTGCCGCACGGTGTCGTATTGCTGCGCCGTGGGTTGGCCCATGACGACGCTGCGCATCAGGCGAGCGCTATAGCCGCGAAAGCGCGGCACCAGTTCGATATGCAGTACGTCACCGGACTTCATCGGAGTGTCGTGCAAGTGGCCGTGCAGAAAGCCCCAATCCTTGCCATAGGTAATCGGACCGACATGGCCGGGCAGGGCGCCCAGTTCGATATAGCGGCCCGCGGCGTAGGCCGCCAGGTCGCGTCCGCTCATGCCCATGCGCGCCCGAGCGGCCATTTCCGCCAAGGTCTGGTCGGCGATGCCGCTGGCGCGCTCGATATGGCGCACCTCTGCCGGGGACTTGATCAGCCGCAGTTCCCAGGGCACACCGGTCATGGCCACGAAAGCGGCATCGGGCAGGGCAGCCTGCAGGCGCTGGAACACGTCCACGGTCATGCCATGGCTGCCGAAGTCCACGCCTATGCGCGGCGCGGCACCCCAGCGCGCGCGGATTTCATCGGTCAAAAAAGCGACGGCGTCTTGCGCGTCGGCATAACCCACGTGCTGCTCGAACCAGGCGGTTTCCAGGAAAGGTGCCGTGTCCAGGCTGCGCAGCACCATAAGCGGTTCGCCTTCCAGCGGTACCAGGCAGGCGCGGTAATAGCTGATGGACCGTTCGTAGCCGGTGAAGTAGGCCAGGATTTCGATGTCGTCCAATAGCATCACCTCGGCGCCGCGCGCGCGCATCTCGGCACGCAGGCGCGCGACGCGGCCTTCGAATTCGGCACGGTCGAACGACGGAATATCGGGGGTCATGCTTGCTCCTTGCGCTGGAGGAAATTGCCGAATGCCAATGCGGCGGCGGAAAAGAGGATCAGCAGCGCGCTGACCGCGGCAATGGTCGGATCGAGTTGGAATTGCACCGCGTTCCAGATGCGTACCGGCAATGTCTGCTGTTCCGGCGAAGAGAGAAACAGCGCCACCAGCAATTCATCGAAGGAACTGAGGAAAGCGAAGATCGCGGCGGCGGCGATGCCGGGCGCGATCAAGGGCAAGGTAATACGGCGCAAGGCCGTCAGGCGGCTGGCCCCCAAGCTTAGAGCGGCTTGTTCCAGGCGGATATCGAAGGCCTGCAGCGTGGCCGACACGATGATGGTTGCAACCGGGATCGCCAGTGCGACATGGCCGATTATCATGCCCGCCAGCGCGGGAATATGCACCGCGGAGAAGAAAAAATACACGGCGATAGAGGTAATGATGTGCGGCACGATCATCGGCATCAATATCAGCGCATACACCAGGCGCTTGCCGCGGAAATCGTTGCGCACCAGCGCCAGGGCGACGGCCAGCGCCAGCAGCACGGCGCATAGCGTGGACACCAGTGCGACAACCAGGCTAAGGCGCAGGGAAGCAAGCCAGCCGGGATCGGACAGCACTGCATCGAACCAGCGCCATGAAATTCCCGTGGGTGGGAAGGACAGATACTCGGCGGGATTGGCCGCCAACGGGAAGATGATCAGAATGGGCAGGATCAGGAAGGCCAGGACCAGCGCTCCCGCAATGCGGATGAACCAGCCGGGCATGCGTTCTTTCATCATTGTTTCGCCCTGAAGAGTTGCTCCATGCCCACGAGCCGGTCATAAGCGAAGAAAGCCGCCAGGGTCAGGACCAGAAGTACGACTGCCAGGGTCGAGGCGAAAGGCCAATCGAAATAGGTCTCCACCTGCTGCTGGATGATCATGGATATCATGGCGTCGCGGTCGCCACCCATCAGGGCGGGCGTGATGAAGAATCCCAGGCTCATGATGAAGACGATCAGCGTGCCCGCCGCGACGCCGGGCAGGCTCAGGGGCAGGAACACCCGCACAAATGCCGACCGCCGCGTGGCGCCCAGGCTATGGGCCGCCCGCAGCAGGCCGCTGTCGATGCCGCGCATGACGCTATAGAGCGCCAGCACCATGTAGGGCAACAGCACATAGGTCATGCCCACGATCACGGCGAAGCGGTTGTACATCAGCGGCAGGGGGTGCTCTATGAGTCCGAGCCCCGTCAGCAGGCGGTTGACGATGCCGTCGGTGCCGAGCAAAACCATCCACGCGTACGTCCGCACCAGGATGCTGGTGAAATAAGGTACGACCACGAGAATCATCAAAAGGCCCGCGGTCCGCGGCCGCAGCGCCGACAGCAGGTAAGCCAGCGGATAGCCCAGCAGCAGGGTGAACAGCGTAGTCAACAGGCCGATCTCGAAGGTTATCTTCAGAACTTGCCACCAGACGGACTCGGCCAGCAGCCTGCCGTAGTTGGCAAGACCCAGGGTGTGTTGCGGGCCCTCGAAGCTGTGTCCGAGCATGCCCAGCAAGGGGTAAAGGAAGAAAACGGCCAGGAAGACCAGGGCCGGAGCCAGAAGGAACCACACGCGGCTGTTCACCGGAGCGCGTGGCCCTTCATCGGATTGAACCGCGGCGCTCATGGCTGGCTGGCTCCTGCGGCATCTCGCGCGCCTGCGAGCAGCCAACCGTCCTCGCGTGCCCATTGCACGGCGACTTGTTGGCCGGCTTCGAACAGGCCGGCACCGCTGCGGTTGGCTTCCTGGATCTGTACCGCCGTGCCGTCGGTCAAGCGCACGGTGCGCCTTGTGGCATGGCCGAGATAAACGATGTCGCTGACCGTGCCGGTCAACCGGTTTTCACATGCGCCGGTCAGGTCGATTTCACTTACCCGCAGCTTCTCCGGCCTCAGGACCAGCGTGGCCACGGCGCCCGACGACAACGCGGTGGCGCTTTGCACGACGCCGGTGCCGCCGCCGGGCAGGGCGACGACCACGTCCGAACCAGGGCCGCCGGCGCTGACCACCCTGGTCTGGATGAAGTTGGATTGGCCCACGAAATCCGCCACCCAATGCGTTGCCGGCCTGTCGTAAAGATCCGCGGGCCGGCCGATCTGCACAATGCGGCCAGCCTGCATTACAGCAATGCGGTCCGACATGGTCAGGGCTTCCTCCTGATCATGCGTCACGTAGACCACCGTGGCGCCAAGCTCCCCCTGGATGCGCTTTATCTCCATCTGCATGTGCTCGCGGAGCTTTTTGTCCAGAGCACCCAGCGGCTCGTCCATGAGAAGCACGCGGGGGCTGAAGACCAGCGCTCGCGCGAGCGCCACCCGCTGCTGCTGACCGCCCGACAGCTGACGCGGGTAGCTGCCGGCCTTGTCGGGCAGATGCACCATCTCCAGCGCCTGGCCGACGAGACGTTCGCGGTCGCCCTTGCCCACTCCCCGCATTTCCAAGGGAAAGGACACATTCTGGCGCACGGTCAGGTGAGGAAACAGCGAGTAGTTCTGAAACACCACGCCAAGGTTGCGCTTGGCCGGCGGCATGCCGTTGACCGCGATGCCGTCGATCAGGATCTCACCCGAGCTAGGGTCGGTAAAGCCGGCGATCATCATCAGGGTGGTCGTCTTGCCGGAGCCGCTGGAACCGAGGAGTGTGACAAACTCGCCAGGCTGTATGTCCAGGTCGACATCGTGGACCGCATTGGCATTGCCGTATTGCTTATGCACGGCACGCAGCGTCAGGCTGGCGCCGATACGCGTGGGGACGCCTGCATCCGCCGCGGCCGCGGCGGGCATCGTATTTGAATTTTGCATTGTCTTGTCCGCGCTCGCGATCAGCTTTGCAGTACCCAGGATTGCCAGCGCTTGCCGACGGCGGCCAGATTGGCCTGCCACCAGGGGTAGTCCATGTCGAATGACTGCTGGTAATGCTCGGGTACGCTTGGCAGCTTGAGGGCGTCGTCCGGCTTTACGAAAGCCAGGGCGGCCTTGTTGGTCGGACCGTAGGCGATATAGCGGGTGAGCTCGGCCTGCACCTTGGGCTGCAGCGCGAAGTCGATAAACTTCTGCGCGTTGGCAGCATTGGCGGCTCCTTTTATCACGCCCATGCCCTGTACTTCGCGGCGAGCCTGGTTCCATTCGATCGCCAGGGGCGCGCCCTTATCGATCAGATCCTGGGCACGGCCGTTCCAGATCGCTCCCAGCACTGCCTCCTTGCGTTCGAGCAATTGTGCCGAGATGGCGCCCGTGTCCCACCACTTCACCACGCCCGGTTTGACCTTGGACAGGGAGCCGAAGGCCTGGTCGAGATCGATGGGATAGATGTGGTCCATGGGCTTGCCGGCGGCCAACATGGCAAATTCCAACGGCACCGACCCCGCCGATTGGCTTGCAATCGTGCGCGCCCCCGGCCAGGCCTGCAAGTCCCAGAATTCAGCCCATGAGCGTGGATGCTTGTCCTTGCTGTAGGCCTGGGTGTTGTAGACCATGACCGTCGCAAAATACAGCGTGCCCACGTAGTTCGGCTTGCGCACGGCATCGTAGATATCGTGCGGATTGGTGTAGGTCATGCTGTCATAGGCCAGCGGCTCCAAGATGCCGTCGGCTTCGAACGCAACCATGCTAGGCAGGCCGATGTCGATCACGTCGATGCCGCCTCGGCCACTCTGCACCATTGCCCGAACTTGACCTGCGCTGGCGGTCTGCAGGACCACCTCGATACCAGTGGCGTCAGTGAAAGGCTTATGAAGCGCCGTCTTCATGGCCGCGTCGTAGGCGCCGCCAAGGCTACGCACGATAACCCTTGGCCGGCTCTGCGCGCGCGCCAAGGGGGCGCCAAGGGCCACGCCCGCCATGGCCGCGCCGACCTTCAGCATGCTTCGCCGTGTACGTGAGGCTGGATGCCCGGATTGTTGCGTAAAGCCTGCCTTGATACCCATGGTTGTTCCCCTTGCATAATTATCTGGCTGATTCATTTACGGCTGTCCGTGCAAGTTCCAGCGCGTATCCATGCTATCAATTCCGCCATGCCCTTGCCTGAAAAGGACCTTGCATTGCAAACCATGGTGGGCTGCGGCGGCGACCGTCTGCGCGCCTGCTTCGATTGCACGGCGTCTTGCATGACGAAGGTGTTCGGGCCCCCGGGCCAGGGCTTCGGCGGCGTGGGAAGGTGCCCTGGCCGCGCTATGGAAGAGCCCGAGAGATGCATCATGGTGAACTGCGCCCCTTGCTATGGTCCAGGCATTCTCGCGCTCGAGCATTACTGGCGCCGCGCGACGGCCCGGTTTGATATATGGGCGAGATTACCGACTCCGGCGGGGACTGCCCAATGCTTATATTTTCTTGAGTTATGCTTTTTTTGCATGGCCATCTTTCATGTCGATTTTCCCGGCTGGCATGCGCATGTCCGCGTCCGTGCGTCTATTTCAGTACGGGCCATCGAAGAACTGACCAGGGCCGAT
>DATJHN010000215.1:0-8748 GCA_035493915.1 Bordetella sp.
CGGCATGGTCCTTCACAGCCCCGGCCGCCCTGCCTCCCCGGAATTTCACCGTCGTTTCTACCAATGGCGGCACGAACATCACGACACTGGTCAAGCCGGCCTTGAGCACACCGCTTGTTGTGCAGTTGTTGGACATAAAAAATGGCCAACCACTGGCGAACGCGCAGATATCGGGCCAACTGGTCTGGCGAGACACCTCGATTACAGCGGGAACGGTGATTTTCGATGTCCCCTGTACCGACCAACAGGGGACCATTACGCTTTCGGCATTTCCTGACCGCAGCGGCAATATTACGTTGCAGCTGAACGACGATATTTCCGGCGGCCAAGGCTCGCTTAATTTGGCGGCAAACGTGCTTTTGACGATCTCGATCAGCGCGCGACCGGAACCGGTTACCGATCCTGGAAAAGTGACGTTCACCGCAATGATCGCGAACGACCGATACCAAGTCGACCCGAGCAACATCTTATTGAAGTGGATTGCAGGCGACGAGCTTTCCAGCAAGTATTTCGCCGGCAGTCAACTGACAACGACCCTGCATGACGACCAGTCCACGTTCCAATACACCACTGCCGCCGCGGTCGAGCAGGGTGATCTGGCGGCCAACGACGCCGGCCAAATTTCCGCCCAGCTTTTAATTTATGGGACGGACACGCCATTTGGCCTGGGGCATGAAGTTCCATTCAATCCGAATCCATCACTACTGGGCCCGCCCCCTCCTATTCCACTCCTGGCGTACATCATCACCGACGACGTGCTGACCGCGGCCCGGAATTTGGGAGGTGTGCCCTTTCTTGTCAAGGGACCGCAGGATGCGCCTATCGATGGTAGCGGTTATGTCATGCTCTACGGTCACATTATCCCCGGACCACTGCAGCCGGATCCAGGCGGCGATCTGCCGGTTACCGGACAGTTCATCACGAACAGGCAGGACATCAAACTATATGCGCCGATCGAACACGAGATTTTCAACCAGAACGGCGAAGTGGATTTGTATTATCAACTGGTATTCGGTAATGACGCCACTTCTCAGGTATTGCGTGTAATCGTGGATCGCGGCAGCCGAAAAAGCGGCCCGCCGCCGGACCCAGGGTTGATGCCGCCCATTCCATCGACCGTTTACTACAACAAGACCGATTACGAGTCCAATCAACCATTGGCCCTAACGGTCGAATTTGGCGGCATGATCAAGGCGCGGGACGGCGACATGATCGTGGTGCACCTGGATCTGACCGGAATCGCCGCAAACAATATGAACAGATTGATTCCGATGGCACTCGATCCGTTCGTATTCGCGCCAAATTACTTGAGTGGGCAGAATGCCGACGATGTAACGGTGAAATTCGACGGAGTGAATGGCGATCCGCAAGGTTTCTCCAGCACGGCATTCCAGAACATGGGATTGTTCGAAGGCGAACTCTATTTCATCTATGTGCCGCGCAGCGGGAAAACACTTCGCTCGCCAAGCACGTGGCTGCAACTCGATACCCTGCTGGATGGCCAAATACTGATGGCACAGGCAGCCAAACGCATGGCACGCAGGTCGACGGTCGCACGGAGCACGGTTCGATTCGATAAGGCCTTATATCGGCAGGCGGACGGCTCCTGAGTCCGATTCAATCGGACCGGCAAAACGGTAGAACAGGATATTTTTCCCGTATACAAGCTGAAGGATAGAAAATGACGAACGAAAACTTGGATCAATCCACGCTCGATCAATCGCCGGCGCCTGTCTCGTTGGTGGGGACCATAATCACTGACGCCATATTGAAGGAAGCGGCGGGCCAGGGCGGCGTGCCGTTTCAGGTGCAAATGCCTGCCTCTCCCCCTGCCGACACGAATTTTTATTTCAAGGCCCATGTCATTCCTGGCGCATTGCAACTGATTGCGGATATCACGCTGCAAGTCCAGACCCTGCCTGCGAACAGTGCCGGTGGACCCACCACCATTTATGTCCCGACGGACAGTGATATGTTCAAGGCAAATCAAACCGTCGTTATTTATTATTGGATACAAACGAGCAATCGCTATCCGGAGATATCGGACACACTGACCATCATAGTCGACCGCGATAGCCTGAAAAACCAGACGGTGGATCCCGATTTGATCGCGCCCATGCCGGTCACGTATGACTTCAATAGTAATTTCCGCGGACAACCGCTGACACTCAGGGTCAATCTCGGAAAAAAGATCACCCCTCGAGTCAATGACGGCATTATGGTGCGGTTGAATATGACCGGAGCCTCGCTGGGAGATCTCAATTACGCCTTGAACCTCGCAAGTTTGCCTGAATACTTCCTTACCAAGGATGATATCCAGGAAGCCTCCCCCAACGTCATCGTGCGTTTCGATGGCAGTAACGGAGATCCGCAGGGGTTCTCTCCAGATATCTTTGCCCAGTACGGCAAAATCAAGATATATGGCGAACTCTATTTTCTTTACCGTCCGGCGGGCAAGAACACTTCCGATGGCGCGCCCGGCACCGTCGTGCGATCTCCGAGCAGTTGGATCACGATCGACGAATGGTAAAGCGCCTATCCCATCGCTGGCGACTCACTAATCCCGACCTCGGCCGGGCGGAACCGTGCGCTCGCTCAACACCGTGGCGGCCGACGGACGAAATACCCACTGGTGTGTGTTTTTCGCAAAATGGGGCCGAATAGACAAAAAAGCAAAACGAATTTCGGGAAAACAAAAGCTTCAACAGCAATTCTCACACTATGGTTGCTCAGGTGATACGGCTTCGTGCATTCCTGCACGGGAGGAAGGCCGCTGAATTGGTACCCATCCCCGCAGGAAGTCCACGCAATCCGCCAAGGAAGGCCGGCGTCAGATTTTTCTGATATTCGATTTCGTGGCGCGTATTTAACGTACAGCACTTCCACCATCATCTCCAACGCAAGAGCCGCCCATGAAATCCAAGAGACTTCAATTGACCCGAATAGCCAGCTATCTGGGAGCCGCCACAAGCTGTGTCTTGTATGCGGCCTCGGCGAATGCGGCAAACCCTTGTGTCAATCTCGGCTCGGTTTCAAGTCTGGATAACATCGACATTTCCGTGACGTCGGGACAAGTGGAGTACACCGACACTCAGAAAGAGTGCAGCAACGTGGGAGTGAAAAATACGTCCACGACGCTATTGGTGGATGGTGGCGGCACTATAGGCAACGCTACCCTGAGCAATGGCGGTACCTTGACTATCGGGCCGGGTGGGGAAATGTGGGGCTATGCCCTGGCGGGGGGTAGCATCAATCCGCAAAATACCAATGGCTCGCTCGCCGCCTTCAGGGCATTCGGTGACATCGGACACGTAAGGGTAGAGCAAGGCGGCATCCTGGCGACAGCCCTGATCGGACCGAATTCCACGCTAGATGTGATCGGGACGTCTCAACCGACGAATACAGCGCCGCCCATTCAAACCGCAACAGTTGGACGCATCGAAACATCGGGCACGGTCAATATCGATCACGGACTCGTCGATATCAGTGATGACGTCGATGGGGGCATACGGGGCGGCGCAGCGCTCAACGCGATTGCCGTAGCCGGCGGAAGCGTAAACATTACGGATTCGACTGTCCGCAGCCGGCAAGACGTTACCAACTACGCCATTCTGCTGGGGTTTCTATCCCCTGAAATGACTTCGGATCATATCCCGATCGCGCTGACGATGACGAACAGCACGATAACGAATGCCAGCGGCGGGATACTGGCCACGCAACTGCACTCGAATCCGGCCCAGCAGCACTCGATCCTGATCGACCTGACCAACACCACGATCAACTCCAACCCGGACATTACGCTGGCCGCGCTGGCCATGACGCAAAGTGTCCCTGACACTTCGTTGATCAATGCGGACGTAACCGGGGGGACGCTTACCGGAGGGGTGGGCGTCCTCGTCCGGGCCGTGGACGCGGCCGCCGGCCACACCGTCACGCTGCAAACGCATGGTACGACCATCACGGCGCCGAACGCCGCACCATCGCAAGGAAACGATCGCAACGTCGCCGGCGCGGGCGTATACGTCGCCGGCCCCGCTCAGATCCTTCTGGGCGACGGCACCGTCGTCCAGGGTGCCGTCGACGGACTGCGTATTGGTTCGGATTCCGCGACTTCCCTGGCACAAGGCCCCGCGATCCAGATCGACAACGGCTCCCTGGTTGAAGGCCAAAGCGGCGCGGCACTGCATGTCACGCGTAACGGCAGCGACCCCTTGTCTACATCGAATATCCTGGTCAGCAATGGTTCCAGCCTGGTCGGCCAAGGCGGCCAGGCGATTCTGGTGGATAGCGGAGCACAGTCCAATGTAATGTTCCAGAACTCCTCGGCGTCCGGCGCATTTACCGCCACAGGCGCGGGATCGGCGCTGACCACCGTGCTTCAAGACAGTACGGTAACCGGCAATCTACAGGCCGCCGGTGGCGCGACGTTGGCGGCCGGACTGCTGCGATCCTCCGTCGCGGGCAACGCATCGTCTACCGGCGCGGGCTCGTCGCTCACCCTGGAATTGGCCGAGGACGCCAGCCTGAACGGCAATATCGCGGCCAGCGATCAAGCCAGCGTGAATGTCACCGCCTCGCAATCGAACGCAACGGTAAACGGCGGCATCAGCGCGGACAATGCCACCGCGAATGTCAGCCTGACGAACGGTGGCCGAGTCACAGGCGGTATTCAACTGACTAATGGCGCCACCGGCCGAATCGCGGTTGACGGCAGCGGTTCCGCGCTTTCGTCCAGCGGCACGGCGTTGAGTGTCGCCGGTGGCAGCAATGCGGAACTGCAAATCAGCAATGGCGCGCTGTTATCGAGCGCCAGTGGCATGGCGGTCGATGTCACCGGCAATTCGCAAGCCAATATGAACGTCACGAACGCGGACGTAACAGGCTCGCTGCTACGCGATGCCGGCAGCACGCTCAACGTTACGCTGGACGGCAACACCACGTTCACCGGCGCGACAAACGCCAACACCCTGAACATCAGCAACGGCGCCCTTTGGACTGTTGGAGATGCCACGCAAAGCAATGTCGGCACGCTCGACATTTCCAACGGCCGGGTGGATATGAACTCCGGCACAGGTCCGTTCAAGACGCTGAAAGTTGGAGCGTTGCAAGGCAGCGGCGGCACGTTCACGATGGGCGTCGATTTCATCCCCGGCGGCGGCAACGATCTGCTGACGATCAGCGGCAATGCCACGGGCACGCATGTCCTGGATCCGTATGGGGAAGACCAGGGCGTCAAGTCGCCGCGCAATAACATCGTGGTCACCCAGATCGGTTCGGGAAATGCATCGTTTTCGCTGTCCGGCAACGGCCGCGTCGACGCCGGCATTTACACCTACACGCTGGAGCATCAGGGCAACGAATGGGTTCTGGTGCGGGACGATAGCGGTGGCGATACCGGCGGCACGGGCGGTGGCGGTCCGGATGCGCCTCCGGCGGCTCCGCCAGCGCCCGATACGCTGTCCCCGGCCGCGGTGACGGCACTGAACACCGCCAGTGCCTTGCCTTTCGTGTGGAACAACGAGCTCGGCACCTTGCGCCAGCGCCAAGGCGACCTGCGCGACAATCGCGCCGGAGACGGACTTTGGGTACGGCCGTTTTCTTCGTTCGATCGCATAGACCAGATGGCCGCGCCCGGCTACGACCTGGACCAGTACGGCATGCTTATAGGTGCCGACAAGCGCTTGCCGGTCAAATCGGGAGACCTGTATGTCGGTGGCTTTGGTTCCTACAGCTATTCGCAGGTGGATCCTCGTGGGGGTTCCTCGGGACGCATCAATAGCTACGGCTTGGGCGCCTACGCGACATGGATGGGAACGGACGGTTGGTATGTCGATTCCGTGGTCAAGGCCAATAGCTTCCAGAGCGATCTGCGTGTCGTCGGAAGCAACGGAAGAACCTCGCGCGGTAATTACACGACGCCAGGCATCGGCGCTTCTGTCGAAGTCGGCAAGACTATCCCATTGTGGGATAAAGGCTTCATGGAACCATATGGCAAGCTATCCGCCTTCGCCGCACGCGGCTCGAGTGAAAAACTGGATAACAATTTCGACATCGATAACGGCGCGCAGCGCTCGGTGCAGGCAGAGGCTGGCATTCTGGCGGGCCATCGCTTCGATCTGCATGATGGGCGCTTTATCCAGCCTTATATCAAGATGGGGCTGGCGCACGAATTCATCGATGACAATCGGTCGACCTTGAACGGTACCCGATTCACCAACGATATCTCCGGAACCCGGGTAATAGGTGGCCTAGGCGTGTCGGCCCAGCTGAAGCAGAACCTGCAGATGCATGTGGATGTGGATTACTCCACGGGTGGCGCGGTGGATCGCGCTGTGACCGTCAATGCTGGCTTGCGCTACGTTTTTTGACCGTGTTCCTCCGGCCAATGCGACGTTGTGAATTGGCTAAGGCTGGACGCCGGCCGGCATCGGCCCTACGCCGCGCACCAGGAATCGCCAGTAGCGCGGACCGCTGCCGGTATCTATTACAGCCACGCCACCCACGTTGACCCGCGTCTGCCGGGGGCATGACAGGTCGCGCGCCACTACCACCGACGCATTGCCGCGCGGAGGCAGCGTCAGCCAATCCCGCGGCGTGTAGCCCTGGTCCACGGGTACCCCGGTAATCGCCAGGCGCGTGCACAGGCCGACGAAGGTTTGCGGCGCCAGCAGCGCGATACGGGCCGGCGTCGACCCCCGGTTGTCCACGCGCAGCCAGACGCCGGCGCCATGGACGGCATCGATCCGTTGGCCCAGTACGGTAATCCGCAGCGGTTGTTCCAAGGCCGCGTCGCGCGGCCATTGCCTGTCGGCGCGTGCTTCTCCGGCCAGAACCTGGCGCGACGTATCGGCGACGAAAGCCGCGCGGCCACGCCATTGCGCCAGCGCATCGGTCTTGCAACCGCCGGCATTGGCGACCACGCGCACGGCCTGCTCCGGCGTCATCAAGGCGGGAGGGGCCTCTTCCCGCATTCTTTCCAGCAAGACCTTGGCGGATCGCTTCAGGCGCTGGCTGGCGACCGCTTCCAGTTCCTTGAATCGGCGCGCTTCCCGGTCGCGGTCGCCGTCGGGGCACAGGACGTCGACCTTGGACAGCATGTCCCAGGCGGTGACTGCCTGGCGCAAGGTGTAGTTTTCGCGTGGGGGCGCAGTGGACGCGGTGGGCGCAGTCGATATAGCAGATGTAGCGGATTCAACCGGTCCAGTGGGCGCAGTGGGCGCGCCCATGACCGGCGCGGCAAGTCCGGACCCCAGAACAATGATCATCGTCCATGCCGGCAACTGGCGTCCCCACGCCTTGATCCGGTGAACGAATAAGTCGGACAGCCAAACGACCACGCTGGCCATCCGCAAGAGCGGCCCGCTCGGTGCAGGGCACAGGGGCGTTGCCATTTCCGGACTCAAGCGGCCCCGTCTTCGCTCAAATCGAACAGGCTGGTGGCGTCAAGTTCCAGCACTGATTCATTGTGCTGGTTGTAGACGACCCACGCCCAGGTGATGATGCCCAGGTCGCTGCGCGACGAAGAAATGCGCACGGCTTGCACGCGCGCTTCCAGCCTCAGCTGGTCGCCGGGACGTACGGGCACGCGCCACCGGACCTCTCCCAGGCCGGGTGAACCGAAGGATTCCGAATCCTGCAGAACCGCATCCACGGCCATGCGCATGGCCATGGCGCAGGTGTGCCAGCCGCTGGCGATCAGCCCGCCCCAACGGCCTTCGGCGGCACGCTGGACGTCGGTGTGAAACCACTGCGGGTCGTATTTCCTGGCGAAATCCAGGATCTCGGCTTCCGTGACGGAAACCGGACCGGCATGGATCACCATGCCCTGCTTGAAATCGGCGAACTTCATGAAACGGCTTCCCCCCGGTCGATCGTTCCGGGAGCAGGATAGTCCAATCCCGACGCGTCTGCACGGACCGCGCGCGGCGTGACCGGACACTTATCCGGCCCTGGGTACTACCGTGCCTGTGCGCCGCCGCCCCTTATTCCCGTTTATTCACCGGCGGCCACGCTTGCCCGGAGGCCCTACGCATGCAAGTCGGCGGTTCAGTCACGCTTATTCCCGGTATCCCCACGGCGACGCCCGGGGCGAGTCATGCTCGCCAACGAAGTACCCAGGTATGCCAGGCCGACGCGGGGCGGTATGCATGCGTTCCGTTGAACATACCGTTCGAGTCCTTGCGCACAAATACCAGCAAGGCAACCATCCACGATGGCGCCGCGGCTGCGCAGGCCGGCATTCCGGGCCCGCCCCTGAGCCGCCAGGAACTGGTGCAAAAACTGGGCAGCGACGTGGCCAGGCAATTGGGTTGGACACTGGCGGACTTCACGCCGGAAGAACTGGCGGCACTGGGCGAACAACTGATCGTGGATCACGCCCTGCATGGGAACGACGCATCCGGCGCGCGACTGCTCGTTGCCTTGGCCAGAACCGCCGGCGCGCTGGAACGCGCCACGCAGCCGATCGACCCCGACCAGACCGCGGACCGGATCAACACATTCCTGAACAGCGAATTCAAGAACGAGCTGGCGATTTCGCAAGCGATATCCGAACTAGCCCGGCAGGAAATGCCTACTCGTCAGGAGCTCGCACGAACACTACTGAAGAAAATCGGGCTGGACGTCGAGCGGCGCGTGGAAATACCACAGCTGATTGATCCGGAGAACCCGCTGGCCACCAACGAACCCAAGAAGGCAGGCGATCACTATTTCAACCGCGACACGCTGTCGGCGGCCGACATACGCGGC
>DATJHN010000216.1:0-3253 GCA_035493915.1 Bordetella sp.
GATCACCTGGTCCTGCGCCGCGTGCAGGCGCGGCCGCAGCGGCGCGCGGTCGGCACGCAGGCCGACCCGGTCATGCTGGAGGTCTTCAACAATCTGTTCATGTCCATCGCCGAACAGATGGGCTACCGCCTGCAGAACACCGCCTATTCGGTCAACATCAAGGAGCGCCTGGATTTTTCGTGCGCCATTTTCGACGAACGGGGCAACCTGATCGCCAACGCTCCGCATATGCCGGTGCATCTGGGCTCGATGGGCGAATCCATCCGGACGGTCATGAACGCCAACGCCGGCCAGATGAAGCCGGGCGACGCTTACGTGGTCAACGATCCTTACCATGGCGGGACCCATCTGCCCGACGTGACCATCATCACCCCTGTGTTCGACCGCGCCGGCCGCGACATCCTGTTCTACGTGGGGTCGCGCGGCCACCATGCGGACATCGGCGGCACGACGCCGGGCTCGATGCCGCCCGATTCGCGCACGGTGGAAGACGAGGGTGTTCTTTTCACGAATTTTCAACTGGTGCGCGACGGCGAATTCCGCGAACAGGCGGCGCGCGGCATCCTGGGATCGGGCAAATGGCCCGCGCGCAATCCCGACCAGAACATCGCCGACATGCGGGCGCAGATCGCCGCCAATGAAAAAGGCGTGCAGGAGCTGCTGCGCATGTGCGACCACTTTGGCCTGGATGTCGTGCGCGCCTATATGGGCCACGTGCAGGACAACGCGGAAGAGGCCGTACGGCGCGTGATTTCGGTGCTGAAGGACGGCAGCTACGAGTATCCGCTGGACAACGGCGCGGTCATTCGCGTTGCCGTGCGGGTCGACCAGGCGGCACGCAGCGCCGTTGTCGATTTCACCGGCACGTCGCCGCAGCTGGACAACAATTTCAATGCGCCCGGCGCGATCGCGGTGGCGGCGGTGTTGTATGTCTTCCGCACGCTGGTGGACGATGAAATCCCCTTGAATGCCGGCGGCCTGAAGCCGCTGGAGATCATCGTGCCGCAGGGATCCATGCTGCGTCCGAACCCGCCCGCGTCGGTGGTGGCGGGCAATGTCGAGACGTCCATGTGCATCGTCAATGCGTTGTACGGCGCCTTGGGCGTACTGGCCGCCAGCCAGGGCACCATGAACAATCTGACGTTCGGCAATGCCCGCTATCAATACTACGAAACCATCTCCGGCGGCACGGGCGCGGGTCCCGAACGCGTCGACGCGCCGACCGATACCAGCCATGGCTTCGACGGCCAGTCGGTGGTGCAGGCCCATATGACGAACTCGCGTCTGACCGACCCAGAAGTCCTGGAGCTGCGTTTCCCGGTGCGCCTGGAATCCTACGAAATCCGCCATGGGTCCGGCGGCAAGGGACGCTATCGCGGCGGCGATGGCGGCATCCGCAAGTTGCGCTTCCTGGAGCCCATGACCGCGGCGATCCTGTCGAACAACCGCGTTTATGCGCCTTTCGGCCTGCTGGGCGGCGAGCCGGGGCAAGTCGGCCGCAACTACGTCGAGCGCGCGGACGGCCGGGTCGAACCGCTGGGCCCGCAGGACAGCACCGAGCTGCAGGCAGGGGATATCTTTGTCGTGGAGACCCCCGGGGGCGGAGGTTTCGGCAAAATTTAACGGTGCCGGATCACGGAGGAAGGGGTACAGATGAAGCTGCTGCGTTAAGATCCATTCCTCCGGCGTGCCGCCAATCAGTGGTACGTCCCGCAGCCCGTATCACGGGCGCAGCTCAATAAAGGAGAGTCGAACATGCTCAATAAGAAATTCGCCGCGTTGATGGCCGGGGCAGTGGTGGCCTTTGCCGCTATCGCTCCCGCCGCGGCACAAAGCGGCAAGCAGTTGGTGGTCGCGACGGATACCGCCTTCGTTCCCTTCGAGTTCAAGCAGGGCAGCGCCTACACCGGCTTCGACATCGATCTGTGGGCCGCCATCGCCAAGCAGCTGAATTTGAACTACAAGCTGCAGCCCATGGATTTCAACGGCATCATTCCCGGCCTGCAGACCAATAACATCGACGTCGCGCTGGCGGGCATCACCATCCGCGACGACCGCAAGCAGGTTATCGACTTCTCCGATCCCTATTACGAAAGCGGCCTGTCCGTCCTGGTCAGTGCCGACAATACCAGTATCAAGACCGCGGCCGACCTGGCCGGCAAGACCGTGGCGGTCAAAACCGGTACGGCGACAGTGGACTACATGAAAAAGAATGTCCCGTCAGCCAAGCTCCAGTTGTTCCCCAATATCGATAACGCTTATCTGGAATTGGCTACCGGCCGCGTCGATGCCGCCGTGCACGACACGCCGAATATCCAGTACTACGCCAATACCGCGGGCAAGGGCCGCGTCAAGGTAGTCGGCAGCGTCAAGAGCGGCGATTTCTACGGCATTGCGTTCCCCAAGGGCAGCCCACTGGTTGCCGAAGTGAACAAGGCGCTGGCCACGCTCAAGTCCAATGGCCAGTACGACGCCATCTATACCAAGTGGTTCGGTAAAAAGCCGGAATAAACCACGCTTTCAAGGTCGCCGTGTGCACATTGCGCGCATCTCTCCGGCGACACGTTGACTCTTCCGCTTCACCCGCCGCGGCCGCGCCGCTTTCCCGGATCGCCATGCCGATCCGGGCGCGGGTTCCTATCTACAGGGGAAACATGTGACTTTCGATTGGTCCGTGATTTGGGCCGCCTTGCCCAATCTGCTCGACGGAACGGTGATGACGATAAAAATCACTTTCTGGGGCCTGCTAGGCGGATTCCTGATTGGCGCGTTGGCGGGCGTCATGCGCGCGTATGCGCCCCGAATGCTCGCCACCATTGCCGTGGTGTATGTCGCGGTTATCCGCGGCACTCCCATCGTGGTGCAGGTCATGTTCATTTACTTTGCCTTGCCGCTGATCGCCCGCGGTCTGCGCATCGACGCCGAACTGGCGGCGGTCATCACGCTCATGATCAATTCAGGCGCCTACATCGCTGAAATAGTGCGTGGCGCGCTGCTGTCGGTGCCCAAGGGCCTGAGGGAAGCAGGCCAGGCCATGGGCCTGCCGTTCCACAAAATACTGACGCACATCATCGGGCCTGTCGCGCTGCGGCGCATGATTCCGCCGCTGGGTAACCAGTGCATCATCAGCCTGAAGGATTCGTCGCTGTTCATCGTGATCGGCGTTGCCGAACTGACCCGCCAGGGGCAGGAAATCATGGCCAGCAATTTCCGCGCGGTTGAAATCTGGTCCGCGGTGGCCGTCATCTATCTG
>DATJHN010000217.1:0-10562 GCA_035493915.1 Bordetella sp.
TTTCGGCTTCCATGAAGATCGATGCGCCCAGCATCTGCACGCCGCTCACGCCCAGGCGCATGGATGCGGTGGGACCGCCCAGGAAAGCGCTGGCGGTCAGCAGGTCGTAGCCTTCCAGCGCCGTGATCGTCATCTGCCCGACCTTTTCTTCCTTCTCGGCCAGGATGCCGCTCCACTTGGCGGCTATCCATGAGGTAAAGGCGTTGGTATGGGCGGACGCGTCGTGGACGTGGTTCTTCTCCAGCAGGTTGATTTCCTTGGAGAACACGGCTTCGAAAGCCAGCTTGGCGCCCAGCGTCGTTTCGAACACCAGGGCCTCGTTCATTTCCGCCTTGGCGCCGAAGAAATTGCCGATGGTGATGGCCTCGACGCTTTCGATCTTCATGCCCAGGAAGTTTTCGATGACGATGCCGCCGCTCTGGCCGATACTGATGCCCGAAGGCAGATTCTGTACTTCGGAGCCCAGGAAGCTGGCGAGAGACTCGTTATCGTCCGTGCCGGCCGCCACGCGGTAGTGGCCGGGCACTTCGATCAGCATGCTATGGCCGGAATACAGTTCACCGTGCAGCTCCGTCTTCAGGTGCCAGCCGTCGTCCACGCCTTCCTCGTCGGACTTGCCCAGGTTCAGCGAGCTTTCTTCCACCGGGCTGGACAGATAGACCGCTTGTTCGTCCTCGGTGCCGCCGGGCGCGGAGTCGGCCAGAACCAGCTTGTTGCCGCCCGGCGTGGTGATGCTGTGATGCGCGGAATTCTGCGCGTTGACCACGCTGGGCGCCTCGGTATTGGGCAGCGCGGACACGATGACGGGCCGGTCCGGGTCGCCGTTCAGGAAGGCGATCAATACTTCCGTGCCTTCGCGCAGCGGGAAATGCATGCCGGCGTCCGTCAGGCCCTGCGATGACGCGCCGCCCGCATAAGGCGTGGCCATGCGCAGAAAGGCCGAGTTCTGGTCGCCGTTGTAGCGCTGCCGCGCGAAGGTCAGGCGCACCTTGTAGCAGCCGTTCGCGTCTGGCTGCGCATAACGCTTGGGCGAGCCTGGCGTGGCGATATCGACGAAGCCGTTGATCAGCCGCGTGACCTGCGGCACCGGCGTGACGCGAGGCGCCCGGAATTGCAGCGGATCCGATTTGTCATCGTCGGGATCGAGCGTGCGCGGCAGCGCGACGAAGGTCGCGCGGTAGGCATCCAGGTCCGTATGCGGTTGCGTTTCGACGGTCTGGGCGCCTTCGTGGCTGACCTCTATCACGTAGTACTGCTTGGCGCTGACGCCGCGCAGGTATTCCGAAACGGCCAAAAAGCGGCCGGCCCGCAGCCCCGGCGTGCGGGCTTCGCCTTCGACACGCATGCGCTGGCAAGCCGCTTCCTGCGCGCGCCAGATCGCCAGTGTATTGCCCGCCACCGTGCTGCTGCTTTCCAGCTGAAGGAAATGATCGGACGCGCTATGCACTTCGCCCAGCGGCTGCGCCGTTCCCGGCCTGGGTACGTCGGCCTGGCTGGACAGCGTCATCGTGGTGTTGTCGTGTTCCTGCGTATCGTGCAGCACGATCGTGCTTGGGGGCAGGCCGACACGCCGCTTTACCCGCGTAATGGCGATCTCGCGCGCGCTGGGATCGATGGTGCCGCGCGGATAGTAGACCGCATTGTCGGCCGCTTGCGGCTGCTGCGAGGCATCGTTGGCGAAGACCACCGATTCCTGGCCGTTGCCTTGCTCGAACCAGAAATAGACACCGTACTGCTCCAGCTTGCGCATCAGGAAATCCAGGCAGGTTTCCTCGAACTGGCAGGTGAAATCGGTCTGGGTCTGCGTCAGCTGCGTCGCCGACACGCGATAGTCGTAGGGCGCGCTGTCGGTGCTGTAGGGATCGCTCAACCCTGCATAGCCCAGGACCTGCTTGATCAGGTCGGCCAGGTCGCGCTTCAGGTAGATGTCCGACCAGCGCATGGCGCGCAGGCGGGCCATGCGCGGTTCCAGGGTCAGCTGGTAGTAATAGTGCGTTTCGTCGCGGCCCTCGTCGCTGGCTTCGGTAACGATACCGCTCCATTGCCGCATGCTGCCATCGGGTGCCTTGGTCGTCAGCGTGGCGGTCTGGTTCAGTACCTTTTCCAGCGTGAGGTCTCCCTGGCTGACCGCGATGGTGATGTCGAAGCGGTATAGCCGCGACACGCCTTCGGTACCCTTCCAATGGGTCACGATCACGCGGGACGCCGGCGCTGTCGACGGCCGCAGCAGGCTGTTCAGCGCCGCGCAATCGAAGGTGTAGTCGTAGGGGTTCGCCATTGCGTTATCCGAGGTTGATCAGCGGGCCGTACGCGTACAGGCCACCCAGGGCGGGCAACATGCCTTGCAGTGTCTGGCACTGGAAGGTGTAGTCGTAAACGCTCGCCATGATGATGATCAGCCGGCGGCCGCCTCCGTGGTGGTGACTTTCCAGTCGCCGTTTTCACCGGGTTCGACATGCATGCCGCTGATCGTGCGGCCTTCGGCCAGGGCCGACAGCACCGTGTCGGACAGCACCGGCGTCAGGCTCTTGCGCAGTATGAAGTCGATGTTGCGCGCGCCGCTGTCCACCTCGGTGCAGCGCGCCGCGATGGTGTCGGCCACTGATGGCGCGAATTCCAGCTTGATGCGGTTGGACGCCGCCAGGCGCCGCTGCAGCTTGCCCAGCTTCAGGTTGACGATGCCGGCCAGCTCCGAAGGCGGCAGGGTGTAGTACGGCACCACCGTCATCCGCGCCAGCAGGGCGGGTTTGAAGTGCTTGGCCAGCACCGGATGGATGGTGGTGGCCAGCGTATCGGGATCGGGACGGCCGTCCTGCGACAGGCGGGTGATTTCCTCGGTCGCCAGATTGCTGGTCAGGAATACCACGGTGTTGCTGAAGTCGATGACGCGGCCCTCGCCGTCGGACAGGCTGCCCTTGTCGAAGACCTGATAGAACAGGTTGACCACGTCCAGGTGGGCTTTTTCCACTTCGTCCAGCAGCACCACGGAATAGGGGCGCTTGCGCACGGCTTCGGTCAGCACGCCGCCTTCGCCATAGCCCACATAGCCCGGAGGCGATCCGACCAGGCGGCTGACGGTGTGCTTCTCCTGGAATTCGCTCATGTTGATCGACACCAGCGCCTGGTCGCCGCCGAACAGCTGGTCGGCGATGGCCAGGGCGGTTTCGGTCTTGCCGACGCCGGACGGACCGACCAGCAGGAACACGCCCATCGGCTGCTCCGGATCGCGCAGGCCGGACTGCGCGGCCTTGACGACGGCGGCGATCTGGTCCACCGCGTGATCCTGCCCGCGTATGCGCTCCTTTACATGCTCGGCCAGCGCCAGCACGCCGCTGACGGCATCGCGCTGCATCTTGCCCAGCGGCACGCCGGTCCAGTCGGATACGACGCGGGCAACGGCATCGGGATCGGTCTCGATGAAGACCAGCGGCTCGCGGCCCTGCAGGGTCTTCAGGCGAGCCCGGGCTTCTTCCAGGCGCTTGTTGAGTGCCTCGATGTCGGCGGGCGAGGCGGCCTTGACGCCATCGGCGCCGTCCGCGTCATTGGCGGCCGGTGCCGCATCGTTGCCGGCCGTCGTCGTGGCCGTGGTCGCGGGTGATCCGGCCGAGGTCGTCGCTGCCGCGTTCGCCGTGCTATCGGCGCTGGCGGTGCCGGCAGCCGTCACCATGCCCGCGCCATCGGCCGCACCCGCATTGACCGCCGGCGTGCCTTCGGCGTGCCCCAACTGGCGGCGCAGGTCCAGCACGGCCTGGGCGGCTTCCTTCTCTTCCTGCCAGCGCGCATGCAAGGCGTCGCGGCGCGATTCCAGATCGGCGCGTTCCTCGGTAATGGCCTCCAGGCGCTCGCTATGGCTGCCCGGCTCGTAGCGCACGTCGCGCGCCAGCGCCTCGCGTTCGCGCTCCAGGCCGGCCAGGCTGCTTTCCAGGTTCTCCAGTTCGGCGGGCTTGATGCCCAGGCCGATGCGCACCCGCGCGGCGGCGGTATCCAGCAGATCCACGGCCTTGTCCGGCAGCAGGCGGCCGGTGATGTAGCGGTTGGACAGTTCGGCCGCCGCCACGATGGCGTCGTCGCGCACGGTGACGCCGTGGGCGGCCTCGTAGCGGTCCTTCAGGCCGCGCAGGATCTGCACGGCGGTGGGCACGTCCGGCTCATCCAGCTTGACCACCTGGAAGCGCCGCGCCAGGGCGGGGTCCTTCTCGAAGTACTTTTTGTATTCGCTCCACGTCGTCGCCGCGATGGTACGCAGTTCGCCGCGCGCCAGCGCCGGCTTCAGCAGGTTGGCGGCATCGGTGCCGCCGCTCTGGCCGCCCGCGCCGATCAGCATGTGCGCTTCGTCGATGAACAGGATGGTCGGCCGCGCCGAGCCCTTGATTTCGTCGATCACGCCGCGCAGGCGGTTTTCGAATTCGCCCTTGACGCTGGCGCCGGCTTCCAGCAGGCCCAGGTCCAGCCCCAGCAGGCGCGTATCGCGCAGGAAGTCCGGCACGTCGCCGTTGACGATGCGCAGCGCCAGCCCCTCGACCACCGCGGTCTTGCCCACGCCGGGTTCGCCCACGCAGATGGGATTGTTCTTGCGGCGGCGCGCCAGGATGTCGATCATCTGGCGGATTTCGCTGTCGCGGCCAAAGACCGGATCGATCTTGCCCTTCGCGGCCTTGGCCGTGAAGTCTTCGCAGAAGCGGCCGATGGCCGCATCGCCCGCTCCCGCGGGGCCCGCGGCGCTGCCGCCCCCCGCCGCCGCGGCATCGGCGATCTGCGTGCTGGCCTCGCTGGAGCCGTCGACGATGTTGCCGAAGTTGCCAGCCAGTTTTTCGCGCGAGATCGCGCGCAGGGTTTCGGCATAGCGCGTGCCGGCGCCGTAGTAGCTCAGGCGCGAGATCAGGGCCAGCAGCATGGCGCCACTGCGCACCCGGCTTTCACCCAGCGTGATGGATGCCATCATCCAGGATTCCTGCACCCATTCCGTCAGCAACCCGGAAAAAACCGGACGGCCGGGATTGCCGTTCTTCAGCTGGGCCAGCGTTTCGTCCAGCTGCGCGCCCAGGCGCAGCGGATCGATCTCGAAGTGGGCCAGGATGCGATGCACATCGCCGCCCGGTTCTTCCACCAGCCGCCGCAGCATGTGTTCCACGGCGATCTCGTAATGGTTGCGCGCCAGCGTCAGGCCCGCGGCGCCTTCCAATGCCGCGGAACACGTCGGGTTCAGGCGCGCGAACAAGGGTTTCAGTTCTACCAGCATCATTGCAAAGCCCCTTCGGATATCCGTGATGATTCGGTGTCGATCGGCAGGAATACGTCGTCGTAGCGTGGCCACGGGACCGTGGCGTCGGCGGGATCTTCCTCCGGCAGCCAGCTGTTCAGACCCAGTTGGTGCCAGCCTCCGCCCAGCCGGGCCCCGGGCCGGTGCCGTGGCGACACGTGCAATGCCAGGACGCAGCGCAGCGGCGTCTTGAGATACAGCGTGATGGCGTCGACCAGTTCGGTGTGCCGCTGGGTGCCGGGCAGCAGTTCGGGCAGGCGGTTCGGCGGAATCGGGCCGACGTGCACCACCAGGCCGCCAGAGCGTTCCTCGATGCAGCTGCCCAGCAGCGTGTCTTCGCCCAGCACACAGGCCTGGTCGTTCAGCAGGCAGCGCGCCGGCCGCGGGATGAATACGGTTTCCTGCACGCAGGGTTCGACCTGTACCGGCAGGTTGTCCAGCAGGCCGGACACCAGCGACTGCAAGCCCAGCGCCGAACGGGGGAACTGGTTGAAGTTGCCGGCATGGGGCAGCAGCGAGCGCGCGGCTTCGCGCGTCGTCAGCCGCGTGCCGCTCAGGCCCACCAGCGCGAACAGCTGGTCCAGGCGCTTGGGATCGTGCCGCTCGGTAACCGCCAGCCACAGGCGGTTTTTCTCCCAGGCACGGAACAGAAGCGGATACAGCGCCGCGTGCAGGATGTCCAGGAAATCCCGCGCGGTCGTATGACCCTGCAGGTGCTGGTCGATCAGGTCTTCGGTGTAGAACGTCGGCAGCGGCGAGGTAACGCCATACAGCCCGAAGAAGTTCGCCGTGATGCGGTACTTGCCGTTTTCGTCGCGCTCGATGGCTTCGATGTCGCGATCCGGAAAGGACAACGACAGCGCCGGACGCACGCGCACGCTGCTGTTGAAAGCGGCTTCGTCCGTGGCGCGCAGGCGCAGCAGGCGCAGCGCCTGGAAAAACGCGTAGCGGTGGCCCTCCGCCAGCAGCGGATCGGTGCCCGGGTCCGCTACAGCAGCCGATAGCGGCCGATCTTCGCGGGCCATTTCTGGGTTTCTCCGTTGACGGTGTCCACCAGCGTCAGTGCGCTGAAGGTATTGATGGCGGTCGTGCCCGCCAGGAATTCATCCAGCACGGTGCCGAACATGAACAGGCTGCCCGGGCCGGGGAAGTGGTCGCCGCGGCACTCGATGGTGACCTCGCTGCCCTGCACCGGCATGCCGCGCACGATGCGGCGGGCCGATTCGACGGTAACCTTGACGATGGACTCGATGCTGCGGCGCGCGGCGGCATTGCGTTGCGCGTCGACCTGGCGCGGCGGCACGTAGAGCGACAGCAGGTCGCGCAGCTGGCCGTCGCTGGCCAGGGCCAGGTGGTTGGCATTCAGATGCGACAGCACGCGCCACAGCAGCGCGCTGTCGATCACCGGCGGACAGTGCGGCGTCACGCCATGGATGTTGCGAAAGCCGATGCGCGCCGGCGAATTGTCGGTGGGTTCGCTGACGTCGCCCAGGCGCAGCCCTTCGGGCAGGGCACCGTGCGTGCAGGTCAGGCGCACCGATAGCGTCTGCTGGCGCGGCGTGTCGTTACCCGTGTACGGCAGGCTCAGGAAGTGGTCGTAATCGCGGTGCAGGGCCGAGGATCGGATACTCACGTTGTACGAGGTTTCGTCACCGCCGCGAAAGGCGGAAACCGGGTGGTAGTCGCGTTCGCTGCCGTCACCCGCGCGCGCGCGCACGCCATCCACCGAAAAAATGCGTTCCACCGCCTTGTTGCTGCGGGCGACCGGATGGATGCGGTAGTCGGGCTGTATGTGATCGACGCGGATCGGGTGTGCATCCGTCGCGAACAGATTGGCGGCCGGCGTGGCATTCATGATGAAGCTGGAGGCGCCCACCGCCGGCGCCCAGTCGGGCACCTGGTCGAACAGGATCTGTATGGAGAAAGCCGTGGCCTTGCCGCGCCCCGTCCAGTTGGACAGGCCGCTCAGGTCCAGGAACATCAGCTTTTCCGGCATCGCGAAATATTCGTGCAGCACGCGCCAGGCCGGATGCGCGCCGGCCGGCCAGGGCAGCAGCTCCAGGTCCGGCCGCAGGCCCGCGGGTTCGATGCAGGAAGGCGGCAGCGTGGTGATGGGGCCGCCTTCGGCGCTGATGCGCACTTCGCTCACATAGCGTTGCAGCAGCAGGTACAGGCGCGCGGCGTCGGCCGGCGCGTCGCCAAGGTACAGGCGCAGGCGGTCGCTCTTCCAGTCGGCCGCGGCCGGGCCGACCATGGCGAATTGCATGCGCAGCGAGCGCGGCCGCGTGCCGCCGCCTTCCCACTGCACGGATTTCAGTTCGACGGGCTCCAGCGTGACTGGAAACGAGGCCCGGAAAATCGTGCGCTGTCCGTCCACGGGTACCGACGCGAACTCGGTGCCGGCCGGAATGACCACGGGTTCTTCCAGCGTGGCGCGCGGCTCGTAGCGCATGATGGTCATGCAGGGCAGCGGCCGCAGCATGTGCGGAAACAGCAGCTGCGCCAGGTTCTGGATGAATTCCGGAAAATCGTCGTCCAGGCGGTGGCGCACCAGCCCGGTCATGAAGGCGACGCCTTCCAGCAGGCGTTCGACGTCGGGATCGCTGGCGCTATCGGCGCCCAGGAGCGGCGCCAGCGCGGGGTTGCTGGCGGCGAATTCGGCCGCGAGCGTGCGCAGATAGCCCAGTTCCTGTTCGTAGTAGCGGTTCAGCATGCCCTTACTGCCTTATGTTGGATTGCTGTTACTGCCGGCGCAGCGATACCCTGCCGTTGGATGCCACATGTGACGCCAGCCGCACGGGGATTTCGCGGTCGTCCACCGCGATGAAGCCCGAGATGGCGAAGGCCAGTGAAAGCACTTCGTCCTGGGACTCCGTAAAGGAAATCTGTGGTTGCCGCAGCCGCGGTTCGTAGCGCTGGATCATGCGGGTCATGTCTTCGATCATTTCCGCCGTGGTGCCGGTGCTGAACGATCCCGCCAGATTGGTGAAGTCAGGCACGCCGAAAGTCAGGTCGATCGGCACGCTGCCTTGCCGCGTGTTCAGGATGCGTCGCAAATGCTCCAGGATGGAATCGACCAGGATTTCCGCTCGGGTGATGTGCGAGCGTTCGTCGTCGGATCCCAGGCTGGCGATGCGTTCCAGCAGTCGGTGTTCGCGCATAGCGGTCGGGAAAAGGCGGGCGCGGACGCCCGCCTTCTTTCCTTAGGCCTTCGGAGCCAGCCACGAATCCTCGGATTCGATGCCGTCCGGTTCCCACGTCCAGGTGATCTTTTCGTAGGTCAGCGACACGTCTTCCATGTGGCCGAGCTGGCGGTTGTCAGGCTGCAGGCAGTTCGGGACCCAGAGGTGCGTGCCGACGCAGACAGCGTTTTCCAGCTTGATGGTGTAGTACTTTTCTTCCGTGCCCTTCGGGCTGATGCGGTAGAACTCCAGCGTGGCGGTCTTGAGCTGTTCGCCCGAGCACAGCGCCTGGTAGATCTTCGGCGAGGACTTGTCGATTTCCTTCGTCAAGGTCATGCCCAGATGCTGGCGCTTGCCGGAGGGCAGGCCGGACTGGGGATTCTTGGGGATCTCGATGTTGTGCTCGACGGCTTGCACCAGGATCTTGCCCTGGTGGCCGGTGATTTCGCAGGAACCGTCGATCTTGCCTTGGTTCTGGCCTTCGAGAGTGAGGTAGCAGGGCATAGCCATGTTAAATTCTCCTTGCAGTTGTTGACGCTAAAGGCAATTGCATGATGTAACCGGCGGCGTGCCGGTGGCAGCCGGCACGCCGGTACCGGTGGGTCCAGGTGGTCAGCCCTTATCGAGCTTGCCCACCAGCGACAGAGTGAAAGACGCCCCCATGTACTTGAAGTGCGGGCGCACCTTCAGACCGACGCGATACCATCCCGGATCTCCTTCAACGTCCGAAACGGTAATTTCCGCTTGGCGCAGCGGTCGGCGGCTACGCACGCCCGGCGCCGGGTTATCCATATCCGCCACGTACTGGCGAATCCAGTTGTTCAACTCGGATTCCAGGTCGGTGCGTTCCTTCCAGGTACCGATGTTTTCGCGCTGGATCACCTTGATGTAGTGCGCCAGGCGGCTGACGATAAAGATGTAGGGCAGCTGGGTGCCGAGCTTGTAGTTCAGCTCGGCTTCCTTGCCTTCCTTGTTGTTGCCGAAGAACTTGGGCTTCTGCACCGAGTTGGCCGAGAAGAACGCGGCGTTGTCGGTGTTCTTGCGCATGGTCAGCGCGATAAAGCCTTGCTCCGCCAGTTCGAATTCGCGGCGTTCGGAGATCAGCACCTCGGTGGGGATCTTCGTCTGCGTTTCGCCCATGGCTTCGTAGTTGTAGATCGGCAGATCGCTTACGGTGCCACCGCCCTGCGGGCCGATGATGTTGGCGCTCCAGCGATACTGCGCGAAGCTGTCCGACAGCCGGCTGGCGAAGGCGAAAGCCGCATTGCCCCACAGGAAGTCCTTGTTGCCGCCCGTGACGTCCTCGTTGTAGCGGAACTTCTTGCTGGGCACCGTATCGTCGCCGTAGGGCACGCGCAGCAGGAAATTCGGCATCGTCAGGCCGACGAAACGGGCGTCTTCCGTTTGCCGGAACGCGTTCCACTTGGTGTATTGCGGGCCTTCGAAAACCGCCGACAGGTCCTTCAGGTTGGGCAGGTCCGAGAACGAATCCATGCCGAAGAACTGCGGGCCGGCCGATGCGATGAAGGGCGTATGCGCCATCGCGGCGACGCTGGCGATCGACTGCAGCAGCTTGATGTCCTGGCCGCCGGGGTTGAACGAGTAGTTGCCGACGATGGTGCCGAACGGTTCGCCACCGAACTGGCCGTATTCGGCGGTGTAGACCGCCTTGTACAGGCCGGAGCGGGTGATGTCCGAGGCGTCCTCGAAATCCTCCAGCAGCGCTTCCTTGGAGACGTTCAGGATTTCGATGCGGTTGTTCTCGCGGAAATCCGTGCGGTCGATCAGGAATTTCAACGAGCGCCACGACGATTCCAGTTTCTGGAACTGGTCGTTGTGCATGATGGCGTCGACCTGGCGGCACAGCTTGCGGTCCAGGCCGGCGATCATTTCGTCGATCAGGCCCTGGCTGACCTTCTCCTGCGCGCGGCTGGGTTCAAGCAGCTCGGCAACGAAGGCTTCCAGGCCCTGGCGCGTGATCGAATAGGCTTCGTCGCCCGGTTTGACGCGGGTGGATTCGATCAACTGATCGATCAGCGAGCCGCCTGCCTGGGCTTCGCCCTGGGCGGCCGGGGCGCCTTGTTGCTGGGGGGATTCCTGGCTCATTCTTTACTCCTTGG
>DATJHN010000218.1:0-4584 GCA_035493915.1 Bordetella sp.
ATTCTTTTCGATGACTTTGTTGGCGGCGGCCAGGATGCGCTGCACCGACCGGTAGTTCTGCTCCAGCTTGATCAGCTTAAGTGCCGGATAGTCGGTGGTCAGCTTGGCCAGGTTTTCGATGGTGGCGCCCCGCCAGGCATAGATGGCCTGGTCGTCATCGCCCACCGCCGTGAACATGGCACGATCGCCGGTCAGCAGCTGCACCAGCCTGTACTGGCATACGTTGGTGTCCTGGTATTCGTCTACCAGCAGATAGCGCACGCGGTTCTGCCAGCGCGTGCGTACCTCTTCGTTCTGCTCGAGCAGTAGCGCCGGGATGCGGATCAGGTCGTCGAAGTCCACCGCCTGATAGGCCGCCAGGGTGGCGGCATAGCTACGGTAAACGCGAGCGGCCTCGACTTCGGCCTTGGTGGCGGCCGCCGCGGCAGCGGCGTCCGGATCCATCAAGGCGTTCTTCCACAGGGAGATCGTCGTCTGCACGGTACGCATCCAGCCGCGATCCGTGGTCGCCAGCTGTTCCTGGATGATGCCCATGGCGTCATCGGCGTCCAGGATGGAAAACTGCGGCTTCAGACCTACATGCCGCGCCTCTTCGCGCAGGAAGCGCACGCCCAGCGCGTGGAAGGTGCTGATGGTCAGGCCCTTGGCCAGCTTGCGGTCCACCAGCATCCTGACGCGTTCATCCATTTCGCGTGCCGCCTTGTTGGTAAAGGTCAGCGCCACGATATTGCGTCCCATGTAACCGCATTCGCGGAGCAGATAAGCGATCTTCTGCGTAATGACCCGCGTCTTGCCGCTGCCGGCCCCGGCCAGGACCAGGCAGGGACCGCCCAGGTACAGCGTGGCTTCGCGTTGGGCCGGGTTCATCCCGGCGGGCAGGGTTTCGGACATTGGGTTATCAGATTTCCAGGGGATCGACCTCTAGCTGCCAGCGCACGCGGGCGGCGGCGGGCAGATCGTGCAGCATCGCGGACCACGTGGACAGGAAGGCTTGCAGCGCGGGCCGGCTGGAGCTTTCCACCAGCAGTTGCGCCCGTTCCATATTGGCCACCCGTACCACCCGCAACGGAACCGGATCGTAGCGCGTCACGGTGTCAGCCGTGGGAAAAAATGCAGCCATCTCGCCGTCAGGCAGATCGCGCGCGGCCTGCAGAAAGGCCTGGGCCTGGGCCAGCTCGCGCGCTTCCGCCGTCAACAGTGCCTGATGCGCGAACGGCGGCAAGCCGGTGCTTTCGCGTTCCTCCAGCGCGGGCCGGGCAAAGCCCGCGTAGTCGTGGCGCACCAGAGCCTGGTAGACCGGCTGTTCGGGATAGCCGGTCTGTATCAATACCTCGCCGCCTTCGGTATGCCGGCCGGCGCGTCCCGCGACCTGCATCAACTGGGCGAACAGCCTTTCCGGTGCGCGGAAATCGTGCGCGAACAGCATGGCATCGGCATTGAGTACGCCCACCAGTCCCAGCCTGGCGAAATCGTGGCCCTTGGCCACCATCTGCGTACCCACCAGGATGTCGACCTCGCCGGCATGGACACTGGCGAACAGCGCCTGCGCGCTGCCTTTGCGGCGCGTGCTGTCGGCGTCGATGCGCAGTATCCGGGCCTGCGGAAAAAGCTGGGACAGATGTTCTTCGACACGCTGCGTACCGCGGCCCATGGGCTGCAGGTCCTGATCGCCGCATTCGGGACAGGCCCGCGGTACACGGGCCTGGTAGCCGCAGTGGTGGCATTGCAGGACATGCCCACCCGGTCCCGGCCCGCGGTGCAGCACGGTAAAGGCCGTGCAACGGGGGCAATTGCTGACCCAGGCGCAGGACGCGCAATGCAGCACGGGTGCATAGCCGCGCCGGTTCAGGAAGACCAGCGATTGTTCGCCGCGCTCCAGGCGCTTGCCGATGGCGTCGATCAGCTGCGGTGACATGCCCTGTTTCATGGCCAGACGCCGGGTATCGACCAGGCGGATGGCGGGCAGTTGGCTGGCCTTGGCGCGCGCCGACAGTGTCAGGCGCAGGTAGCGGCCGCGTTCGGCCTGTTGCCAGGTTTCCAGCGACGGGGTGGCCGATCCCAGCAGCACGGGGATATCGCAATCCCGCGCACGCCAGATGGCCAGGTCGCGCGCCGAATAGCGCAGGCCGTCCTGCTGCTTATATGACGCGTCATGTTCTTCGTCGACGACGATCAGGCCCAGCTCCGGCAAGGGCGCAAAAATGGACATGCGCGTTCCCAACAGCACCCGCGCCTGCCCCCGCTGGGCACGCACCCAGGCCTGCAGGCGTTCGCCGTCGGACAGCCCGCTATGAAGCACGGCCAGCGAACCGGGACCCGCGACGGCTTCCAACCGGGCGCTCAGCACAGCTTGCAACTGCGGTGTCAGGTTGATTTCCGGCACCATCAGCAGCACTTGCCGGCCCTGCGCCAGTACGTCGCGCGCCGCGCGCAGATAGACCTCTGTCTTGCCGCTGCCAGTGACGCCATGCAGGAGAACGGGCTTGAAGCCAACCAAGCCCCGGATGGCGGCCACGGCGGTGTCCTGTTCGGCATTCAGGACCGGCTCCACCGGCATGATGTCGATGTCTTCGACGGCCTGCGACAGGGTGCTGTCACCGTCCTCCGCCAGGGCCTGATCGATCGCTGGGGCGCTTGCCGGCGTCTTCGCCCGTGCCTTGGCCAGCTTGGCATCCAGGCGCGCCACCGGCCCAGTCCCCGACCGCTTGCCCTCATACGCGGAGGGCTTGCGCAGCGGCGGCGGCAGCGCCGGCAGCATGACTTCGCCCAGGGGGCGGTGGTAATAGGCAGCCGCGAAGCGCGCCAGGCGCAGCCAATCGGCGGTAAAGGCAGGCAGGTCGTCGAGGACGCGGTCGATGGCTTTGATATGGACGGGATCGATGGACGGACCAGCGGGCACGTCCGTGACGATGCCGACCAGGCGGCGACGCCCAAAGGGGACAATGACGCGCGTTCCCGGCGTGATCGGCGTCGGATGGCTGTAGTCGAAGGGCCCTTCCAGCGGCACGTCCAGGGCGACGCGCACCCATGCACCCGCCTGCTCGACCGGTGAGCCGTCCGCCGTCTCGGCCCTGATATCAGCCATCGCCGTCCATCAAAAGCATGAGTTCCCGCTTCATCCTATTTAAAGTGAATTCTCGAAGTTTCGGCTAAGCGCCTGTACTGCCTGCAATTGAAAATGTGGCCGGATAGCACCTGTGGATAACTTTGGGGAAAAGCCGTGGATTTTTCGGGAGCAAAGCATTTACCACAAGAGCGCTCATCTGATAAGAGAAATTTGATAATTACTTTTGCGCGTTAAATCAATGGGTTAGAAACTGATAGCGCCAGGCACACAGTGTTGCCTGATGTCAAGAGGGAAAACTTCGTTGCTGTGCACAAGTCATCAAAATGGCGCGCCAGCCGCGCCGCTTTGGAGCGAAGCAACTACTCACTTCAAGCGAGAGCGGCGTGGAATGCGCGGCTGTAGACATGCACTTCATCGACCAATTCAGCTACGGCATCTGGGGGGGTGAATTGGGAGATCCCATGTCCCAGGTTGAATACATGACCACCCTTGCCGACGGTTCCGAAATCGTCGATGACACGCCGCGCCTGGGCCCGCACCGCCGCCCCCCCCGCGAATAGCGCCATGGGATCCAGATTGCCTTGCAGCGCCACGCTGTCGCGAACGCGGCCCCGCGCCTGGCGCAGGTTTACCGTCCAGTCCACGCCGACCGCATCGGCGCCACAGGCGGCGATATCTTCCAGCCAGAGGCCGCCGCCCTTGGTAAAGACGATGGCCGGTACGCGCCGCCCTTCGTGTTCCCGCGTCAAACCGGCGATCACCTGACGGGTGTACGCCAACGAGTATTCCTGGAAGAGACCATCGGCCAGGACGCCGCCCCAACTATCGAAAAGCATCACGGCCTGGGCGCCCGCGGCGATCTGCGCATTCAGGTAATCGATAGTTGCCTGCGCATTCACCCGCAGGATCCGGTGCATCAGGTCCGGTCGTCCATATGCCATGCTTTTGATGAGCCGATAGTCGTCGCTGCCCTTGCCTTCCACCATGTAACAGGCGATCGTCCAGGGGCTGCCCGCAAAGCCGATCAGCGGTACTCGTCCGGCCAGTTCGCGGCGGATCACGGAAACGGCATCGAACACATAGCGCAGGCGATCCATATCGGGGGGCGCCAGGGCGTCGACGTCGGCCTCGGTGCGCAGCGGCCGTTCGAAATGCGGGCCCTCCCCCGCGCGAAAATCCAGTCCCAGTCCCATGGCATCGGGAATGGTCAGGATGTCGGAAAACAGGATGGCGGCATCCAGCGGAAATCGCGCCAACGGCTGCAACGTGACTTCGGCGGCGTAATCGGGATTCTGCGCCAGCCCCAGGAACGAACCCGCCCGCGCCCGGGTGGCGTTGTATTCGGGCAGATAGCGGCCTGCTTGCCGCATCAGCCAGACAGGCGTGTAAGGCACCGGCTCGCGCAGCAAGGCGCGCAGGAATACATCGTTTTGCAAAGCGACGGCGGACACGGCTTTCCTTGAAAAGTCCAAGCTTTCGATTTTACCCGCCCACCCGTCCGGCACTGGATAAGGGGC
>DATJHN010000219.1:0-8568 GCA_035493915.1 Bordetella sp.
TTGCCGACACTCCCCGAGTCGTTGCTGCTCAGTTTGCGGGTCGTATCGTCGTCCCACGAACTTGCGTCGCGCAGGCCGAAGTCATTGCCGCCCATGTCGTAGCCGGTCTCCGGGGAATTCGTGGCAGCGGCATCCTGGGAAGAAGCGGGATTGACGACATTACCCGCATTGCCAGCCGCGGTGCCCGATCCGCCATTCAACACGCGATTCATCAGGGCCTCGCCCGCCACCACGCCCGCGCCGACCGCGGCACCCGTGGCCAGGCCACCCATGATGCCGGAACCCATGCCGCCGGCAGCTTGTCCAGGCCCCACGCCGCCGGGGTAGCCATAACCGCCCTGCGGGCCGCCTTGCGGACCATAGGGCGGCGCCGCGCGTGTGGCGCCATAGCCGTAAGGACCAGCTCCGCCAGCCGGATAGACGACGGGACGCCGGCGCGCGCGCATGATCAACGATATGACGATCAGCAGCGCGGCAAGACCCAGCACCAGGCCCCAGGGAATGCCCGAGAACGTGCCCTGCGCATGCGATGCACTGCCCGAGGCGATCAAGGTACGCAATTCATCGATTGCGCCGGGGCGGGCGAAATTCTGGCTTGGATCCAGGCGCAGCGCGGTGTTCAGTTCCTCTTGCGCCTGCTGAAGCTTGCCCTGCTTGCCGAATAATTCGGCTTCCACGAAATGCGCCTTGGCGCTGTTCGGATGGTCGCGCAGGATCTGGTCCATCATTCCTTGCGCTTCACGATAGTTTCCCGCCTGGGCGGCCTGATACACCTGATCGGGCGTCGCATCGGCCGCCAGGGCGTTACCGCCGAAGAGCAGGCACGCGGTCAGCAGAATCGAACCGGTGATTGATTTTGAATATTTCGAGTGCATAAGGGAACCCTCCCGTCAGTCCCTATGAGATTGGGTCGAAACGTGGAAGTTCAATCGGTGACGGGAATCCCGGCCAGCACACGCAGGCGGGAGGACAGGATAATCAACAACTGAACCGTGAAACCGGCGGACGCTGCCAGGATACAGGTCGACGTCCCCCACTTCGCCGCTACGATCGCGGCAGCTAGTGCGCCGATCGGCCGTGCACCAAACGTGAATGTCGTAATGACCGCCGAGACGCGCCCTATCAAGGAATCAGGGGTAACCGCCTGGCGCAGGGTTGCTGTCGTCGCGGCCCACACAACGGGTCCGGCACCGAAAAAGAAAAAGCCACACCAGACCAGCGGCGTTGCCGATATCCACACAGAGGCTGTCATAAAGCATGCCCCGATAAAACCGCCTATAGGGCCGACGAGCACGAGCGTGCCGAAATACAGGCGGTTTGCCAGGAACGGCGTCAGCAATGCCCCGAATACCATGCCAGTACCGTAGACGGACATCGCCGTTCCGACGCCAGCGGCGCTCAATCCCAAGGTTTGCTGGGCATAAGGCACGAACGAGGCCTGCAGCATGAACCACGATGCATTGAATGCGACGGCGGTAAAGAGTACCGGTCGAAGATGCGGGTTCGTGAAAGTAAAACGAAATCCCTCGCGCAGTTCGCGCACGAGATGCCGCCGCGGCATCTGTCCAGGACGATGCAGCGGCACCGTCGCCACCAAGCCTATCGCAGTCATGGACAGCACCATGGCGATGGCATAGGTGGGCTCCCCTCCCAACGCATTGAACAGCAATCCGGCGATGCTCGGGCCTGCCGTAACGGCAATGCTGCGCGCCAGTTCGAGGCGGCTGTTTGCCGTCGGGAGGCGGTCACGCGCAACGAGGAGCGGTGTAACGCCCGGAAGGGTCACGCTATAGGCAACGGTCCCCGCGGCGCCGATGAAACCCAGCGTTCCTAGCGTTATCAAGTCCAGCGCCCTCGCCTCCATCAGCAGCAAGATGACGCCAAAGGCGGACGCGCGCACCAATTCCGAACCCAGTACCATGCGGCGGCGCGAAACCCTATCAGCCAGCACGCCCGCGGGGATGGCAAGCAGGAGAAACGGCAGGCTTTGCACCATCTGCAACAGCGCCGTTTGACTGGGTGTTGCGCGGAACAGATAGACGGCAAGGATGGGCGCCGCCGCCAGCCCGATTTGTTCGGCGGACTGCGCACATAGATTGGACACGGCAAAACGCCGAAACCGCCAGTTGGCATGGTTTTCAGAAGACATTTGATCAGCCCACGGATACGACCCGCGCCGGAGGTGACCGCGGCCGATGGACGCAAGCACTCGCGCGGAATTCGCGATTAACCGGCATCCGCGTCCTGCGTTACCGGCCCAGATCGCGCAATGTACCCACCGCACTGGACTGAGGCGCTCCGATTCTTGCGATTATGGTGATGGCGGAAGCGCTACTTTTGATTCCACCCACCCGCGGCGCTTTGGGTAGCGGCAAAGGAAGATGGCGCCTCAACAGCCAGGACTGAATACCACTTCTTTTTCGCTTGCTCTGCCTTGGGGGCGATTGCCAGGCAGGAGGTCTAGCTCGCATTTTTACTGTATATTTGTACAGTATAAATCCGCGCCCGGCCCTGAACCCGCCGGGCGTTTCCGCCCCTGCTTCCCGCCGTCATGCCGACGCTTTCCGTGCCGCCTCCTGAACAGATCCATCCCGCCCTATGGCGGGGGACGCAGCTCGCGCGGGCGGCGCGCGCGGCGGTGCCTACGGGTTATCCGGCACTGGAGCGGGAATTGCCCGGTGGCGGCTGGCCGCCGGGGGCCTTGAATGAATTGTTGCTGCCGCGGCCCGGCATCGGGGAAATGCGGCTGCTGCAACCGGCGCTGCGGGCTCTGGCCCCGGAAGGCAGCATCGTACTGGTCCAGCCGCCTTGCGTGCCCCATATCGCCGCCTGGATCAGTTGGGGGTTGGATCCCGCGCGATTGCTATGGGTGAACCCCGCGCGACCAGCGGATACGTTGTGGGCGGCCGAACAGGTCTTGAAAAACGGCGGTTGCGCCGCCCTTCTCTGCTGGCTGCCCCAGGTACGACCGGAATCCTTGCGGCGGTTGCATTTGGCGGCACAGGCCGGTGCCACTTTGTTCTTCTGTCTGCGCCCGGCACGCATGGCGGCCCAGGCCTCGCCGGCTCCCTTGCGGCTGGTGTTGACGCCGGCCAGCGATGGCCTGCGGGTGGATATCGTCAAGCGACGCGGGCCGGTCTGCGGCCAATCCTTGTATATCTCGCTGGAAAGGAGGACCCGCCGCTCCACGTCGCAGGAATTGCCTCACTCCACGTCTCAGGAGGTGCTTCACTCCACTTCGGAGAAAGCACTTCATTTCATGCCTCTTCATTCCGCAGCGGGAGAAATGCTTCATCCCCAGGAAACGCCCTCCCCTGCATCGCAAGAGGCGTTGTCCTCCGCATCGATGGAAACGCTTCGTTCGGCATCACCGGAAGCTTCTCATCCCGTGCAGCCCGATGCATTGCCCGCGCACGACATTACTTCCGACACCCATGCAACTCTGGATCGCCGTCTATCTGCCGAGGCTGGCGCTTGATGCCCTGCATCCGCCCTGGCCGCTCGATACCACGGCATGCGCGGTGGTCGAGCATGAATGCGTCATGGCGCTGACGCCGGCCGCGGCCAGCCATGGCATTGCCCTGGGCATGCGCCGCGCCGGTGCCAGCACGCTGGCGCCGCATGCGATCATGCTGGATCGCGATCCTGCGGCCGAAAGCGCCACCCTGGAAGGCGCCGCGCTGGCGTTGCTGCAATACACGCCGGACGTCGCTCTGGGCGCGCAGGCCGGTCTGCTGCTGAACGTGGGCGCCAGCCTGCGTTTTTTCGGCGGACCACGCGCATTGGCGCGCCGCGTGGCCGGCAGCTTGCGCACCCTGGGTTTGCAGGCTCATCTTGGCATGGCGCCCACCGCCAGCGGCGCCTGGCTGCTGGCGCGCCGTGCCGATTCCGGCCCGCGCCATGCGCTGGTTCCGTCACGGCTGACGCGCCGCCTGGACGCGCTGCCCTGTGCCCTGTTGCCGCAGGCGCAGCCCTATCTGGAATGGCTGCACGGCATAGGCTGCCGTCAATTCGGTTTCCTGCGCCGCTTGCCCCGGGCCGGTTTGCAGCGCCGCTGCGGCACGGCGCTATTGAAAGCACTGGACGCCGCTTATGGCGACGCACCGGAAGCCCATGCGTGGATCGCGCCGCCGCCCAGTTTCAAGCGCCGTTTCGAATTGATCGAGCGCATCGAGCATACCGATGCCGTACTGGCGGTGGCTCGCATACTGGTGGAACAGCTGAGCGGCTGGCTGGTCGCACGCCAGCGTGCCGTGCCCCGGCTGACACTGGCGCTGGAACACGAACGCGGCCGCCATGCGCGGGCACCCAGCGAGCTGGAATTGATGCTGTCCGAACCGGCTTGGCAGCCCGTTCACCTGCTGGGACTGCTGCGCGAACGCCTGGGCCGCATGACACTGCAGGCGCCGGTGATCGCGGTCGTATTGGACGCCCCACAAACCGTGCCGCAGCCCGCGGCCAACACCACGCTGTTTCCTGAACCGGCACAGGTGGCCAGCGAACGCGCGCGCCTGCTGGATATGCTGACAGCCCGGCTGGGCGCCGACCGGGTGCTGCGGCCCAGTCCCGCCGCGGATCACCGGCCCGAAGTCGCCAATCGCTGGGCCGGCGTGCATGACGCGATCGATGCGAACACGGCCGCACCGATGCTGGACCGCCCCTTCTGGTTGCTCAATCCGCCGCAGCAATTGCAAGTGCGGCGCAACCGCCCCGTGCACGGCACGCCCCTGACGCTGGTGCGCGGTCCCGAGCGCATCGAAAGCGGCTGGTGGGACGAAGCGGTGGCGGTGCGCGATTATTTCGTGGCGGAGGACGCGCACGCCGCCCGCTATTGGATCTACCGCGAGCGCGGCGTGGTCGATGCGCGCTGGTATCTGCACGGGCTGTACGCCTGAATCGCCATGCACGCGCCCGATGATGATCAAAGGCCTGGCGACGCTTCGATGCCTGGCAACGGCGCGTCGATGACAGGCGGCGCTTCGATGTCTGGCGACGTTCCGATACCAGGCGATGCTCCGATGTCCGGCATATCCGCCCATGCACTCCCCCTTTATGCAGAACTGGGATGCATGACCAACTTCACCTTCCTGCGTGGCGCGTCGCACGCGGAAGAACTCGTCAGCCGTGCCGCCGCGCTGGGCTATTCCGCCCTGGCCATCACCGATGAATGCTCGGTGGCGGGCGTGGTGCGCGCGCATATCGAGGCCAAGACGCACAAGCTGCCCCTGATCATCGGCAGCTATTTCGAACTAGCTGACGATTCGGCCTCGAAACAGAACTCTTTGCCACGCGCGATGCCGGCATCCTCGCCGGATTTGAAGCTGGATCCCTCGTTCGGTTCCAGACAGCAATCCTTGCCGCCTTCGACACAGGAACCCACACGACTGGTCCTGCTGGCGCAGACGCGCGAAGGCTACGGCAATCTTTCCGAACTTATTACGCTGGCTCGCACCGGCAAGGCAAAGAAAGGCTCATACCATCTTGCCCCATCCGACCTGGAACAACCGCCGGGGGATTACGCGCACCTGGCCGGCCTGCCAGAATGCCTGGCCATTCTGACGCCGCCGCACGACATCACGGCCGAACAACTGGCGGCGCAGGCACGCTGGCTGGCACGGGTTTTTCCCGGCCGCGCGTGGCTGGGCCTGACGCTAAGGTATCAATCCCGCGACGATCTGCATCGCGGCATCGTGGAAGACACCGCCCGGGACTGCGGACTGCCGGTCACCGCGCTGGGCCTGGCCGAAATGCACGTACGCTCGCGCAAACCCCTGCATGACACGCTGACCGCGATTCGCCTGGGCAAGCCGGTAAACGAATGCGGCTATGTCCTGACCGCCAATGCCGAACGCCATTTGCGCTCGCGCCTGCAGCTGGCCCAGCTCTACTCCAACGAAGCATTGCGCCAGACCCTGGAAATCGCTCGCCGCTGCACTTTCAACCTGGACGAACTGCGCTACGAATATCCTGACGAGATCGTGCCGCCCGGCGCCACGCCCGCTTCATACCTGCGCGCCGAAACCTATGCCGGCGCGCGCCGCCGCTTCGGGGAGCACACGCCGGCCGCCGTGGCCGCACAGATCGAGAAGGAACTGGCGCTGATCGAGGACCTGCGCTACGAAGCCTATTTCCTGACGGTCTACGACATCGTGCGCTTTGCCCGGTCGAAAGACATCCTGTGCCAGGGACGCGGATCGGCCGCCAATTCCGCGGTGTGCTACTGCCTGGGCATCACGGAAGTCGATCCGGCGCGCGGCAACTCGCTGTTCGAACGCTTTATCAGCAAGGAACGCAACGAACCGCCCGATATCGACGTCGACTTCGAACACCAGCGGCGCGAAGAAGTCATCCAGTACATCTATGACAAGTACGGCCGTTCGCGCGCCGCGCTGACGGCGGTGGTGATCAGCTACCGGCCGCGCAGCGTGCTGCGCGACACCGGCAAGGCACTGGGCGTGGACCTGGCCATCGTGGACGCGGTGGCCAAGGCCCATCAATGGTGGGACGATCGCGAAGGCCTGCTGCGCGGCTTCCAGGGCTGCGGGCTGGATCCCGAGTCCATCGTGGCCAGGCAGTGGGCCGCGCTGGCCACCCTGCTGATGGGCTTTCCGCGGCACCTGTCGCAGCATCCGGGCGGCTTTGTCATGTCGCGCGGCAAATTGTCGCGGCTGGTGCCCATCGAGAACGCCGCGATGGAAGGCCGCAGCGTGGTGCAGTGGGACAAGGACGACCTGGACGCGATGCATCTGCTAAAGGTGGATGTGCTGGCCTTGGGCATGCTGTCGGCGATCCGCCGCGCGCTGGAACTGGTATCGCTGCGGCACGGCCGGCCTTTCGTCATGCAGGACATTCCGGCGGACGATAAGCCCACCTACGACATGATCTGCCAGGCCGATACGATAGGCGTGTTCCAGATCGAATCGCGCGCGCAGATGACCATGCTGCCCCGCTTGCGGCCGAAAGTCTTTTACGACCTGGTGGTGGAAGTCGCCATCGTGCGGCCCGGCCCTATTCAGGGCGGCATGGTGCATCCCTATCTGCGGCGGCGCCAGGAACTCGAGCCCGTCACTTATCCCAGCGAAAAAGTGAAAGCGGTGCTGGAACGTACCCTGGGCGTACCCATCTTCCAGGAACAGGTGATGCAGATCGCCATGGTGGCGGCGGGTTTCACCGGCGGCGAGGCCGATGAACTGCGCCGCTCGATGGCGGCCTGGCGACGCAAGGGCGGCGTGCACAAGTTCCACGCCAAGCTGGTCGGCGGCATGCTGTCGCATGGCTACACGAAGGAATTCGCCGAGGCCATCTTCCGGCAGGTCGAAGGGTTTGGCGAATACGGCTTTCCGGAAAGCCATGCCGCCAGCTTCGCCTTGCTGGCCTACGCCAGTTCGTGGATCAAGCGCCACGAACCGGAAGCCTTCCTGGCGGCACTGCTGAACTCGCAGCCCATGGGGTTCTATGCTCCCGCGCAGTTGATCCAGGACGCGCGCCGCCACGGAGTGCGCGTGCTGCCGGTGGATGTATGCGCCAGCGATTGGGATAGCCGGCTGGATTTCGGCCATGAAGGCGGGCACCGTCCCGCGGTGCGCCTGGGATTGAGCCTGGTCAAGGGCATGTCCGAAGCGGCCGCCGAACGCATCGCCGCCGCCCGGCTGCAGCGGCCCTATGCGGATACCGCCGACCTGGCACAGCGCGCCGATCTCAATCGCCATGATCTGGACGCGCTGGCCGCGGCCGATGCCCTGCTCCATCTGGCGGGCCATCGCCGCCAGGCGCGTTGGGAAGCCGCGGCGGGCGCACCCGCCAAAGGCCTGCTACGCGATGCCGCCATAGTCGAAACCCTGACACCTGAGCTGCCCATGCCCAGCGAGGGCCAGACCATTTCCGACGATTACCGCTCGCTGCACTTCACACTGCATCGCCACCCCGTGGCCTTGTTGCGCAATAAGCTGAAAGCGCGCCGTTTCGAAACGGCCGAGACCCTGAACAGTTATCCCGACAGACGCCTGGCGCGCGCCTGCGGCCTGGTCACGGTGCGCCAACGGCCCGGAACCGCCAAGGGAACGATCTTTGTCTCCATCGAAGACGAGACCGGAGCGGTCAATGTGGTCGTGCGGTCCGAACTCATCGAGCGGCAACGCAAGGAATTGCTGGGGGCCTCGCTGCTGGGCGTGTATGGAGTCTGGCAGAACGTCAACAACGTGCGCCACCTGATCGCGCAACGCCTGGTCGATCTGACGCCACTGCTTGGGAATCTAACGGTTGAAAGTCGAAACTTTCATTGATTATGGTTGTATCGAGCGATTGAATCTCGGACGTGTGGAGGAGAACTTGCCGACATTAACGACATCGACAGCGACACAGGCACCAGATGGCCGCCGACAATCGTCCGGAATGGAGGCTGCCGCCGCGCGCCCTGCCTACAAAAACGCCGCCCGTGCGGACAACCGCTGGTTGCCCGCGCTGGCCGGTTTCAGTGCCAGGCGTTCCGCCGTCAGCACCTTGGCCAGGTTGCGCGCGCCGCCGCGCAGTGCTGCCTCCACCAGCGTCAATGCCAGCACATCGCGTTGG
>DATJHN010000220.1:0-22576 GCA_035493915.1 Bordetella sp.
TATTTCCAACGCGGCGTCCGCCGGGATCATGCCGAGTTCGGCCTGGGTTTCGGCAAGCGCGGCCTCGATATCGAGCCACGACTGCCAGTGGTTGCGCTGGACGAACAGGTTGCGGATGTCGGCGACCGACAGCCGTGCGGCAGGAGTGGATGTCATCGGGATACCGCAGGTCAGAGGACCTGCTCCAGGAAATGGCGCAAACGCGGATGCCGCGGGTGGTCGAAGAATTCGTCCGGCTGCCCTTGCTCCAGGATCTTGCCGCCGTCCATGAATACGACCTGGCTGGCGACCTCGCGCGCGAAGCGCATCTCGTGCGTCACCACGATCATGGTCATGCCGGCCTGGGCCAGGTCGCGCATGACCGCGAGCACCCCCTTGACCAGTTCGGGATCGAGCGCCGACGTGGCCTCGTCGAAGAGCATGACTTCGGGCTCCATCGCGAGCGAGCGTGCAATGGCCACGCGTTGCTGCTGTCCGCCCGAAAGATCCTGCGGGCGGCGCGCCTCGAAGCCGTTCAAGCCGACCGCCAGCAGCTTGGCGCGCGCTCTCTCCTCTGCCTCGTCTCTGTTCATGCCACGCACCTTGCGCAGGGCAAGGCTGACGTTGGCGAGCACATCCAGGTGCGCATACAGGTTGAAGTGCTGGAATACCATGCCGACCCGCGTGCGCACCTTGTCGATGTCGACGCCGGGCGAGGTAATGTCCAGATCGTCCAGCAAGATGCGGCCGGCTTGCGGACGCTCCATCAGGTTGGCGCAGCGTAGCAGCGTGGACTTGCCCGAGCCGGATGGCCCGACGATGCAGGTGGTCGTGCCACCCGGCGCTTCGAGGTCGATGTCGTGCAGCACGGCAACACGCCCGTACGACTTGCTCACGTTCTCAAAGCGGACGCGAGTGCCGCGTGATTGCATGCTCATTCGGATCCTACCGATCGGGTGGCGCGACTACCGCGAAGCCGGCGGTCCCAGGCGTTGATCGCATAGGTTGTCGGAATCGTCAGGGCGAGATAAATCAGGCCCGCGGCGGTCAACGGCGACAGGTTGGCGTTGTTGATCGCGCCGTCCTGCGCCAGTGCGAACATCTCGCGCTGCGTTGCCGTCAGGCCCAGCAGGAACACCAGCGACGTAGCCTTGATGACCAGGATGAACTGACCGGTGAGCGGCGGCAACACGCGCCGCGCGCCTTGCGGAATGATGATGTAGCGCATGGTCTGGAACTTGGTCATGCCCGTGGCGCGCGCCGCTTCGACCTGCCCCCGTTCGACGCCCTGGAAGCCGGCCCGGAAGATCTCGGCGAAATAAGCGCTCTCGATGAGCCCGATCGCCAGCGCCGCATAGCCGTATGTGTTGTCCCCGAAGATGCTCAGGCCCGCCAGCGGCAAGCCTTGTCCGATCAGGTAAACGGTCAGGATGTGCGGCAGGCCCCGCAGAATGTCGACGTACGCACGGCATGGCAGGCGCACCCAGCGCCGCTCGGACAACAGGCCGACCGCCACCAGCAGCGCCAGCGTGATACCGATCGCGCTGGCGCACACCGCCAGCAACAGCGTGTTGGGCAGACCGACGATGAACAGCTGCGGCAGCGCCTGCAGGATCAAGGTCGGATCGAAAAACGTAGAAAAAATCTGGTGCAGACCTTGAGGCATGATCTTTACCGCTTACTTTATTGAGCCGCTGGCTGCGGGGGCATGCCCGGGTAGTCAGTGAACAGGCGATGAGGAATCTGCACGCCCGGCGGATTCCACTTCGTGAACAGCTTGCCGTAGGTGCCGTCGGTCATCATTGCCGCGATCGCCTTGTTTATCGCCGCCAGCAACTCGGGGCGATCCTGGGCAACCGGCAGCGCATTGACGTTGCTCTCGACGGTTTCCGTCGCCGTCAGTTCGGGGTGCTGCTCGACGACACGTTCCGCCGTGGCGTTGCCGGTGAACAGGCCGTCCACCTGTCCGGCAATCAACGCGTTCGCGCTTGACGCGATGTTGGGAAACTCCTTGATCAACACCTTGGGCGCTGTCGTTTGAAGCAGCGGAATCAAGGCGCTGCCGGTGGTAACCGCGACCGTCTTCCCGGCGGCGTCCTTCAGGGTGGACACAGGGTCCTTCTTGCGGGTCACCAACTGCGCCTGCCCGTAGCCGATCGGGGTGGTGAAATTCACGACCGCCTTGCGCTCCGGCGTCACCAGCACACCGAAGGCCGCGGTGTCGTATTGGTGGTTTCTGACTGCCGGCACCATGGCGGCGAAGGTCGTCGAGACGTAGGTCACCTTCAAGCCCATGCGGCTGGCGACCGTGTTCATCAACTCGACCATGAATCCGGCGGGCTTGCCGTCCTCAAGGAAAGAGACGGGCTTGTCGTCAGTGCGGTAGGCCACCTTCAGCATGCCCGGCGTACTGAGTTCGACAGGGCCCGCGACGGCAGCCGGCACCTGGATGCAGGCAGCCAGTGCAAGAATCGGGGCCATCAAGATGCGCATCCGTACCATCGTCGTCTCCTCGTGATTTGGTCTTTTGCATAGCGGGACGGCATCAGCGCCCGGCTCTGATCGCGCAGTGTAAAGTGGACAAGTTGTTGAATAATGTGAATTAATCGACGTACCATTTGAAAAAATGGAAGAGTCGATTAAAAGCCTATATCTAACAATCACTTGCCCCGAGAAGCAAAGTAGTGAATATCCGCGCGCTACGCATATTCAGCCTGGTGGTCAGCAAAGGCTCGCTTGCCGCGGCCGCCGAGGCCATGAATCTAAGCCCTCCTGCCGCCAGCCGCCTGATCGCCTTGCTGGAATCGGAAATCCAGCTGCAACTCTTCCATCGATCGCGGCGGCGCCTGCAGTTGACCGCGCAAGGCCAGGCCTTCTACCGCGAAGCCGAGCACATCCTGGCCGGGTTCGATGAGATTCCGCGCATCGCGGACGCTATCCGCACCGAAGCCAAGGGCCGGCTGCGGATTGTGACGGCTCCGCGCATCGGCCTGGGCATCGTCTCGCCCGCCCTCGCGCTCTTTTGCCGTGAGAACCCGGGGATTCGCGCCTCGGTCGACGAGCAGTCGCGTTTCGGCATCGAGGCGCAGATGGGCGCGCGCCTGTACGACCTGGGCATCATCTCCCTGCCGGTCAGCCATCCTTTCGTCGAAATCGAAAATCATCCGCTGTTTCAGGTCCGGATGGAGGCCGTGCTGCCGAAGGGGCATCGGCTCGCGGCCAAGCAGTCGCTGACAGCCGCGGATCTGGCCTCCGAGTCGCTGCTGGGCTTATGGCCCGGACAACCCTGGCGCCAGCAGGTGGACGACTTCCTGCGCTCCGGCGGGGCCCGGGCCGAGTACGCGATCGAGACACGGTCTTCGTTGATGGCCTGCCAGCTGGCTCGCGATGGCGCCGGGGTGGCCATCCTGGATCGCCTGTGCATTCAGGCTATCGATCTAAGCGGCCTGGTGATCCGTCCGCTGGTACCAGAGCGCTGGATCCTGTTCGGCTACATCCACCAGTTGCGCCAGCCGCCCAGCGGCAATGCGAGTACGTTTCTGGATTGCGTGCGCCGCAGCGTCGAGGCTTTCAGGGCTCGCTCGCCGGAGGATGCGCAAGCGGTCGTACCGCTGTGGACTGGCGGCGTCGATTGAGGCGCACACGCCGCGCGACAGGGCCGGTCATATCGAACGGTGCAAGCTCTCGTCCAGTTTGGCGCGGGTGATGTGCGGCGCCACCAGCTGTATGAAGTCGTAGGTGTAGTTCCGCAGATAACTATTGGCGCGCAGTGACACGGACGTTGTGCTGGACTGGAACAAGTGGCTGGCATCGATCGAACGCAGGCCCTTGTCCTTGGTCTTGTCGAAACTGATCGCGGTCATGACGGCGATGCCGAGCCCCAATTCCACGTAGGTTTTACTGACGTCGGCGTCGACCGCGCCGAACACGATATTAGGCTCGATGCCGGCCTGCTTGAACGCGTTCATGACCTTCCAGCGGCCGCTGAATGCGGGGTCGTGCGTGATGATGGGGTATCTGGCCACGTCCTGCAGCGTGGGCTTGCGGACCTTGAGCAGCGGATGGCCGTTCTTGACGATGATGCAGCGCTCCAGCTGGAAACAGGGCAGCTGCACCACACCCGGAATATCGCGCGTGGTTTCCGTGCCGATGGAGATATCGGCCTCGCCCGATGCGACCATTTCACAGATTTGCGTTGGATTGCCCTGGCGCAGCCGCAACTCGACCTTGGGATGTTCCTTCAGGAAACGGTCGATGACCTTGGGCAGCACATAGCGGGCCTGCGTGTGCGTCGTTGCCACCGTCAACGGGCCGCCTTCGCGCGCCGATACTTCCTCGCGCAGCCGCTTCAGGTTGTCTATGTCGTTCAGCACCCGCTCGCTGATGGCGATGACCGACTCGCCCGGTTCCGTCAGGCCGGAAATTCGATTGCGGGTGCGGGTAAAGATTTCGAATCCGAGTTCGGCTTCCAGCATCTGTATGTGCTTACTGATGCCGGGCTGGGAGGTGTGCAGGGCTTCGGCCGTATTCGAGATGTGGTTCCCATGCCTGAATACCTCTAGAACATAGCGCAGTTGAATCAACTTCATGCGACGCTGTCTCCCAGAATAAGAATTATGAATACCAACATAACACAATATTCTGGCGAGGAATCCATGCCCTTGCTACCGTTCTTACCGCGGCAGAGATCTACTGCCGCGCCGCGATCTCCCGGCGTTTTGCATGAGCGCGGCGCTTATCCAGAACGATAAAAATTGCCGTCGGATACGACGGCATACAGGAGACAGAATATGCGCAACGCGCCAGGCAAATCTTGGCAGCGGCGGATCGGCTGCGCCGTGACGATCGCGGCTCTTCTATTTACGGGTATAGCCACCGCAACTGAATCTGCCCAAAGCTATCCATCACGTCCCATTCACCTGATCTCGGGATTCGAACCGGGGGGCGCGACCGATATCGTGGCGCGACTGGTCGGCCGGCAATTATCCCGCGTGCTGGGGACCTCGGTGGTGATCGACAACAAGCCCGGCGCGTCGGGCAATATCGGAGCGGGCTATGTCGCGCGCTCGGAGCCGGACGGCTACACCATGTACCTCGCCAACGCCACGGTCGCGATGCCCTCGCTGTTTCGCTCCCTGCCGTTCGACATACGCAAGGACTTCGCGACGCTTTCACTGATCGGCTACGGTCCTTCGGTGCTGATCGCCAACCCGAAGGCACCGGTGAAATCGGTGCAGGAATTCATCGAGTACGCCAAGCAGCATGAAGGCAAGTTCGACTACGGTTCGGGCGGCGTGGGCAACATCACGCACATGGCCATGGAGCTGTTCATCTCCATGACGGGCATCAAGCTGATCCACATCCCCTACAAGGGCGGCGCCCCCGCCACTACGGCCGTTATGACCGGCGAAGTGCCGATCGCGTTCAGCGCCATTTCCGATGTCATCGGCCACGTCAAGGATGGCACGGTAGTGCCGCTGGCGATCAGCTCGCGCGAACGCAGTCCCGCGCTGCCGAATGTGCCCACCGTGGCCGAGGCCGGCGTACCGGGCTACGAGGCCTCGTCGTGGTACGGCATTCTGGTGCCCGCCGCCACGCCCAAGCCTATCCAGGAAAAGCTCACCCAGGCGCTGATTACCTGCCTGCAGGATAAGACTATGCAGAAGGACCTGATCACCCTGGGTATCGAACCGGCCGATACGGGCGGTTCGCAAGAGTTCAGGAAATACATCGACAGCGAGATCGCCAAGTGGGCGAAGGTCATTGCACAGGGGCACATCGTCGCCCAATAAGAGCGCCCGTGCAGCCGCGGCGCCTGGCGTCTTCCGCACATCGTCCACGCCGGGCGCTCCCTTTTACCGAACAGAACGTTTCATGAGCAGGGTAGGAAATTCCATGAGTCTAGAAGCCATCATCCATGATGTCGTGGTCGTCGGCGGCGGCAACGCCGCCCTATGCGCGGCCTTATCCGCCGTGGAACAGGGCGCGTCGGTCGTGCTGCTGGAGCGCGCACCGGTCGAGCAGCGCGGAGGCAACAGCGCCTATACCGACGGCAAGGTGCGTTTCGCCTACGAAGGCGAGGCCGATATCGTCGCGCTATGCGACGACCTTACGCCGGACGAAATAGCGTCCAGCGATTTCGGCTCGTACACCGACAGCGATTTTTTCGATGACATGGCGCGCATCACGCAGCATCGCACGGACCCCGATCTGTGCGAGATCCTGGTGCGGCGCAGCAACGAGACCATGCGCTGGATGAAGGCGCAAGGCGTCAAATTCCAGCCCAACTATGGGCGCCAGGCCTACAAAACCGACGGCCGATTCAAATTCTGGGGCGGCGCTCCGCTCAACACCTGGGGCGGCGGCCCCGGCCTGGTAGAGGCTCTCTACAACGCGGCCGCCAAGAAGGGCGTGCGGATCGTCTATGACGCGTGGGTGCGCGACCTGATCCACGACGTCAACGGGGTCTCCGGCGTGACCGCCCGCATCGACGGGCAGATGGTAAATATCCGCGCCCGCGCGGTGGTACTGGCCTGCGGCGGCTTCGAAGCCAACACCGAATGGCGCACCCGCTATCTGGGCAAGGGCTGGGACCTGGCCAAGGTGCGCGGCACCCGCTACAACCAGGGCGACGGCCTGGCGATGGCGCTGAAGATCGGCGCGCAGCCATACGGCCACTGGTCCGGTTGCCATGCCGTCGGCTGGGAACGCTATGCCACGGATTTCGGCGACCTGGACATCACGCCCCATTTCCAGCGCCACAGCTATACCTTCAGCATCATGGTCAATGGCAATGGCAAGCGCTTCCTGGATGAAGGCGCGGACATCCGCAACTACACATACGCGAAGTATGGCCATCTGGTCCTGGAGCAGCCCGGCCAGTTTGCCTGGCAGATCTACGACTCCAAGGTGACCCACCTGCTGCTGGACGAATACCGCACCCGCCACGTCACCAAGGTGCAGGCCGACACGCTGGAAGAGCTGGTGCAAAAGCTGGACGACGTCGATCCGGACCAGTGCCTGAAAACCATCCATGAATACAACGCGGCGGTCGACGATGGCGTGAAGTTCGATCCCAACATCAAGGACGGCAAAGGCACCAAGGGCCTGGCCGTTCCGAAGTCCAACTGGGCGTTGACCATCGACAAGCCGCCCTTCCAGGCCTATGCCATTACCTGCGGCGTCACCTTCACGTTCGGCGGCCTGAAGATCAGCACCGACGGCGAAGTCATGAATACGGGTGCCGAAGTCATCCGTGGCCTGTACGCGGCCGGCGAAATGGTCGGCGGCATTTTTTATTTCAACTACCCCGGCGCCAGCGGCCTGACCAGTGGCGCCGTGTTCGGCCGGCTGGCTGGCAAGAGCGCGGGCACATTCGCCACTCACTCGCGGGCCTAGGCAGTCCAGCCGAACGCGCGGATGCCAGTAAGAACCCGACAACAGGAGATAGCGCCATGGCGCAGACAATCGCGGAAAAAATTTTGGAATCGCATGCAATCGACGACACGGTCAAGATCGAGCCGGGCAACGTGGTCCGCGCCCGTGTCGATCTGGTGCTGTTGAACGACGCCAACGGCCCGGTCGCATTCCGCCATTTTGCCAACATGGGTGGCGGCAAGGTCGCGGTGCCCGACAAGGTGGTCATGGTGTGCGACCACTTCGCGCCGGCACCCAGTGCCGCCGGCGCGCGTATGTTGCGTGACATGCGCCGCTTCGCCCAGGACAAGGGCATCGAGCATTTCTACGACGTCGGCAAGGGCGGCATCGAGCACACCCTGGCGCCGGAGGTGGGGCTGGTCGGCCCCGGCGACCTGATCGGCGGCGGCGATTCGCACACCGGCACGGCCGGCGCATTCAATGCCTTCGGCACCGGGATGAGCTGGTCCGGCATGGCGGCCATTATGGTGCTGGACGAAACCTGGTTCAGGGTGCCGGAATCCATGCGTTTCAATCTGCACGGCAAGAAGGCGCCGCACATCACCGGCAAGGACATCATCCTGAAGATCCTGCAGGACATCGGGGTGGATGGCGCGCTTTACAAGTCCATGGAATTCGGCGGCCCCGGCCTGGCCGAACTGAACATCGACGAACGCATGGCCGTATGCAACCTGGTGGTGGAGGCAGGCGCCAAGACCGGAATATTCGACGCCGACGACGCCACCAAGGCTTGGGCCGAAGCGACCTGCAAGCGTCCCTACCGGATGGTCAATCCCGATCCCGGCGCGCAGTACGCCTCACACCACGATATCGACCTGAGCAGCCTGCGGCCGATGGTGGCCAAGCCGTACTCGCCCGAGAACGTGGTGGAAGTCGGCGAGCTCAAGGGAATACATGTCGACCAGGTGTACATGGGCAATTGCGCCAACGGCACCATCACCGATCTGCGCCAGATCGCCAGCATCCTGAAGGGCCGCAAGATCGCGCGCGGCACGCGCGCCATGATCGTGCCCGCCACGCAGAAGATCTATATGCAGGCAATGGCGGAAGGGCTGATCGAGCAGTTCATCCAGGCTGGAGCGGCGGTCAGCACGCCGACCTGTGGCGCGTGTTTCGGCGGCCACAACGGCGCCCTGGATGACGGCGAAGTGGCCTTTGCCACCATCAACCGGAATTTCAAGGGCCGCGCCGGCCACGCGGGCGCGCAGGTCTACCTGGGCAATTCCTATGTCGCCGCCGCAACCGCCGTGGCGGGCGAAATCATCGACCCGGCCACGCTGTAAGAGAGGAGCACGAATATGAAATTCAAAGGCAACGTGCACAAATTGGGCGATAGCGTCGACACCGACGTGATGGTCCCGGGCCGCTATTTGTCGCTGCTGAATCCGGCGGACCTGGCCAAGCACATCTTCGAGGAAGTGGATCCGGGATTCACCGGCCGCGTTAAGAAAGGCGACGTGATTGTCGCCGGCAAGAACTTCGGCTGCGGTTCGGGACGCGAACAGGCTCCGTTCGGCCTGAAGGCGCTGGGCATTGATTGCATCGTCGCGGCCAGCTTCTCGCGCACCTTCTATCGCATGGCGATCGACCTTGGCTTGCCTATCCTGATCAGCCCGGAAGTCGCATCGGCGGCCCAACAGGGGCAAATCATCGAAGTCGATACGACAACCGGCAAGGTCATCCTGGACGGCAAGGAATTCCAGGCCGAGCCGATGCCGTCCTTCATCCAGGAAATCATCGACATGGGCGGAGTGACCGACTGGGTCAAGGCGGAAGTGGCCAAACGCAAGGCGGCCGCTGCTCCCGCCAGCGCGGGGACCGCGCGGTGAACGTGGGCCGGCCGACGCCGCGGCTGGACGAGCGCCGGCGCGCGTTGTGCCAGTTGGCGTCGCTGGCCGCGCTCGCTCCCTTCGGGGCCTTGGCGCCGCTGGACGCCACGCGCGCGGCTGGTTCGGACTACCCATCCCAGCCGATCACCATCGTAGTGGTATATCCGCCTGGCGGTGGCGCCGACATCGTGGCACGCGACTTGGGTCGCAGGATGACCGAAGCCTGGAATGTGCCGGTCGTGGTCGAGAACCGCCCCGGCGCCGGCACCACGCTGGCGGCCGCGCACGTGGCCAAGGCCGATCCCAACGGCTACACGCTGCTGATGACCGACGTCAGTTTCGCCATCGCACCCGCGTTGTACAAGAAATTGCCCTATGACACCGTGCGGGACCTGGCGCCCATCAGCCTGACCAACGGCGTCGCCGACGCGCTGGTGGTGAATCGCGACGTACCCGTGCACACGGTGCAGGAACTTATCGCCTATGCCAAGCGGAATCCGGGCAAGCTGACTTACGCGTCGGCCGGCAATGGCACCTTGAACCATCTGGCGCCGGAAATCTTCAAGAAGATGGCCGGCATCGACATGACGCATGTACCGTACAAGGGCGCTATCGCGGCGCTCAATGACGTGATGGCCGGCCGTTGCCAGGTCTACGTGGGCGCGCTGGTTTCCGTACTTCCGCAATTGCATGACGGCAAGATTCGCGTGCTGGCCGTGACCGGCGCACATCGTTCGGAATTGCTGCCCGACGTGCCGACGGTAGCCGAGTCGGGGCTGCCGGGCTACGACGCGGAAGCCTGGTACGGGCTGCTGGCGCCCGCACGCACCCCGCCCGCCATCATCGACAAGCTAAATCGCGAAGTCGCGAGCATCATGACCCAGCCCGATTTCCGCAAGCGCATGGTGGCGCAAGGCAATGAGGTGATCGCCGGCACGCCCGCGGAATTCGCGCGCTTTCTGCAAACGGAAATTGCCAAGTGGCGGACCGCCGTGGCAACGGCCGGCGCCAGCGTCGATTGACTTCCGCATCCCTACTTGCAAGGCGAAAAAATGAAGCAACGCAAGATTCCCGCGGTTTTCGTCCGCGGCGGCACAAGCAAAGGGCTGATGCTGCATCGGCGCGACCTGCCGGCCGAGCAGTCGGCCTGGGTGCCGATCTTCCTGAACGCCATGGGCAGCCCCGATTCCTACGGGCGGCAACTCGACGGCATGGGCGGCGGGCTGTCCTCGCTGTCCAAGGTCTGCGTCATGGGACCGCCGACACGCCCGGACGCCGACGTGGACTACACGTTCGCCCAGGTCCTGATCAAGCAGCCGCACGTCGATTTCCAGCCCTTGTGCGGCAACATGTCCTCGGCCGTCGGGCCGTTCGCGGTGGACGAAGGGCTGGTGCGCGTTGCGGGTGACCACGCCAGCGTGCGTATCCACAACACCAACACCGGCAAGATCATCGTTTCGCATTTCCCGCTCGAGGACGGCATGGCCGCGGTCGACGGCGAACTGGAGATTCCCGGTGTGGACGGGCGCGGCGCGCCGGTGCGGCTGGACTTCCTCGATCCCGGGGGCGCCTCTACCGGGTCGCTGCTGCCCACCGGCAATGTAGCCGATACGCTCGACGTGCCCGGCTACGGGCCCATTCAGGCGTCGATGATCGACGCCAGCAATGCGTGCGTGTTCGTGCGCGCGGCGGACCTTGGCCTGACGGGCAATGAAACGCCCGCCGCCATCGAAGAGAATGCGGCGCTGATGCGGCGCCTGGCCGCCATACGCATCGCGGCCTCGCTGCGCATGGGCCTGGCACGTGACGAGGCCGAGGCCGCGGCCAAGACCGCGATCCCCTTTATCGGCTTTGTCGCGCCACCGGCGCCATTCGCCACGTCATCGGGTATCCAGGTGGGCGCGGACGACGTGGATATCGTTGCGCGCGTTATTTCCAATGGCCAGCCGCACCGCGCGCTGCCGCTGGGCGTGTCGATGTGCCTGGCCACGGCGGCCCGTATCCAGGGCAGCATCGTGCAGCAGGCTTGCCGCCAGGGCGGCGATCCCGGCGGGGATCTGCGCCTGGGCATGCCGTCCGGCATTCTGAAGGTCGCCGCCGAAGTGGTGCGTGAAAACGGCGGCTGGCGTGTCGTGCGTGGCGGTTTCTATCGCACCCAGCGGCGCCTGTTCGAAGGCATGTTGCTGATTCGCGGGTAGATTTCAGCGGCAGGGGCGATATCGCCGTCGCCCCAAAACGCCCAGCTCGGCTGAGCACACGCCGCGACAACGTGTACTGCCCGGCTCAACTGACCACTTCCTGCGCCAAGGTGTATTTCTTCAACGCCGCGTCATCGATGACCACGCCCAGGCCGGGGCCGGTCGGCACGTCCACATAGCCGTCACGCACCACGAAATCCGTCTCCGGCACCAGCGGGTCGGGTGCCGTGGCGTTCAGGCCGAACAGGAATTCGCCCGCCCCCATCATGCGGCGCGCGGGGATGCTGGCGTAGAAATGCGCCGCCGCGGCGGCCTCCAGTTGCGATTGCACCGCCAGGCCGCCGCAATTCAGCATGATATTGGCCGACTCGGCTACCGCCGCGATCTTCCTGGCCGGCGTCAGCCCGCCAACTTTATACAGCTTGATGCATAGCGCATCGGCCGCGCGCGCCTCGGCGAGCGCGAAGGCATCCTGCAGCGTGAACAGTCCTTCATCGGCCATGACCGGAATGCCGTTGGCCGCACGCCGGATCGCCGCCATGCCTCGTAGGTCGCGGCGGTCGATGGGCTGCTCGATGTAGCCAAGGTCGTAGCGCTTCAGTTCGTCGACGGCGCGCAGCGCGTCGGGCAGCGACCAGCCGGTGTTGGGATCGACGCCGATCACGATGCCGTCGCCCACCGCCTTGCGCACCAGTTCGAAATGCTTGACGTCCTGGCGCCAGCCGCGTCGGTCGGCCGCCTTCAGGCAAAGGACTTTGATGCCGAATTCCTGCACCGCGCGAGTCGCTTCGGCCACGATCTTGCCGGGGTCATCCGCCAGGCTTACCGACCATTCCAGCGGAATGTGCGGCTGGTTGCAGCCGCCCAACAGGTTGTGCACGGGCGTGTTCAGTGCCTTGCCCATGGCGTCGTACAGGGCGACGTCCAGCACCGCGCGCGCCGACGGGTTGCCCGCCAGGCGCATGTCGAACATCTCATTGATGCCTTCGATATCGAAGATCCGCCGGCCCAGCAACGCAGGGCCGTAGATTTCCTTGATGGCGGCCACCACGCTCTGGGTGGTGTCGGCCAGGAAGTGGCCAGGGCTGATGGGCCGTATCTGAGCGCAGCCGACCACGCCATCGGCGTGGATGCGCACCAGAATGGGCTTGCCCAGGATGCGGCCGGACGGCCCGGTATCCCAACTGCCGCTGGAGAAGATGCGCTGCACACGCACGGGCAATTCGGTGACGAAAATCTCGATGCGGTCGATCATGATCGGTGCTGATTCATAGGGGATCCAGCACCGGACCTTAGGAGGTTTTCAGCATGACGGAAAATATTGTTTTGGAATCCCTCCATCACGCATTGGCATGCTGGCCATGCGCGCTAACATCAACGTCGCTACCGAGACACGCGACCAGGGAGGCCGAGTGAAGTTCCGCTTGCGGCAAATGGAGGTTTTTCGGGCCGTCATGTTGACCGGCTCCATCAATGGCGCCTCCAAGCTGCTGTTTACATCGCAGCCCGCCATCAGCCGTATCGTCGCCCACACCGAACAGACGCTGGGGCTGACGCTATTCAATCGCGTCAAGGGAAAGCTGGTCCCCAGCCCCGAAGGCGAGGCCTTGTTCCGCGAGGTCGAAGACTTCTACCAGCATGCCCTGCGGGTGGATGAGTTCTCACAGAATCTGGCGCAAGGGCCATCCGGCATGCTGAGTATTTCCGCCAGCCCGTGCCTGAGCAAGGGCTTGATGCCGCGCGTCATCACCCGGTTCCTGAAGCGCCACCCCCGCATACGCATCCATTTCCATGAAACGCTCCTGAACCATATGGCGCAGGAGATTCTCAGCAATAAGGTGGACCTGGCGGTTTCGGTGTTGCCGCTGGAACACGCCAATCTTGTCGCCTCGCCCTTCACCCAGGGGCATATGGTCTGCGTCGTGCCGCGCGGGCACGAACTGGGGCAGCAAGACCGGGTCCGCATCAAGGACCTGGCGCGGTACCCGATCATTGCGCATGATCCGGGTATTCCCTTTGGTCAACTCGTGTCGGCGGCCTTTCGCAAAGCCAACGCGGCGATCAAGACACGCATCGACATTCACCAGACCGACAGCGCCTGTGCCCTGGTTCGCGCAGGAGCGGGCATCGCCATGGTGGACGAATTCACCGTGGAAGGCCTGGCCTGGAGCGACCTGCAGGTCCTGCCTTTGGCCGAGGAAATCCTGCTGACGCCCAGCATAGTCCGTTCGAAATTCGATCAGGGCCGCACGTACGCGGACAAGTTCATCGACGTGTTGATCGAACAAGCGGCCGAAGACCAGGCCCGAAAAAGCAAGGTCGATTAACACAAAGGCATACCCCACCGCGGAAACAGCACTCGCTGCCTGTACCTGGCATTCCTAGAATCCAAGATCGATTCCGGGGCGTCGATCCCTGGTCGAAAACAAGAATTCTTCACCAGGAGGCATGCTCATTATGAAAATCGGATTGATCGGCGTCGGCAATATCGGCGTCCATTTCGGCACGCGTCTGTTGGCCGCCGGCCATGAGCTATTGATCCACGATCGCAGCGCATCGGCACAGGACAGGCTCGCCGCCAAGGGCGCAACCATCGTCGCGAGCGCCCGTGAACTTGCCTCGCAGGTCGAGATCGTCCTGCTGTGCCTGCCGATGCCGGCAATTGTGGCGCAGGTGGCGGCCGAAGTCGCCGAGGGCAGCACCGTGAAGATCGTGCTCGATCTCTCCACGACCGGGCCGTCGGTGACGCACGAGGTGGAAACCCTGCTGCAGCGCCGCAATATTGTCCTGGTCGGCGCACCGGTCAGCGGCGGGACCGCGAACGCCGAGAAAGGCACATTGGCGGTCATGGCCGCCGGTCCCGAGGCCGCTTTCCAGACCGTTGAGCCTTTGCTGCGCGTGATCGGCAAGAATATTTTCTACCTGGGCGCCGATCCGAGCCTGGGCCAGACCTTAAAGATCATCAATAACACGCTCTACGCAACCAGCATGATCGCGAGTTGCGAAGCGCTGGTCTACGGCGTCAAGGCAGGCCTGGACGCCCAGACCATGCTGGACGTCATCAACGCATCCAGCGGCCGTTCGTTCGCCACGCTGGAGCGCATCCCCCAGTGCGTGCTCGACCGCAGCTTTCCTGTGCGCTTTACCACCGCCCTCCTTCACAAGGACGTGAAGATGTGCCTGGACGAGGCGGAAAAGCTGGGCGTGCCGATGCAGGTCAACCCGGCCGCGCGCCAGTTCCTGGCCTTCGCCATCAGCCAAGGCGATGGCGACAAGGACAACGTCTACCCGATCCGCCACATCGAGCAGTGGGCGGGCGCGCAGTTCGGCACGAAGCCGGACTGAGACGACAGCCCGACCTGTCTCGGATGCCATGCCGGCGCGCCGCACAGGCTCGTCCGGCGAACGCCGCCCCGCGCACGGCATCTCTTCCACTCGCTTTCCCCCGACACAGCACCAGAGAGGCATCCATGTCCATCATCAAGATCCGCAAGAAACTGCTAAACATCGAGAGCATCTACCACGAAGGCGGCCCGGCCCGCACCGAACCCATCAAGATGGGCTCCATCGCGGTCGTCATCAATAACCCCTACGCGGGCCGCTACGTCGAAGACCTTTCGGAACTGGTCAAGGGCGCGAGCGAGATGGCCAAGGAGCTGGTTCCCGAACTCCTGGCCGCGCTGGGCGGCGCCGACAAGATCCAGGCCTACGGCAAGGGGGCGATCGTGGGCCTGGCCGGTGAACTCGAGCATGGCGCCATCTGGCACGAAGCGGGCGGCTGGCCCATGCGTGCCAACCTGCCCAAGGCCAAGTCCATCGTGCCCGCTTCCAAGGTGGTGGCCGCCGCCGGCACGCGTCTGCCGATCCCGATGCACCACATCGAAGCCTGCTACGTGCGCAGTCACTTCACCTCCATGGACGTCGGTGTCATCGACGGTCCGCGCCCCGACGAATTGCTTTACGCCCTTGTAATGTCCACCGGCAGCCGCGTGCACGAGCGGCTGGGCGGGCTGCGGCAGGAGCAGATTTCGGTCGGCGACGGTCAGCGCTGAGCGACGGGCTGACGCCCGCGCCATGGCCGCCACGCGCGGCTTCCACTACTTATTAGAAAAAGAGGAGACACCCATGAAACGTTCAACGTTCTTGCAGTCGCTCGCGGCCGCCACACTGTTATGCTGCGCCGCGGCGCATGCGGACACATGGCCAAGCCGCACCATCACCATGGTGGTTCCCTTCGCGGCCGGCGGCAGCACCGACTCGACGGCGCGCCTGGTCGCCGAAAAACTCGGCAAGGAGCTGGGGCAAGCCGTTGTAGTGGACAACCGCGCCGGCGCGGGCAGCAATATCGGCAGCGCCTATGTCGCGAAAGCCGCCCCCGATGGCTATACGCTGCTGCTGACTTCCAGCACGATCGCCACCAATGTTTCCCTCTACAAAAGCACGGGTTTCAACCTGGACAAGGATCTGGTTCCGATTTCCCAAGTGGCCCTCATTCCGAACGTCCTGGTCGTCAATAACGACTTCCCGGCCAAGACCCTCGCGGAGTTCGTGGATTACGCGCGCCAGAAGAAAGGGCCGATCTACTACGGTTCGGCCGGCAACGGCACGTCGCAGCATCTTTCCGGCGCGCTCTTCAACAGCATGGTCGGCGGCGCGATGACGCACGTACCCTACAAGGGCGGCGCGCCGGCCAACACCGATCTGCTGGGCGGGCAGATCCAGGCGGTGTTCGCGCCGCTGGTGGAAGTGCTTCCCTTCATCGACACCGGCAAACTGCGCGCGCTGGCTGTCACCACCAAGGAACGTTCGCCGCGCCTGCCCAATGTGCCTACGGTAAGTGAAGCCCTGCCCGGCTACGAGGTTGTACTGTGGAACGGCGTGTTCGCACCGGCGGGTACGCCGCCCGAGATCGTCGACAAACTCGGAAAGGCCTTGCACAAGGTCACGCAGGATCCGGGCGTTCGCAAGGTACTCGCCGAGCAAGGGTCCGCGCCGGTCGAAGGCTCTCCCGCCGGCTTCAAGACTGTCCTGGCCGCCGAAGTCGAGAAATGGGGCACGCTCGTCAAGCTCTCAGGCGCGCAGATCAACTAAGGCGATCGCCCGTGTGGTTTCCCGCATGGGCTCCAATGCGGGCTCGCGGCCTGACGCCAACCCGCATATTGGCCGCGGCCCCGTATTTCCTTATTCTTTGCATTCCACATTTCCTGTCTTCTACACGATGAAACCTCTGCTTCTGGTCCTCGTATTCCTGTCCGATGAACACCGCGCCCTGGTGTCGGAGAGCTTCGAGATGATCTACGCCCCCAACGAGAACCTGGGGGCGGACCGCACCAACGGCACCGCCCAGATCGCCGCGCGCGGGCAGGACATCCGCGTGGTGCTGACGAATGGGACCAACGGGCTGCTGGCCTCGGAAATCGCGGCGCTGCCGAAGCTGGAACTGATCTGCACCCTGGGCGTGGGTCACGAGAACGTGGATCTGGCGGCAGCCACGGCCCGCGGAATTCCAGTGTGCAATGCCGCGGGCACCAACGCCAATTCCGTGGCCGATCACGCCATGGCCATCCTGCTGGCGGCGGTCCGGCGCGTCCCGTTCCTGAATGCCGGCGTGCGCAATGGACTCTGGCGCGACGATATCCCGCGTCCGCCGCACGTGTCGGGACGCCGCATGGGCATTTTCGGCCTGGGCGCCATCGGCAGGACGATGGCCAAGCGGGCCTCCGGCTTCGACATGGAGATCGGTTACCACAGCCGCACGCGCGACGATGAAAGCGGGTTCCTCTGGTTCGACGACATTGTCAGCCTGGCCGCCTGGTGCGACTTTCTTATCATCGCGGCGCCCGGCGGCAAAGCCACCTACCATGCGGTCAACCGGGAAGTGCTCGAGGCCCTGGGCCCCGAGGGGGTGGTCGTCAATGTGGCGCGGGGTACCCTGGTGGACACGGACGCGGTGGCCGACGCCCTGCGCCACAAGCGCATCTGGGCAGCCGCGCTCGATGTCTACGAAAACGAGCCCGTTCCGCCGGCGCCGCTGCTCGAATTCGACAACGCCGTGCTCACCCCGCACATTGGGGGCATTTCGCGGCAGGCCATCCATGCCTCGGTGGTGCGGTTCCTGGAAAATGCCGAGGCCCACTTCGCTGGCCAGCCGCTACTTACGCAGGTGAATTGATGCCCTTCGAGAATCTCATCGCCGGGCGTTGGACCGCCGGCGGCGACTACCGCCCCAACCGGAATCCATCAGACCCGGACGATGTGATTGGCGAATACGCGCATGCCGATGCCGCGCAACTCGACGCCGCCGTGGTCGCCGCCCAGGCCGCCTTTCCGGCGTGGTCCACCGGCAGCATCCAGGCGCGCTGCGATGCGTTGGATCGTATCGGCGCCGAAATCCTGGCCCGCAAGGACGAGCTTGGCACGCTGTTGGCGCGCGAAGAAGGAAAGACTTGGCGGGAAGCGGTGGCCGAAGTCATCCGCGCGGGCAATATCTTCCGTTTCTTCGCGGGCGAATGCCTGCGCCTTTCCGGCGAGATACTGCCGTCCGTGCGCCCCGGCGTCCAGGTGGAGATCACGCGCGAGCCGATAGGCGTGGTGGGGTTGATCACGCCGTGGAACTTCCCCATCGCGATTCCCGCCTGGAAGATCGCTCCGGCGCTGGCCTTCGGCAACTGTGTAGTGTTCAAGCCGGCCGATCTCGTCCCTGGCTCGGCCTGGGCGTTGGCGGAGATCATCCACCGCAGCGATGTTCCGGCGGGAGTGTTCAATCTAGTCATGGGGCGCGGAAGCGTCATCGGCGATGCGCTCGTGACGCATCCCGGCATCGCCGCCATAAGCTTTACGGGTTCCGGGGATGTGGGCAAACGCATCGCCGAACTGGGCGCTAGGCATGGCAAGAAAGTACAGCTGGAGATGGGCGGCAAGAATCCCCAGGTCGTCCTGGGCGACGCCGACCTTGCACAGGCCGTCGAGCTTTGCGCACAAAGCGCCTTTTATTCCACGGGGCAACGCTGCACCGCATCGAGCCGGCTTATCGTGACCAATGATATTCACGATCGCTTCGTTGATGCGCTGACCCGGCGCATGACGCAGTTGCGGGTGGGCGATGCGCTGGATCCGGGCACCGACATCGGCCCCGCGGTAAGCGAAGCGCAACTCGCGCAGGACCTGTCGTACATGGATATCGCCCGCGATGAAGGCGCCACGCTGGCCGTGGGCGGTACGCCGGCAGCGTGCCATACGGGCAGCGGCAAGGCCGGCTATTTTGTTGCGCCCACGCTGCTGACCGACACCACACCCGGCATGCGCATCAACCGCGAGGAGGTGTTCGGACCCGTGGCCAGCGTGATACGCGTCACGGATTACGAGGAAGCGCTTGCCGTGGCCAACGACACGGCGTTCGGCTTGTCAGCGGGTATCGCCACCACCAGCCTGAAACACGCGACGCACTTCAAACGCCACGCGCAAGCCGGCATGGTGATGGTCAATCTGCCTACAGCCGGCGTGGATTATCACGTCCCCTTTGGCGGCCGCAAGGGATCGAGCCAGGGGCCGCGCGAACAAGGCCACTACGCGCAGGAGTTTTTCACCACGGTAAAGACCGCGTACACCCTGCCATGATCGCTCGCCTTGTCCCGCCATCCGCACTCGACGCAAGCTATGAACGCTTCCTGGAAGCGTTGATCGCCGAAGGTTTCGCGGGCGAAATCAGCACCCGCCATGCCGACCGTACCGTGCTGGCGACCGACAATTCCATCTACCAGCGGCTTCCTCAGGCCGCGGTATTTCCCTTGGATGGCGAGGATGTGCAGCGCCTGGCGCGCGTGGCCGGCCGTGCCGAGTATCGCGCAGTCGTATTAACGCCGCGCGGCGGCGGCACCGGGACCAACGGGCAATCCCTTACCGACGGCATCGTCGTCGACCTGTCGCGACACATGAATCGCATCCTGTGGATCGATGCCGCCGCGCGGCGCGCCCGCGTGCAGGCCGGCGTGGTCAAGGACCAGCTGAATGCGGCACTGCGGCCGCATGGTTTGTTCTTCGCGCCCGAGCTTTCGACATCGAACCGGGCGACCATCGGCGGCATGATCAATACCGATGCGAGCGGCCAGGGCAGCTGCACGTATGGCAAGACGCGCGACCATGTCCTGGCGCTGGACGCCGTGCTGCTGGGCGGCGAGCGGTTCGAAAGCCGCCCCGTGACCGCTGCGCAGCTCGACGCACTGCGCGCTCAACCTGGACGGATCGGCGACGCCTTCCGCTGCGCCGAGCGCATCATTGACACCCACGCCGGGCTGATTGCGCAACGCTTTCCCAAGCTGAACCGCTGCCTGACGGGTTATGACCTGGCCCATCTGCGCACCGCGGACGGCCGCCTTGACCTTAACAGCGTACTGTGCGGCGCCGAAGGCTCCCTCGGTTTTATTGTCGAGGCCGAACTCAATGTGTTGCCGCTGCCTCGCCACTCGGTGCTCGTCAATGTCCAGTACGCCGGTTTCATGGATGCGCTGCGCGATGCCCAGGCGCTGATGGCCCACCAGCCCTTGTCCATCGAGACGGTGGATTCCAAGGTGCTGCTGCTGGCCATGCAGGACATGGTGTGGGATAGCGTGGCGCCCTACTTCCCGCGAACGCCGGGAACGCCCGACACGCGAGGCATCAACCTGGTCGAATTCAGCGGCGACGATGCCGCGCGGGTGGATAGCCGCGTCGCGGCTTTTATCGCGCATCTGCAAAGCGATACCAGCATGCGGCGGCTAGGGCACACGCTGGCCACGGGCCATGCGGCGGTGGAGAAAGTCTATGCGATGCGCAAGCGCGCGGTGGGATTGCTGGGCAACGTACAGGGCGAAGTGCGGCCCCAACCTTTCGTGGAAGACACCGCCGTCCCTCCCGAAAAATTGGCCGACTACATCGGTGAATTTCGCGCGCTGCTCGACAGGCATGGCTTGAACTACGGCATGTTCGGCCACGTCGATGCCGGCGTCCTGCATGTTCGCCCCGCACTTGACCTGAAAGTCCCGGCACAAGCCGCGCTCGTGCGCGTCATATCCGATGGCGTTGCCGAACTCACCCAGAAGTACGGCGGACTGCTCTGGGGGGAGCATGGCAAGGGCGTCCGCTCCGAATACGCGCCACGCTTCTTCGGCCCGCTTTACCCTATCTTGCAACAACTGAAAGCCGCCTTCGATCCGCACAACCAACTGAATCCCGGCAAGATCGCCACCCCGGCGACCTTGCCCGGCGCGCAGCTGCTGAAGATCGACGGCGTACCGTTGCGCGGCGAGTTCGATCGCCATATCAGTACCCCGGTGTGGCGCAGCTTCGACACCGCCGTCCATTGCAATGGCAACGGCGCCTGCTACAACTTCGATCCCGACGATCTGATGTGCCCGTCGTGGAAAGCCACGCGCGAGCGCCGTCATTCGCCCAAGGGTCGCGCGTCGCTGATGCGCGAATGGCTACGGCTGCAGGAAACCGCCGGCGTCGATATCCTGGCGCTCGAACGGAAACCCGCTTCGTTCCTTTCCACCTTGGCGCGGCGCTGGCGCGATACCCGCGCGCGCAAGCGTGGCGAAGCCGACTTCTCGCACGAGGTCTACGAAGCCATGGCCGGCTGCCTGGCCTGCAAAAGCTGCGCCGGCCAGTGTCCAGTAAAAGTCAATGTGCCGGAATTCCGCAGCCGTTTTCTCGCGCTCTATCACCGCCGCTACCTGCGACCGCTCAGGGATTACTTGATAGGTTCGCTGGAGTTCACGCTTCCTGTCGCGGCCCGGATGCCGGCGCTTTACAACCGCATGCTTTCCGCGACACCGGTACGGGGCTGGCTCGAACGCCGCGCGGGATTGGTGGATAGCCCTTTGCTGCACGATTTCGACCTGGCTCCGGTGTTGCGGCGATGCAAGGTGGAAACCGCCACGCCCGCCCTGCTCGCGGCGTTGCCCGCGGCCGAGCGCGCGCGCAGCGTTATCCTGGTACAGGATGCTTTCACACGCTGGTTCGACACGCCTGTGCTTGCCGCGCTTATCGAACTAGCCGCGCGCCTGGGCCAGCGCGTATTCCTGGCGCCCTACCGCGCCGCGGGCAAGCCGCTGCAGGTACATGGCTTCCTTGATATGTTTGCCCGTGTCGCGCGCCGCAACGCGCGCATGCTCGCGGGATTGGCGGACCATGGCGTCCCGCTGGTCGGCCTGGATCCGGCCATGACTCTGCTCTACCGGCAGGAGTACCGCAAGCTGCCGGATGCTTTGCCGGATTTCCAGGTCCTGTTGCCCCAGGAGTGGTTGGCCAAGGTCTGGCCCGAGAACGAAGCATTCGTCAGGCCCATGGCCAATTACCGCCTGTTGGCGCACTGCACCGAGAAGGCCACCGCTTCGGCTAGTGCCAATCTTTGGCAAGTTATCTTCGCCCGTGCGGGCCTTTCGTTACGACAGGATGCCGTGGGCTGCTGCGGAATGTCCGGCACCTATGGCCACGAAGCACGCAACCGGGACAACTCTCGGAACATTTTCGATCTGTCCTGGGCGCCCTTGCTGGATAGCACAACCGACGTGGAGTTGCTCGCCACCGGCTATTCCTGTCGCAGCCAGACCGCGCGTTTGCGCAATCGCACATTGCGGCATCCCGTTCAGGCCTTGCTCGACGCAGTGTCCGCGCCTGGCGGCGCTTGATCACCGTCGGTGGCGAGACCGACGCGGCCAACTAGTAGGGGTAGGTTCCATGCTTATCAAGTACTCGGCGGAACAGTTGGCTGCGCGGCTGGATCTGCATACGCTGCACATCTTCCTGACGGTAGTGGAAGCCGGCAGCCTGAGCGAGGCGGCGGCGCGGGAACACCTGGTCGTTTCCGCGGTCAGCCGACGCATGACGGAGCTGGAACGGGTAGCCGGTGCGAGCCTGTTCGAGCGGCGGCATGATGGCATCACACCCACCGCCGCCGGCCTGGAAATGGCCAACCATGTACGTGAATTGCGACGCGTGCTGGAACGCGTGGAAGAAGGGCTGGGCGCGCATCGCGCCGGACTGCGAGGGGAAGTGCGGCTGCATGCCTGTACGTCCGCCCTGCTGGACGATCTGCCGTCTGCCCTGACCCGCTACATTGCCGCGCATCCCGATGTCGACGTGAACGTGCGCGAG
>DATJHN010000221.1:0-13116 GCA_035493915.1 Bordetella sp.
GGTCGGCCAGGTCGTCGTTGTCCTTGCCCGCGGCCGGCCGTTCGCCGCCGCCCAGGCCTTCCAGCCAGGAACGCGTTTCCGCGTCGGCGAAGGGCTGGCCGTCGTTGAACTTCAGGTCCGGCAGGCCAGGCAGTCGGTCCAGCAGGCGCGAGGTTTCGAACGCCACGGTGGCGGCCGCGTCGGCGGCCCCCTGGCGAATCAGGGCTGCGTGGCTGGCGCGGTTCAGGTCGAGCCAGTAACGATGCGCGATCAGGTGCGATTCGGCGAACTGGACCACCGCCTGCGGTTCGCCGGTCTGTGCGATCCGCTTGAAGCCGTCGACGATCTGCATCGGCGGCGGCATCAGCAGCGTCGCGCCCGCGCGCGCCGGCGGCAGGTTTTCCAGCGTCGCCCAGGCGCACACACGGTTGATACGGAAGAGCAGCGGCAGGACCGGCTGCGTCTGCAGATACCACTCGACCAGCGGCCGCAGCCCATTCAGCGCGATTTCGGCGGCGGCTTCCGGAGCGCCGCCAGCGGTTGGCACGACGGCCGCGGTGACCGGCGGCGGCGCCATGACGGCGGTCGAGACGACAGCCGGTGCCGCGGCGGCAGGCGCCATGGCCGGAGTTTGCGCGGGTGCTGTTTGCGCTGCGGGGGCAGGGGCGGCCGTGTCGGCCGGCGCGACCGGTTCGGCCTGGGGCGCCGCCTGTACCGGCAGGGCGCGCAGCGTCGAACGCAGGCCGTAGAAAGCCGGCGCCTCTTCGTCATGGCCTTGCCATGCGGCGTCCAGGGCTTCCCAGTCTTCGAGCATGGCCGCGTACGCATCGGCGGGTAACGGGATCTCGCCATTGCCGTCGCGGTTCGGCTGCAGGCGTTCGCCCAGATGGTCGAGCAGCCACTGCATCTGGTTGCGGCGGCCGCGCAGGCGGGCGGCCGGCGGCGACATGCTGTCCCAATAGGTATCCACCAGGTCGCGCAGTACGTGTATGCCGTCGGCCAGGCCTTGCAGGCCCGCGGTTTCGAGCAGGCCGGCGGTGAGCCATGCGCCCGCGGACAGATCCTTGCCTTCCTGGCTCAGCACCTGGCTGGCCAGGCCGACCACGGAGGACCAGTTGACGGCCGTGTTCGCATGGATATCGGTCAGCTGATCGATCTGCGCCTTCAACGCCGTGAAGGCCTCGCCATCGCGCGGGCTCTCGCCGGCGGGACGGTCGCTGCTGATGGGAAGCTTTCCCACATCACGGTTGAAAATGACTGCGGACACAGTGTTTCACCTTTGTATCGAAACAACGATCGGCGGACTGAAACGAACTGATACTTCGCCGTGCAACGATTCGAACGACTTTGGGAAAAAGCGTTAAACAGAACCGTCCATGGCAGGCATGCTAGTGATCTTGCGTTAACGAGGCGTTGAAGGAATCGGATAAGCAACAGTTACATAATGAAATGCGTTAAACGCTTCTTAAACGTTTAATCTGTACAAAGCTGTTTGCATCGAATCGTCTGGAAACCGCTTAGAAACATATGTATAGGGGATGGACCGCCTAATGTTGATGACAATGCGCCCTTCAGCTACACGCTGATCGCGCCCGGCCCTCGTCCTGCTCCAGGGTTCCCAGTGCATCCCGGTTTATCGCGCCCGATACAACTGCGCCTGCTCGGTGAGTTCGACGTCGCCGTTGGCGACGTGAACGGCACGCGCGCTATCAACTACAACAAACCTCGGCTGTTGCTCGCCCTGCTGGCGCTGGCCCAGGGCAAGCCCTATTCGCGCGCAGAACTGGCGGACATGCTTTGGCCGAACGAGTTGCGCGACGGCCGTGCCAATCTGCGCCATGCGCTGTTCGTCCTGCGGCGTTTGTTCGAGTCCGTGCCCTCTGCCTGGTTGGGCACCGGCGCTACCCTGGCGCTGAATCCCCAAGCCATCATGGTCGACGTGCTGGCGATCACCGGCGCGCCCGGCTATGAGGCGCTGACGCTGGAGCAGCGCCTGTCGTATGACCGCGGCCGCCTGCTGGAATACGCGGACCTGCCGGAGAGCCCCGCCTTCGCCAGTTGGCGCACCAGTTGGCAGTCGCGCATCGAACGCGAAATCTCGGAAAGCCGCAAAGCCCTGCTGACGCAACTGCGCGAACAGGGGCGGCAGGCCGACGCGCTGGAAAAAGCCAAGCAATGGGTGCAGGCGCATCCCGATGACGAAGGGGCGCACCGCTATCTGATTCGCCAGCTGCTGGACAGCGGCAACCGCGAAGCGGCGCAGCTGGCGTACGACGATTGCGTGGCCCTGATCCGCGAACGCTACGACTCCGAGCCGTCGGCCGAAACCAGCGCGCTGATGGACGGCCCATCGCCGGCGCAGCCGCAGCTGGAAAGCCTGGACGTGCCGCAAGAGCGGCAGTACCGGCCGCTCGCGATCCTGGCGGTGGTGTTGTCTCCGGAAGAGCAGGGCCTGCATCCCGAACAGACGCTGCATGGCTTGCAAATGTCGCGCAAGCACCTGGTCGACCTGGCCCATAAGGAAGGCTGCCACGTCATGCTGGGCCTGGCCAGCAGCCTGGTCGTGGTATTTGGCTATCCCGCGTTGAGCGAACGGCCCACGCACGCCGCCGCGCGCCTGGCCTGCGCCATCCGCCAGCTGGCATTGCCGCCAGGTGTGCGGGTGGGCATGGGCCTGCATTCGGACATCGCGCTGGTGCAGTCCGACGAGCGTCCCGACGCCGGCGCGCTGGTCACCCAGGAGGCGATGCGCATGGCGTATCTGGCCGAGGCCGGCGAAGTCATGGTCAGCCCGTCCGTGCATGAACGCCTGTCCGACCAGTTCGCGGTGCGCGACGAAAAGCGCCATGGCCGCGAACTGTGCCTGCTGGAATCGCAGATGGAGGCACAGGCCGTGCGCCGCATGTTCGGCCGCGCGCGCGAGTTCGATACGCTGGTGCACGTCTGGGCTCGCCTGCCCATCGCACAGCCGCCGACCGCCATGGTCATGCGCGGCGAACCCGGCATCGGCAAGTCGCTGCTGGCAGGCGTCATGGCCGAATATGTGCGCCGCACCGGCGGCGAAGTCTGCCAGCTGTCCTGCCATGAAGGCCACGGCGATACGCCGTTTCATCCGGTGCGCGAATATTTGCTGCGGCGGCTCTCGCTGGAATGGGGCGCCACCGATGTGGCCGATCTGCCGTCCGGCGACCTGCAGACGCGCTCCCTGGACATTCTGTGCAAGCGCGTCGGCCTGGATCCCGCCGTGCGCCCGGGCCTGAAGCGCGTGCTGTTTCCCGAAGGCAGCCGCGGCGATGCCGGCATGTCGCTGCCGGGCGATACGCCGCGTGAAACGCTGGTCGACGTCCTGGCGACCATACTTGCCCATCACGATGCGCCCGGCCGGCCGCGCCTGCTGATCTGGGAAGACCTGCACTGGGCCGATCAATCCAGCCTGGCGCTGATCGAAACCCTGATGCGCCGCCCGCAGTCCTCGCCCATGATGCTGCTGGCCACCGCGCGCGAGGAGTTCGTGCCGGCCTGGGCGGCCCACGATATGGTGCTCAAGCCGCTGGAGCGTCAAGCCATGGCGGAACTGGTGCTGCATCGTTCGCGCGGCCAGCGGCTGGCGCCCAAGCTGCGCGTACAGATCGTCGACAGCGCCGAAGGTATTCCCCTGTATGCGGAAGAGATGGTGCGCCAGGTCGCCCTGGGCACCGATGTCGGCGTTACGCCGGTTATCGCCGACCTGATCGCCGCGCGCCTGTCGGGCCTGGAGCCGTCGGCGCGCTGGCTGGTGCAGTTCGCCGCCGTCGCGGGACGCCTGGACGACGTGTTGCTGACGCGCGCCGCCGCGGCCGCGGGATTCAACCGGCGCGATATCCCCGGCGTGCTGAGCACATTGCATCGCCACGGCCTGATCGACGATGGCGTGCCGGCGAATTTCCGCCACGAACTGATCCGGGTCGCCATCTATCGTTCACTCAGCCCGGGCGAACGCCGCCGCCAACATGACCAGGTGGCGCAGTACCTGATCGGCGCCGATACGCAGGCAAAGCCCGCCGATCCCGCCTATATCGCTTTGCACCTGGACCAGGCACGCAATCCGGACGCGGCGCGCTGGTGGTGCATGGCGGTGCGCGACGCGCTGGCGCAATCCGCGGTGCGCGAGGCGCAGACCCTGGCCGATCGTGCGCTGGACGCGCTGGACCTGATCGAGGACACCGCCGCCCGCCGCAAGGCCGAAATGGAATGCCAGCTGTTGCGCGGCGCGCTTTTTACCGCGCTGAAGGGGGGCGGCGCGCCGGAGACCGCGCTGGCCTACGCGCGGACCGCCGAACTGCGCGGCGGCGACGACAACACGCACGTCCAGTTCCAGCAGTTGTGGGGCGAGTGGACGGTGGCGTTCTGCAGTCGTCCGCATCGTGAAAGCCTGCAGATCGCCGAGCGCGTGCACCGGTATGCGGAACAGTCTCACGACGGCCTGCACCTGGGCTGGGCACAGTACGGCTATGGCTATAACCGCCTGTGGATCGGCGACGCGGTCAGCGCCGAACGCTGGGTGCGCACCAGCATCCAGACGATGTCGGCGCAGCCCGACCATATGCTGCGCTATGCCTTTTGCGGCGCCGACGGCCTCAGCCTGGCCCGCACCGTGCTGGGGCTGGCCCTGGTGCTGCAAGGGCGCGAGGAAGAGGGTATCGCCAGCGCGCGGGCCGGCATCGATGCCGCGGACGCCCTGAATCACCTGGCCAGCCGCGTGCTGTGCCTGAGCGTGATAACCAAAATGCATTGGCTGCGCGGCGACGACGAAGCCACGCGCGCGGCCGTGGAGCGGCTGGAGCAGCTGTCCGGCCAGGGCGACTTCGCTTTGTGGAAGGCCCTGGCAAAGGGCTGGGCCGCCTGGGGCCAGGTGCATGGCGGCGATGCCAAGGCCATCGCGCACGTCGAAAGCGCCTTGCAGGCCTGCCGCGAAGGTTATCCGGTATTGCAATCGAATCTGGAGCTGCTGCTGGCGCAGGCCCACTTGACCGTCGGCAACACGGGCGCCGCGATGGCCGCGCTGGAACGCGCGGGCGCCCTGCTGGATGCCTTCGGCACGGAATTCCTGCGCGGCGAATACCTGTGCCTGCTGGGCGATATGTGGGACCGGCGCGGCGACGGCGGGCGCGCCGTCGCCTGCTGGCGCCAGGCCGTCACGGAAAGCCGCCGCCTGGGCCTGCTGCTGTCGGCGCGCAAGGCCGAATCCCGCATCTGGGCCGGCGCGTCCTGGGCAGCTTGATCGCTCTGTTCCGCGCAGGGGACTGGCTCGCCAGTCCATCCCCGATTTAACGAACCCTTGGTCGCGTCAGTTCGCCGGCGCGTCCGGTGCTCCCGGCGGTAGCGGCAGGGATGCCGGCGTCGGCAAGGTAATCGCGCGTCAGAGGTTCCAGTATGTCGAACTGCATCTCGTGCCAGACGCGCTTGTGGATATTCCGCCGCGCGTCTTCATCGTCGGACGGCAGCCCCAGCGCGCGTAGTTCCGCGCTGATCCTTTCCTGCAGCGGCGTTTCGCCCAATTCGTGCAGTTTGTTCTTCGCCTGCGCGTATCGGTCCGGCAACTTCTGCTCGATCAAGGCGTTCCAGGTGTCGTCGACCACCAGCTCCTTGTAGAAGTCCGTGCGTTCTGCGGCTTGGACCTCTTGCAATGCGGTATCCAGATCGGCTTGGGTCACTCCCGACAAATTGAAGTACCGCATGTCCGTCGGCGCCATGGACAGTGCCAGCGGCTCGCGCAGATTGACGATATATGCCAGATAGACTTCGACGTCGTCGAGCTCGGGCGAGGCGGCGATCTGGCGGTAGGCGATGTCCTGCAGTTTTTTCTGGCGGAATAGCTGCCGCATGATCCGCAAGGCATCGCCTGGCCGGTTGTTGTATCGCCCCAGCCGAATGTCGTCGTGTACCCGCAGCTTGCGCAGTTCGTTCCAGGTCAGGGTTACGCGGTCATCGCAAGTTCCGGCGGCTTCCTCGCACATCTCCAGCGAGCTTTTCAGCAGAGACTCGCGCTCGGGTTTAGACAGATCCTCCAGCCATTCCCGGATGTCGGCACGCGATTCACCGCTGCCGTACACCGACGGCGTGCGCCAGTTGCCGCGGCCGGCGTGCCGCCGATTCCGCCAAGGTGCTTGGCGTACGGGCGGCGGTTATCGGGATAGCGGGTTGCAAGGGAGCGGGGCCCGCAATCGAGCCGCCGATTCTGTCATGGGCGGCTCGCGCGAACCTGCCTGCCATGGCCTGTATGCCGCATGCGTCGTCGGCGCCGCCGGCTGGGCAGTTGCCTATCCGGCGGGGCCGCGCCTGCAAGGATACGGGCGCGTCCGCGAAGAGATTGGGAACGCGGGCGGACGAGGGGGGAAACTGCATGAAAATTCTCCAGGCTCGCGTATCCGCCGTATGAACAGAAAAGAAGGTGGCGGCGCGCAGGCACGGTAGTACCCGCCATGGCGGAAATCGTTCAATCCCATGCGGGCCATCAAGGCCGTGGACCCAGCCGCCGCCTGAACGTCTTCGAATTTCCAGAACGTCCGTTGCTAAAAACTCTAATGGACAGGGGGACGTGCGACTTCCAGAATCGGCCTGGTCTTTCCCTTTCCGGAACACACCATGCCCGCTTCCACCGATTCCCTGGTTTCCTGGTCCACCGTCGATCTGCGCCGCGCCATCGGCGACAAGACGATTTCGCCGGTCGAGTTGCTGCAGGCCTGCCTGACGCGCATCGAGGCGCTGAATCCCTATCTGAATGCGGTGACCGCGACCTGCTACGAGCGGGCGAAGGAAGAGGCGCGGGCAGCCGAGGCCGCGGTCCTGCGCGGCCTGCCCCTGGGCCCGCTGCATGGCCTGCCCATGGGCGTGAAGGATCTGGAGGAAACCGAAGGACTGCTGACCACCTTCGGTTCACCCATGTACCGCGGCCACGTGCCGTCGGCCGACAACCTGATGGTGGGGCGCATGCGGCGCGCCGGTGCCATCGTGGTGGGCAAGACCAATGTGCCCGAGCTGGGCGCGGGCGCGAACACCCGCAATCCGGTGTGGGGCGCGACCGGCAATCCTTTCGATCCACGCCTGAACTGCGGCGGTTCGTCGGGTGGTTCCGCGGTGGCGCTGGCCACCGACATGCTGCCGCTGTGCACCGGGTCGGACACCGGCGGCTCGCTGCGCATTCCGGCGGCCAAGTGCGGGGTGATCGGGTTCCGGCCGTCGCCGGGACTGGTGCCGGTCGAACGCCGCCCGCTGGGGTGGACGCCGATTTCCGTGGTCGGGCCGATGGGGCGCTCGATGGACGACGTGGGGCTGCACCTGTCGGCGATCGCCGGCCGCGCGGACAGCGATCCGCTGTCCTACGACGTGGATGCGGCGGCCTTCGCCAGCCTGCGCCCGCGCGACCTGGCCAGCCTGCGGGTTGGCTACTCCGTGGATTTCGGCGTGTGCGACGTGGACGACGATATCCGCAGGGTGTTTCTCGCCAGGATCGATGCGATGCGCCATCTGTTCAAGACCTGCGACGAAGTGCGGCCGGACCTGGCGGCGGCCGACCGCTGCTTCGATGTGATCCGCGCGGCGAACTACGTGGCGCGCTATCGCGACGCCTACGAAGCCGACCCCAACAACCTGGGGCCGAACCCGCGCGCCAACTACGAGATGGGCGCAGCGATGACGCTGGCCGACCATACCGCCGCGCACCTGGACCAGACCCGCATGTTCAAGGCCTTCCAGGCGCTTTACCAGGACTACGATGTGATCCTGGCGCCTACCACCCCGGTGTCGCCTTTCCCCTGGACGCAGCTGGCGCTGGACCGCATCAACGGCAAGCCGCAGGAAAACTATTACCGCTGGCTGGCGCTGACCTATGTGATTACCTTGATGACCAACCCGGCGCTGTCCATGCCCTGCGGCCGCGATCATGCCGGCATGCCCTTCGGCATGCAGGTCATCGGCGGCTTCCGCCAGGACCTGGCGCTGCTGGAGATCTGCAAATCGCTGGAGTGGGCCTGGGCGCGCAATCCGGATCTGGCGCGGCCGCTGCCCGACCTGGATCGCCTGCGCGCGCAGGCGCCGGTCGATTTCCGCACCGGCATCGTGACGGCGCCGCCTGACGCAAAGCTGGTGCACGGTTCCACCGCCGCGTCACGCGCGGCGGGCTCGGTGGACGTGGCGGTTTGACGGACCTGGGGATATCCCCATCAGGGCGACTACGTACGGCCCGCAAAGCCGCGTCGGCATTGGCTTTCCGGGCTGTTCTAATTTCGGCAACGGCTGCTCGCGAATATTGAAATTGCTGCAAGCGCAGCACGAACCCTAGAATTTTTGCACCGCGCAAATTCTGCGTTCCGCCAGTGAAGCCAGGCCACGCCGCGTGCGCCGCAACGCTTCCGTGCCGCTTTTCGACGAGGTCCGATGTTTTCGTACATCCTGCGCCGATTGCTCGCCACGCTGCCAGTCATGCTGTTCGTCGCGCTGTTCGTTTTCGCGCTGCTCGACCTGGCACCGGGCGATCCCGCCGCGCTGCTGGCCGGCGAGGATGCCACCGCGCAGGACATCGCCCGCATCCGCGCCACCCTGGGACTGGACCAGCCTTTTCTGCTGCGCTTCGGCCATTGGGTATGGGCGGTACTGCATGGCGACCTGGGCACATCGCTGTTCACCAGCCAGCCTGTCACCTACATGATCGGCCAGCGCCTGGCGCCCACCTTCAGCCTGATGGTCATGACGCTGGTCCTGTCGGTGGCGGTGGCCGTGCCGCTGGGGGCGCTGGCGGCATGGCGCCACAATGCCTGGCAGGATCGCGGCATCATGGTCGGCGCGGTGCTGGGTTTTTCGGTTCCTTCCTTCGTGGTCGGCTATCTGCTGGCCTGGGTGCTGGGGCTGCAGTTGCGCTGGTTTCCCGTGCAAGGCTATGTGCCGCTGTCGCGCGGCCTGTGGGCCTCGCTGTATACGCTGGTGCTGCCGGCCCTGGCGCTGGGCAGCGTGTATATAGCGCTGATCACGCGCATTACCCGCGCGACACTGTTGGAAACGCTATCGCAGGATTACGTGCGCACCGCGCGCGCCAAGGGCGTGCATGACCGCAGCCTGTTGTTCCGCCACGCACTGCAGAATGCCGCCGTGCCTATCCTGACCGTGATCGGCAGCGGCGTGGCCCTGCTTATCAGCGGCACGGTGATTACCGAAACCGTGTTTTCGATACCTGGCCTCGGACGCCTGACCGTGGACGCGATCCTGCGCCGGGACTATCCGGTCATCCAGGGCGTCATTCTGCTGTTCAGCTTTATGTATGTGCTGATCAACCTGGCGGTGGACTTGCTCTATCGCGTCTTCGATCCAAGGATCAAATACTGATGCGCGCGTTCTTCAAGGCGATGCGCGAGCATCCCACCGTTGCCGTCGGCGGATTGCTTCTGCTGCTGCTGATATTGGTGGCCGTGCTGGCGCCCTGGCTGCATACCGTGGATCCGACGGCGCTGTCGCCGGTCAATCGCACGCGGCCGCCCAGCGAGCGTTTCTGGTTCGGCACCGACCTGCTGGGCCGCGACGTCTATTCGCGCGTGATCTACGGTGCACGGGTATCGCTGGCCGTGGGCTTTACCGTGGCCATCCTGTCGACGATAGCGGGCGTGGCGATCGGGCTGGCGGCCGGCTTCGTGCGCTGGGTCGATGCGGTGGCGATGCGCATCATGGACGGCTTCATGTCGATCCCCACCATCCTGCTGGCCATCGCGTTGATCTCGCTGTCCAGGGCCTCGCTGCACAACGTTATCGTCGCCATTACCTTGGCGGAGATTCCGCGCGTGGTGCGCCTGGTGCGCAGCGTGGTGCTGTCGCTGCGCGAACAGCCTTATGTGGAATCCGCCGTGGCCGCGGGGGCCAGTCCGTTGCGCGTGGTGCTGCGCCACATCCTGCCCAACACCATCGGGCCGCTGACCGTGCAGGCGACCTATATCTGCGGCGTCGCCATCCTGGCCGAGGCGGGGCTGTCCTTCATCGGCGCCGGCGTGCCGCCCGCCACGCCGTCGTGGGGCAACATCATGGCCGAAGGCCGCGCGCTCTGGCAGATCAAGCCGTACCTGATTGCCTTCCCGGCGATCTTCCTGTCGATCACGATATTGGCCATCAATATGCTGGGCGACGGCCTGCGTGATGCCATCGATCCCCGCATGGCGAAAAGGATCTGACCATGGCCACGCAATCGGATTCCAGCCGCGGGGAAGTGGATCTCAATGCCGTTGATCGGGGGCTGGATTCGGCCGCCCCGGACTCCAGCCGCCGCGTACTCGACGTCGCCGGCTTGACAATCGACTTTGGCACGGCGGCGCGGCCTGCGATCGCGGTGCAAGACATCAGCCTGCATGTGGACCGCGGCGAAACCCTGGCGATTGTCGGCGAATCCGGTTCCGGCAAATCGGTGACCTCGCTGGCCATCATGCGCCTGGTCGAGTTCGGCGGCGGCCGCATCGTGCAGGGCTCGATGACTTTTCATCGGCCCGACGGGTCACGGGTGGACCTGGCGAAGGCCGGCAACGAGCAGATGCGCGCCATGCGCGGCGCCGACCTGGGCATGGTGTTCCAGGAGCCGATGACTTCGCTCAACCCCGTCATGACCATCGGTGCGCAGATCGTCGAGGCCATACGATTGCACCAGCGCGGCGACGCCGGGACGGCCGCGACCGAGGCGCTCCGTATCCTGGACCGCGTGCGCATTCCGGACGCCGGCGCGGTGATGCGGCGTTATCCGCACGAGCTTTCCGGCGGCATGCGCCAGCGCGTGATGATCGCCATGGCGCTTTCCTGCAAACCGGCGCTGCTGATCGCCGACGAACCGACCACGGCACTGGACGTGACGATCCAGGCGCAAATCCTGCAGCTGATACGCGAGCTGCAGCGCGACATGGACATGGGCGTGATCTTCATCACGCACGATATGGGCGTGGTGGCGGAAGTCGCCGACCGCGTGATGGTGATGCGGCGCGGGCATGCCATCGAAACCAACAGCGCCGCGGAGCTGTTCGCGCATCCACGCGAGATCTATACACGCGCCTTGATGGCGGCAGCGCCCAAACTGGGCGCCATGCGCGGCACGACCGAACCGGCGCGCTTCGACCTGGTCGAGGCCGAAGCGGCGCGGCAGGCGGCATCGCAGGCGCAGCAGGCAGAGCAGAGCCAACAGACGCACGAGACGCACGAGACGCACCAGACGCCACCCGCCGAGTCATCCGCTTTCGCGCCGTTCGCGCGCGACGAAGTCCCCACCAAACACCCCATCCTGCGCGTGCGCGACCTGGTGACGCGCTTCGACGTGCGGGGCGGTTTCCTGGCGCGGGTCAGGCGCCGTGTGCATGCGGTGGAAAAGGTCAGTTTCGACCTGCAGGCGGGCGAAACGCTGGCGCTGGTCGGCGAGTCCGGCTGCGGCAAGACCACCACGGGCCGTTCCATCCTGCAGTTGGCGCGGGTCACGTCCGGCAGCGTCGAATTCGACGGCAAGCCGGTACGCGCCGACGACCCGCTGTCCCTGCGCGCGCTGCGCCGGGGCATGCAGTTCGTCTTCCAGGATCCCTTTGCATCGCTGAATCCGCGCATGCGCGTGGGCGAGTCCATCAAGGAACCCATGCTGATCCACCGCATCGCCGGCGGCGCCGAGGCAGACCGCCGCGTGGCCGTGCTGATGGAGCGGGTAGGCCTGGATCCCGCCATGGCGACGCGCTGGCCGCACCAGTTTTCGGGTGGACAGCGCCAGCGCATCTGCATCGCCCGCGCCCTGTCGGTGAATCCGCGCGTACTGATCGCCGACGAATCGGTGTCCGCGCTGGACGTCTCCATCCAGGCGCAGATCGTCAACCTGCTGATCGACCTGCAGCGCGAGCTGGGCGTGGCCTATCTGTTCATCTCGCATGACATGGCGGTGGTGGAGCGCATCAGCCATCGCGTGGCGGTGATGTACCTGGGACAGATCGTGGAAATCGGCCCGCGCCAGGCCGTCTTCGAAGACCCGCGCCATCCCTATACGCGCAAACTGATGCAGGCCGTGCCGGTGCCGGACCCCGGCCGGCGGCGCGAGATCCGCGTCGACAACGCCGAGCTGCCGAGTCCGGTCCGGCCCCTGGGGCATGAGCCGGACGTGCCGCCGCTGGAGCAGGTCGGACCGGGACATTTCGTGGCCCGCCACCAAGTTGGCGGGTTGTATTGAGACGACTCCGCGTCGTCGACTGGCGGCGATGCATAGTGCTTTCGGTATCGCGCGGCCCGTGGTGTAGATAGTTCTTCCCGTGGCAATCCGCGCGGAAGCCGTGAATACCTTGTCTTTCCTTTGAACAGGAGCAAAACATGGACCGCAGGCAATTCCTGATGACGACTTCCGCCGGGGCGGCGACGCTGGTCTTGCCCGGCTATCTGCGAGCGGCGCCCCGCGTCGAATTCCGCTGGATCCCGCAGACCGACCTGACGCTCCTCGATCCGACCTTCACCACCGCGACGATCACGCAGAACCACGCGCAAATGGTGTTCGACACGCTGTACGGCCTGGACAACGACTACCAGCCGCATCCGCAGATGGCGGCCGGCCACGAGATGGATCCCGACGGCCTGCGCTGGGTGATCACATTGCGCGACAAGCTGGTTTTTCACGACGGTTCGCCGGTGCGCGCGCAGGATGCGATCGCCAGCCTGCATCGCTGGGCCTTGCGCGACCTGATGGGCAAATCCCTGATGGCCGCGACCGCCGAGCTGACGGCGCTGAACGACAAGCAGCTGCAGTTCAAGCTGAAAAAGCCTTTCCCCTTGCTGCTGAACGCGCTGGGCCGCCAGACCGGCAGCATGGCAGCTATCATGCCGGAACGTCTGGCCAAGGGGCCGGACGACAAGCCCGTAACGGAAATGATAGGCAGCGGCCCGTTCCGTTTCTTGCGCGACCAGTGGGTATCCGGGTCGCGCGTCGTCTACGAGAAGTTCGCCGGTTATGTGCCGACCCCGGATAAAACTACGCCGCAGTTCAGCGCCGGCCCGAAGATCGTCCACATGGACGAGGTGCGCTGGAATGTGGTCCCCGACAGCGCCACGGCCATCGCCGCGCTGCAGGCGCATGAAGTGGACGGCGTGGAGTCGGTCGACAACGACTTCATCGGTGTG
>DATJHN010000222.1:0-4622 GCA_035493915.1 Bordetella sp.
ATGGCATCGCCGGGACGAATCGACTTGCCGTCGATGATCGACGCTTTTTCGACCGCGCCCACGGCGAATCCGGCCAGGTCGTATTCGCCATCCGGGTACATGCCCGGCATTTCGGCGGTTTCCCCACCGATCAGCGCGCAGCCCGCCAGCTCGCAGCCATGGGCGACGCCGCCAACCACTGCCGCGGCGGTGTCCACCGACAGCTTGCCGCAAGCGAAGTAATCCAGGAAAAACAGCGGTTCCGCGCCCTGAACCAGGATATCGTTGACGCTCATGGCGACCAGGTCGATACCCACGGTATCGTGCCGGTTCCATTGGAAGGCCAGCTTGAGCTTGGTGCCCACGCCATCCGTCCCGGACACCAGCACAGGCTCGCGGTATTTCCCGGGGACCTGGAACAGCGCGCCGAAGCCGCCTATGCCGGCCAGCACGCCGGGCCGCATGGTACGGGCCGCCAGCGGCTTGATGCGGTCGACCAGGGCATCGCCCGCGTCGATATCGACACCGGCGTCACGGTAGGTCAACGGGGCGGAAGGTTGATTTGTCATGAGGAAAACCGTGGGGTATGTAAAAATTGCGGGATTTTTCGAATCGGATTTCTTGATTTTACGATGAGCCCACCTTTTCTTCGCCAACAGGCGCCCGGACGGTCAGATCGGCCACCATCGGGCCCGGCCGCGCCCCGCGGGCAAGCCGGTGGGCATACCCTGTCCAAATGAATCGCCAGCTGCTGCTAGACGTCCTTCCCGAGCCCGCGCCATCGCTGGGCAACTACATCGCGGGCCCGAACGGACAGGCGCTGGATGCGGCGCGTCAGCTGTCGCCCGGGCGTGCGCTGTACCTGTGGGGAGCGGCCGGCTGCGGACGCAGCCACTTGCTGCGCGCCATCGCGGGCTCGCCCGGCGGCCGCTATATTGCCGCCCAGGAAGCGCCGGCGGTGCTGGCGGAGCTGGCGCGAGCCAATCCCACCGATCCCATGCCGCCCATCGTCGCGGTGGACGACTTGCACCGCATGGACGACGCCGGGCAGGCCGCGCTATTTGCCTTGTACAATCGCTGGCGCGAGTCTGGGGCAACCCAGCATGCATTCGCACTGGCCGTCGCGGGCGACCGCGCACCGCTGGCCATGCCGCTACGCGAGGACCTGCGCACCCGGCTGGGCTGGGATCTGGTATTTCGCCTGGATCCGCTGTCGGATGCCGACAAACTGGCCGCGCTGGCCGCGCAGGCCGCCGAACGGGGTTTGCAACTGGCGCCGGAAGTCATCAACTGGATGCTCACCCATTACGAGCGGGACATGCGCCGCCTGGCCGCGCTGCTGGACGCTCTGGACCGCTATTCGCTGGCAACACGCCGGCCACTGACCATACCGCTGCTGCGCGCAATGCTGGCGGACCCGGATACCCCTAATTCATGACTGCTGCACGCCTGGCCCTCTTCGATCTCGATCACACGCTGTTGCCGCTGGACAGCGACTACCAATGGGCGGACTTCCTGGCCCGCACCGGCCGTGCCGGCGATCCCGACGAAGCACGGGCGCGCAACGAAGATCTCATGGAGCGCTACAACCGCGGCGAACTGACAGCCGGGCAATCGGCGGAGTTCATGCTGGGGCTGCTGGCGGCCCATACGCCGTTCGAACTGGCCCTGTGGCATGAGGAATACATGGCACAGGTCATCCGTCCGGCAATCGAATCGACCGCGATCCGGCTGGTCCAGGATCACCTGGCGGCCGGCGATCTGTGCGCGGTGGTTACCGCCACCAACCACTTCGTTACCGCCCCGATCAGCCGTGCATTCGGCGTGCCGCACCTGATCGCCACCGTGCCGGAATACGTCGCCGGACGCTATACCGGCCGCATTGCCGGCACGCCCAGCTTCAAGGAAGGCAAGGTGCTCCGGGTAAACGAGTGGCTGGCCGGCATGGGCCTGGCCCTTGCGGATTTCTCCGAAACGTTCTTTTATAGCGACTCGATCAACGACGTGCCGCTGCTCGAAGCGGTCACCCGGCCGGTGGCGACCAACCCCAGTCCCGCACTGCGCGAACTCGCGCAGGCGAACGGATGGCAGGTGCTGAACCTGTTCGCCCATATGGAAGATGCGAAGTCCTGAAATCAATGATCACGGAAACCATAAAAAAATTCGTCGCCCGGCTATTCCCGGCGCGCGGCCCGCAGCGTATCCCGAAAGAGCGCCACGGCATTGACCGGCGCAACGTTTCGCGGCATGCCATCAAGGTGTGCGAAGTCCTGCGCCAGGCCGGCTACGAGGCCTATATCGTCGGTGGCGCCGTGCGTGACCTGATCGTCGGAATGGAACCCAAGGACTTCGACGTCGCCACCAACGCCACGCCCGAGGAAATCCGCCCGCTGTTCCGGCGCGCCCGCATCATCGGGCGCCGGTTCCAGCTGGTGCACGTGGTGTTCGGCCAGGAAATCATCGAAACCTCGACCTTCCGCGCGTTGGCGTCGGAAGACCAGGAAACCGACGAACACGGCCGCATCCTGCGCGACAACGTGTTCGGCAGCCAGGAAGAAGACGCGGCACGCCGCGACTTCGCGCTTAATGCCCTGTACTACGACCCGTTGACGGAAGTCGTCATCGACTACCACAACGGCGTGGCGGACCTGAAAAAGCGCGTCGTGCGCATGATCGGCGATCCGGCCAAGCGTTACCGCGAAGACCCGGTGCGCATGCTGCGCGCGGTGCGTTTCGCCGCCAAGCTGAACGGCACCATCGACGACGATACGCGCGCGCCCATCAAGTCCATGGCCAGCCTGATCGAAAACGTGCCGGCCTCGCGCCTGTTCGACGAAATGCTCAAGCTGCTGACCTGCGGCCACGCCATGGACTGCCTGCGGCAACTGCGGGCGGAAGGCCTGCACCATGGCGTGCTGCCCCTGCTGGACGTGGTACTGGAACAGCCCCAGGGCGAGCAGTTTGTCGAACTGGCGCTGGAACGCACCGATGCGCGCGTCCGCGCCGGCAAGACCATCAGCCCCAGCTTCCTGTTCGCCGCGCTGCTGTGGCAACAGGTGGAAGTACGGTGGCGCGACCTGTGCAAACATGGCGAGCTGACGATACCGGCGCTGTTGCAGGCCGCTGATTCAGTGCTGGACGAACAAACCGAAAAATTGGCCATCCAGCGCCGTTTCTCCGCTGATATGCGCGAAATCTGGTTCATGCAGCCGCGTTTCGAACGGCGTGTCGGCAAAACGATCTACCGCATGCTGGAACAGCCGCGCTTCCGCGCCGCCTGCGATTTCCTGCAACTGCGCGCCGCGGCCGGCGAATTCGACAGCGTGCTGGCGCAGTGGTGGATGGACCTGGCCAATAGCGACGATATCACCCGCGCGCAGATGATCGACGAAGCGTCCCGGGCACCACGCGCCAAGGGCGAGGAAGCCCCGCCACGCCGCCGCCGATCGCGCCGGCGCGGTAGCGGCGGCGGTGGCGGTGATGCCGGCCAGGTCGTCGCCGCGCACGGCCACGACGAATAAAGCCATGACGGCGTCGGGAACAAAAGCCGACGGCCCCGCGCCGTCCGCCAGCCCGGCGCGCAATACCACCGCCTATATCGGCCTGGGCGCAAACCTGGGAGACAGCGTGGCCACGCTGCGCCATGCCCTGCGCGAGCTGGCCGCCACCCATGGCGTCGAGGACTGCATCGCCTCGCCCTTTTACCGATCCGCGCCTGTCGATGCCAGCGGTCCGGACTTCGTCAATGCGGTCGCCCGCCTGCGCACCAGGCTGGCGCCGCTCGATCTGCTGGACGCCCTGCAGACCATCGAACGGATGCATGGACGCGAACGCCCTTATCGCAATGCCCCCCGCACCCTGGACCTGGATCTGCTGATCCATGGAGATCTGCGCCTGGATACGCCGCGGTTGACGCTGCCGCACCCGCGCATGCGCGAACGTGCTTTCGTGCTGCTGCCTTTGCGCGATCTTGCACCCGGAATGATGCTGGACAATGAAACGCTGGATGAGTTGCTGGCGCGCTGCGGCGACCAGGCCATCCAACGCCTGGCCGAACCGCCCGCCCGGGGATGACTCGGCGTATTGGCCATGAGCTTACTTCGCGCATCGGCCCCGGGGCCTGCTAAGCGCATTGGCCCCGGGCCGGCGCCGCGCATCAGCCCAGGCCGACTCGACCCATCAACCGGAGAATGACTCAACGCCTGTCGGGCGGCACGGCGGCCGCCTGGACTTTGCCCGCTTCACCGCAATGCCGGCGGCCGGCAAGCAATGTCGCCGCCGCCGCGAGTTGAATGGCGATGGCGGCTGTGAACAAAAGGCATCCGTGCCCGCCGCCGGATGGCAGCCGCGGCTCGCCGGCGTATAGCAGCATCCCGAATATCGCCGGCGCGAATGCGTAGCTTCCCTGTGCGATCGCGACGATCAGCGCCACCGCTCTTTGCACATCCGTGGGGGCGAAATCGTCCTGGGCGATGGCCGGCGGCAGCGAAGTCGCGTTGCCGATGCCCATGCCGAATAGCGCAACGCCGCAGATAATCGCCCAAGCCTGCCCGTCCCACGACGCCAACAGGATGGCGGCGCCGGATGCCTGGACCAGATAGCTGGCTGCCGCGACCAGGCGCCTGTCGTTCACGTGCGCGAGC
>DATJHN010000223.1:0-6624 GCA_035493915.1 Bordetella sp.
GGGCATGGCGCAGTCGCCGCTTCCGCAGTCGGGTGATGCCCCTAGCGCGGTGGTGCTGGAAGCGATGCGCAAACGCCAGTCGTCCCTGGAAGAAACCCAGCAACGCCTGCTTTCGCAATTGCAAGCCAGCACCCAGGTCAGTCCACCGCACCAGGCGGGCCAGCCCGTGCCGGACGCCAATACCCCGGGCAAGGAAGAACAGGACCAGGACAGCGTGCTGCAGAATGCCCAGGTCGCGGCGCTGTCCGCCCGCGTACAGGCCTACAACAAACGCCCCCGGCGCACCTTCGTGGCGCCGGCCGCGGAAGCCTCGCGCTATGCGCAGTATCTGGACGCATGGCGCAGCCGCGTGGAAGCAATCGGCACGCAGCACTATCCCGATGAGGCGCGCGGCCGCGTCTACGGTACGCTGCGCATGACCGTCTACGTGCGCGCGGACGGCAGCGTCGCCGACGTCGAAATCGACACGCCGTCCAAATACGCGGTGCTGAACCAGGCGGCCCGCCGGATCGTGCAGTTGTCGGCGCCGTTCCCGCCGTTCCCGCCGGATATCGCGCGCGATACCGACGTGCTGGCTATCACGCGTACCTGGAATTTCGTCAACGACACGGTGGAGACCCAGGCGCAATGACCGACATGTCCCCCACCGGATCCGCCGTCGCCGGCGTGACGGCGGGCCGCTACGCCGTCATCGGCAATCCCGTGACGCACAGCCGCTCTCCACGCATCCATGCCATGTTCGGCGAACAGACCGGCATCGCCCTGGAATATGGCCTGCTTCCGGCCCCGCTGGATGGATTCGAGACCACCGTGCGCGGTTTTTTCGCGGGCGGCGGCCGCGGCCTGAACGTCACCGTCCCCTTCAAGCAGGAAGCCTGGTCGCTGGCGTCGCCGCGCCTGAGCGAACGTGCCCGGCTGGCCGGCGCCGTCAATACGCTGTGGATGCGCGACGGCGCGCTGCACGGGTGCAACACCGACGGCGTGGGCCTGGTCGCGGATCTGCGCCGGCTGGGGGCGGACCTGACGGGAGCCCGGGTGTTGCTGGCGGGCGCGGGCGGCGCCGCCCGCGGTGTCCTGCAACCGCTGGCGCAAGCAGGCTGCGCGCGCATCCATATCGTCAACCGCACCGCGGAACGCGCCCACACGCTGGCCGCCGAGTGGCTAAGGGCGACCGGCGCGGCTTCGCCCGCCGTCAGCGCGGGCGGCTTGGGCGATGCCGCCAAGGGCGGCCCGTGGGACGTGGTGATCAATGCCACGGCCAGCAGCCTGAGCGATGCCGCGCCCGACCTGCCTGCGGGCCTGTACGCCGAAGGGGCGCTGGCCTACGACATGATGTACGGTGCGCAGGCCACGCCTTTCATGCGCCAGGCCCACGCGGACGGCGCCGCCGCCACCGCGGATGGCCTGGGCATGCTGGTGGGCCAGGCGGCTGAAAGTTTTTTCATCTGGCATGGCCGGCGGCCGGATGCCGAGCCGGTACTGGCCGCGCTGCGGCGTGAACTGGCCGCGCCCCCGCCACGGTAACGGCCAGGATGGTGACGCGCCGCGGATCGACAGGCGGGATTTCGTGGTTCCGGGTCATTTCGGCCACGGTAATGCTGCTGCTATGCGCGGCGATCCTTTACGAGTTGTGGCTATTCTGCATGGTCGTCTGGTATGACCATCGCAACCCGGGCAGCAGTTCCGTCATGCGTCAGGAAATGGCGCGCCTGCGTGAAGACGACCCCAAGGTTCGGCTGCGCTTCGAATGGGTGGACTACGACAAAATCAACAACACCCTGAAACGGGCGGTGATCGCCTCGGAAGACGCCAACTTCATCGACCACGACGGCGTTGAATGGGATGCGATGCGCAAGGCCTGGGAATACAACCAGGAACAATCCGAGCTGGGCCACGGCCGCGTCCGCGGCGGGTCTACCATCACGCAGCAGGTGGCCAAGAACCTTTTCCTTTCCGGATCGCGCACTTATCTACGCAAGGGCCAGGAACTGGTGCTGGCCTACATGATCGAATGGGTCATGCCCAAGCGGCGGATTCTTGAGATTTACCTGAATATCGCCGAATGGGGCGTGGGCGTGTTCGGCGCGCAGGCGGCTGCCGAACATTATTACGGTACCAACGCCGCCCGTCTGAACGCGGCGCAAGCGGCGCGCCTGGCGGCGATGCTGCCCAATCCTCGCTACTACGACAAGCGCGGCGTCACGGCTTACCTGGGACGCAGAATCTCCATTCTGCAGCGGCGCATGCAACAGGTGGACATACCCTAGTTCGCCAGACGGGTTGCCCCGGCGCGTATCAACGGACAATATCGCCACTATTGCCCCAGGCGCGCCGGACACCCACCATATTTTTGTTAAGCTACTCCGTTTCGCCGATTCCACTCATAACGAACAGCGCTGCTGTAACACCAAACCCTGCACCAAACCCTGCAGGCAGGCTACACAACCAACGCTACAACCCACGCTGCAACGTTCACCGCACCACCCTTATCCAGCCCATCGCCGTAATCCATGCGCACTGCCCGCCGCTACCTGGCCCGAGAAATCTACCGCTCTTGCATCGTGGTGCTGCTGGCGCTGCTCGGCCTGTTCACGTTTTTCGCGCTGGTGGACGATCTGGACAACGTCGGCGACAAGTTCACGATCTTCGCGCTGTTCTACCTGCAGGCGCTGGCCATGCCGACGCGGCTGTACGATCTGCTGCCGATCGGGTTGCTTATCGGCTCCATCCTGGCGCTGGCGGGGCTGGCGCAGCGTAACGAACTCGTCATCCTGCGCGTATCGGGTGTCAGCGGGCTGAAGCTGCTGGGCATGCTGTGGCTGGTCACCGTGCCGGTCATGATAGGCGCCACGGTGTTGTCCGAATGGGTCACTCCCATCGCGGAAATCAAAAGCAGTGAAGCCAACCTGATGTTCCGCGGTACCGCGGGCGGCAACCGTCTGAACAGCGGCTATTGGTTCAAGGAACCGACCCGGGATGGCGGCGCGCGCACGCTGAACATCCTGAAATTGAAGGCCGATGGCGAGGTCGAAGGCATCACGCTGTATGAATTCCGCAAGGATCTGGAACTGGCCGCTCTGTCCAAGGCCGAACGCGGACGCTTCGCCGATGGCAAGCTGATCATGTACAACGTGGTCGAAAACCGCATCTCGCACGATGCGGTAGAAGCCCTGGACAACGCCAAGCCGCCCACCGACCAGGTCATCCAGGTCATCAAGATCCCGCAGCGCGAGTTGACCACCACGCTCACGCCGGGACGACTGCTGGCGCGCGTGCTGACGCCTGAACGCATGTCCCTGGCCACGCTGCTGGACTATATCGACTATCTGCGGCACAACCAGTTGCAGGCCGACCGCCAGGTCGTCGCCGTATGGCGCAAGGGCGTCTACCCATTCACGCTGTTGATCATGATGACGATCGCCGCGCCAGTGGCCTTCATGCAGACCCGCCGCGGCGGCGTCGGCGCCAAGGTCTTCATCGGCATCCTGGTCGGCGTGGCTTTTTTCATGGTGAATCAGCTGGCGCTCAACGTCGGCATGCTCAGCCACTGGCCGCCCTGGGTTACCGCCATCGTGCCTAACCTGGCCGCTCTGCTGATCGCCCTGGGTGCGCTGACGCTGATGGAATACCGCCACACCGTCACGCGTGTAATGGACCAACGCTGGCCTTGGCGCCGCTCACCGGTATGACTGCAAGTATTTGGATGATAGGGGACCTGCAGGGTTGCTGCGAGCCCCTGGAGCGGCTGCTCGCACACCCCGAGCTGGTCGGTGAACCCGATTCCCGCTTCTGGTTCGCGGGCGACCTGGTCAACCGCGGGCCGCACTCCCTGGCGACCCTGCGCCGCGTCATGGCGCTGGAAGACCGTGCCGTGGCGGTCCTGGGCAACCACGACCTGCATTTGCTGGCAGCGGCCGCGGGGGTGCGGCGCCCCACCAAATCCGACACCATCCAGGAAATCCTGGATGCGCGCGACGCGCCCAAGCTGATCGACTGGCTGCGCCGGCGCCCATTGGCGCATTTCGAACAGGGGCATTTGCTGGTGCATGCCGGCACCTTGGCGAAATGGGACGTGGCCAAGACGCTGGCTTTGGCGGGAGAAGTCCAGGATGCGCTGCGCGGGCCCAACTGGCAGCGAGCGCTGCAGAAGATGTACGGCAATCAGCCGGTCACGTGGGCCGATGACATGCATGGCGGCAAGCGCTTGCGCGTCATCATCAATGCGTTGACCCGCATGCGCCTGTGCACGCCCAAGGGCCATATGGAGTTCGATACCAAAGTGGCGCCGGGCGCATGGCCGGCCGGCCTGATTCCGTGGTACGACGTGCCCAACCGCAAAACGCGCGACATTTCCGTGGTGTTCGGGCACTGGTCCACGCTGGGGCTGCTGCTGCGCAAGGACGTGATCTGCCTGGATACCGGATGCGTATGGGGCGGCATGTTGACGGCGCTGCGGCTGCACGACCGGAAACTGGTCCAGGTCAATTGCGGCAAGGGCCTGGATCCGAATTCCGAGTAGAGTCCGTCCGTCCCTTGCCGGGCACCGAACGCTGGACCTTCGCGACCGCGCACGACGCCGGAAGTGGACGCGCCGAAGCGCCGCTCGAACGAGCGGCGGCAACACAAGGAAAAATTCAATAAGGCGGCGCGCTTCAGCGCCGCGCTTCTTCCAGGGCGTCCCGGATGCAGGCGCGTGCCCGCATTGCCAGTTCCACGCGGCCAAGGACGGTGCCGTCCTCGCCGTGCAGTGCCAGGGGTTCGCAATAGGCTGTCTCCACCGACAATCCCGTCGCGCCCAGGACCCGCCACAAATTGCCGACCAGCGTTTCCTCACCGACAAATGCGGCAAAGGCGCTGCGCTGGCCATCAAGCAGGAAACGCAGCGCGACCGGCTGGATCGTCACGCCAACATGTTTGGCGGGTTCGAACAGGCTGCCGTGAAAGGGCAGTAGCGAGAAACCTTCGGTCGTCGTTCCTTCCGGAAACAACCCCACGGCCTCGTCATTGGCGAAGCGCGCCTTCATGGCGTTGCCGGTGGCATGGATGGCCTGGCGATGCCCGCGCTGCAGGAACAGCGTGCCGGCTCCCGCCACCAGCCAGCCCACGATGGGCCAGCGCCGGATCTCGCTTTTGGCAACGAAAGCAGTCGGCCGGACGGCATTGATGACAAAGATATCCAGCCAGGACACATGGTTGGCGACGAACAGGACGGGCCCCCGCATCAGCGGCTGTCCGCGCACGGCCAGGCGCACGCCACAGACCCACAACAGGCAGCGCGACCATGTGCGGTTGAGAAAGTCCCGGCCCCGCGCTCCGGAAATGGGATATACCGTACCGACCAGCAACAGGCCGGCCAGCACCATCAGCGCGACGACCACCGCGCGCGGCAGAAAACGCACGATGCGCAAGGCCAACGGTGTGGGATCGTGCCGTTCGGTACCGGATGCACCGGCCGCTTCCGAGGTGCCGGATGCGCCGGCATGGCCCGGGTCGAAACCGGCATCGCCGCGCGTATCGACATGGCGATCCAGCGAGGAGGACTGTGTGGAAGCCGCTTCCGGATGGGTAGCTGGGGATCCGCGGTCTGTCATAAAGAGATAAGGAATTGGCGCGGGCGGGTGCCGCTGTGCGGACGCCACCATAACACGGTGCCATGTTTCAGGTTCGAGTTGAACGCGCTATGCCGGCAAGGCATCCAGGTAGCGTTGCAGGATAACCGCCGCCGCCACGGCATCGTCCGGCGCGTTGGTGCCCAACAGCGCCTGGGCCTGCATGCTGGAGCCCCGCTCGTCCACCAGCTCCACGGGCAACCCAAAGCGCCCGTGCAATTGATTGGCGAAGCGGCGGCAGCGCGCGGTGGCTTCCTGTTCGCCGCCGTCGGAGTTCAGCGCCAGGCCCACCACCAGGCGCTGCGGTTGCCATTCCCGCAGCAAGGCCGCGATACGCCCGAAGCGCACATCGCGGATTTCGCTGTGGATGATTTCCATCGGCGCGGCCTGGCGCGTCAGGGTGTTGCCGATGGCGATGCCGATCTTCTTGGTGCCGAAATCGAAGGCGAGCAGGGTTTCCTCGGCCATCGCGCGCGGCGGCACGGGCGCCTCGGGCGCGCCCGGCACGTCGTCAGGCATGGCCGGCGTCCCCCGCCAGCATGATGGGATCGATGCCCAGCAGCTTCAGCGCGGCGGGGTAGCGGTCTTCCGGCGGCACGTCGAAAATGATGTCCGGATCGGCCGAAACGCTGAGCCATGCATTGCGGGACATCTCGCTTTCGAGTTGGCCAGCGCCCCACCCGGCATAGCCCAGCGTAACCAGCATGCGCGCGGGCCCATTACCGTCGGCCACCGCCTGCAGCACATCGCGGGAGGTGGTCAGCGCCAGGCCGCCCAGCTTGATGCTGGACGTGTAATCGCCGGGCGGCGCGTGCAGTACGAACCCACGGTCGGTCTGTACCGGACCGCCGAAGAACACCGGTGTTTCCTTTACCGGCGCGATTTCCAGGGTCAGATCTATGCGTTCGAACAGGGTGCCCAGCGTCAGGTCGGTGGGCCGGTTGATCACCAGGCCGAGAGCGCCCTTGACGGTGTGCTCGCAGATGTAAATGACCGCCCCCGCCAGACTGCCTTC
>DATJHN010000224.1:0-8187 GCA_035493915.1 Bordetella sp.
CCAGGCCCACGATGCCCTGCGGCAGGAACAGCGTGACCAGCACGAAAATCAAGCCCAACGCATAGAGCCAGAATTCGGGGAAGACACTGGTGAACCATGTCTTCAGTCCATTCACCACGCCGGCGCCCAGGATGGGACCGATCAGCGTACCGCGCCCGCCGGTGGCGACCCAGATGACCATCTCGATCGAGTTCTCGGTCGACATTTCGCTGGGATTGATGATGCCGACCTGCGGCACGTACAGCGCTCCGGCAATACCGCACATCACGGCCGACAACGTCCAGACGAACAGCTTGAAACCCAGGGGTTCGTAGCCGATGAAGCGCAGGCGGCTTTCGGAATCGCGCACGGCGGTCAGCACCCGGCCCAGCTTGGACTGCGTGACGGTACGCGCCAGCACCAGGCAGCCGGCCAGCACGGCCAGCGTGATCCAGTACAGGCCCGCGCGCGTGGCGGCCGACGTGACGTCGAAACCCAGGATGCGCTTGAAGTCGGTGAATCCGTTGTTGCCGCCAAAGCCGGTGTCGTTGCGGAAGAACAGCAGCATGGCCGCGAAGGTCAGGGCCTGCGTGATGATGGAGAAGTACACCCCCTTGATGCGCGAGCGGAAGGCAAAGTAGCCGAACACGAAGGCCAGCGCGCCGGGCACCAGCACGACCAGCAGCGCGGCGTACCAGAAGTGTTCCGTAAAGGACCAGTACCAGGGGTAGGACTTCCAGTTCAGGAAGACCATGAAGTCGGGCAGGTCGCTCTTGTACACGCCGTCGTGGCCGATGGCGCGCATCAGGTACATGCCGTGCGCGTAACCACCCAGCGCGAAGAACAGGCCGTGCCCCAGCGACAGGATGCCGGCATAGCCCCAGACCAGGTCCAGGGCCAGGGCGGCCAGCGCGTAGCACATGAATTTGCCTAGCAGCGCCACCGTATAGGCCGACATATGCAGCGGGCTGCCCGGCGGGAATGCCAGGTTCAATAAGGGCGGCAGCGCCAGGATCAGCACGGCCAGCGCCAAGGCCGTCCAGGCCCGCTTGGAATAGAGAGGCGGCCGCGCCATCGCGGCCAGGTCCATGGAAGACGACATCTTCATTCGACACTCCGGCCGCGTGGGGCGAACAGGCCCTGCGGGCGTTTTTGCACGAACAGCACGATCAAGACCAGGATGGCGATCTTGGCGAGTACCGCGCCCGCATAGGGCTCCATGATCTTGTTGAGTCCGCCCAGCCCAAGGGCGGCGATGACGGTGCCGGCCAGCTGGCCGACGCCGCCCAGCACGACGACCATGAAGGAGTCGACGATGTAGCCGCGTCCCAGGTCCGGTCCCACATTGCCCAGCTGCGACAGGGCGACGCCCGCCAGGCCGGCGATGCCGGAACCCAGGCCGAAGGCCAGCATGTCGATGCGGCCGGTCGGCACGCCGACGCAATCGGCCATGCGGCGATTCTGCGTGATGGCGCGCACGAACAGGCCCAAGCGTGTGTGATTCAGCAGCAGCCAGACGAAGAAGAGCACCAGCATCGAAAATACGATGATGACCAGGCGGTTATAAGTCAGCACCAGTCCGCCCATGACGGTGATGCCGCCGCTCATCCAGCCTGGATTGCTGACTTCGACGTTCTGCGCGCCGAACAGCGAGCGCACCAGCTGCATCAGGATCAGGCTGATCCCCCATGTCGCCAGCAACGTTTCCAGGGGCCGGCCATACAGCCAGCGGATGACGGTGCGTTCGAGCGCCATGCCGACCAATGCCGTGACGACGAAGGCGACGGGCAGGGCGGCGATCACATACCAGTCCAGCCAGCCGGGCGCCCATGCCCGGAAAGCAGCCTGTACGGAGAAAGTCGCGTAGGCGCCTATCATCAGCAGTTCGCCGTGGGCCATATTGATTACGCCCATCAGGCCAAAAGTGATGGCCAGGCCCAGGGCGGCCAGCAGGAGCACACTGCCCAGGCTGATGCCGTAGAACAGATTGCCGGCCCATTCGATGGCGGCAAGGTGGCGGTCGATGGCACGCAGGGCGGCCGCGGCGGCGTCGCGCACGCCGGCGTCCGCTTCGGCGTAGTTGCCTTGCGCATCGCGGCTTGTCATTGCCGTCAGGACCGGGATGAAGGACGTGTTCAGGCTGCGTCCCAGGATCTGCACGGCGTGGCGCCGGACGTTGGCGTCGGCGCTTTTCAGTTCAAGATTGGCCTGCGCGATTTCCAGCGCGGTCCGCACTTGCGGATCTTTTTCCTTGTCCAGCGCCGCCACGATCAGCGGCAGCACGGATGGCTGCGAGGTCTGCTGCAGCCGTTGCGCGGCGGCCAGGCGCTGGGCGGGATCGGCGGCGTGCAGGCGCGATTCCGCCAGCGCACCGTCGATCGCGCGGCGCAGACGGTTATTGACCATGACCGACCCCGCGTCCGCCGGCATGGGCAGGCTCTGTCCCGTGGCGGGATCGAGCGCGCCCTTGCCGGTGTCGATCAACACATGGCCGTCGCTGGTCGCATAGAGCTTGTCCGATCCCATTGCCGCCAACACATCGGCGGCCGTGGGTTCGGTGGACTGGCCCAGCTTGCCGATCGCCTCCAGCTTGGCGTCGGTGTCATCGCCGGCCAGCGGCGCGAGCAGCGAGGCATCCAGCCCCGCCCCAAGCGCCCCCGCCATGGGAATGGCCAGTAGGCATGCCGCTAGCAAGCGGACAATACAAGTTCCAATGCGCATGGCGGTGCGGCCCTTTCTTTACAGGTCTTGCTTGCTTTCGTTGCCGGGGATGTACGGGCTCCACGGTTGCGCGCGGATGGGGCCCTTGCTTTTCCAAACGACGTTGAACTGGCCGTCGGCGCGGATCTCGCCGATATAGACGGGCTTGTGCAGGTGATGGTTGGTCTTGTCCATCTCCACGGTGTAGCCGTCCGGCGCGTTGAACTTCTGGCCGCCCACGGCCGCGATGACCTTGTCCACGCTGGTGGTCTTGGCCTGTTCGACAGCCTGCTTCCACATGTGGATGCCGATGTAGGTGGCTTCCATCGGGTCGTTGGTGACGACCGTATCGGCATTGGGCAGGTTCTTGGCCTTGGCGTAGGCCTTCCACTTCTTGATGAATTCGGCGTTGACCGGATTCTTGATGGACTCGAAGTAGTTCCAGGCGGCCAGGTGGCCGACCAGCGGCTTGGCATCGACGCCGCGCAGTTCCTCTTCGCCCACGGAGAACGCCACGACCGGCACGTCGGTAGCCTTCAGGCCGGCATTGCCCAGCTCCTTGTAGAAGGGCACGTTGGAATCGCCGTTGATGGTGGAGATGACGGCGGTCTTGCCGCCGGTGGCGAACTTCTTGATGTCGGCGACGATGGTCTGGTAGTCGGAGTGGCCGAAGGGCGTGTAGACCTCCTGGATGGCGTCGTCCTTGATGCCCTTGGAATGCAGGAAGGCGCGCAGGATCTTGTTGGTGGTGCGCGGATAGACGTAGTCGGTGCCGAGCAGTACGAAACGCTTGGCGCCGCCGCCGTCTTCGCTCATCAGGTATTCCACCGCGGGGATGGCTTGCTGGTTGGGGGCCGCGCCGGTGTAGAACACATTGTGTTCGAGCTCTTCGCCTTCGTACTGCACGGGATAGAACAGCAGGCCGTTCAGTTCCTTGAAGACCGGCAGCACGGACTTGCGCGATACCGAGGTCCAGCAGCCGAATACCACAGCCACCTTTTCCTGCGACAGCAGCTGGCGCGCCTTCTCCGCGAACAGCGGCCAGTTCGATGCGGGATCGACGATCACGGGTTCGAGCTTCTTGCCCATGACGCCGCCGGATGCGTTGATCTCTTCGATCGTCATCAGCGCGACGTCTTTCAGCGAGGTCTCGGAAATCGCCATGGTGCCGGACAGCGAATGCAGGATGCCGACCTTGATCGTGTCTTCGGCGGCCAGGGCCTCCGGCAGCCACCCGGTCATTGCCATCATGCTGGCAGCCGTCAATTGTTTGAGTACATGTCTGCGGTTCATTGTGGAAGATCCTCGTTCCATTGCGCTGGTTGGATGGCCGGCGCGGTCTGTCATGAGTGACGGGTTCGAAAGCTGCCACCGCGGCCTTGTGCGTCGACGCCGGGGTGTACCGGGTTCAAAGCAATAGCTGTGCCAATTTTCGAAACATCCTTCGGCCATTGAGACCACACGTGCCGCGCGCGGGTAAACCCAGGTCATGGCCATTTGTCCGTCGAGGTGCGCCAGGCACGAATATGGTGCGTGATCGGCGCCATCGCGGCGCATGGTCGGCGCGTCCGACCGCTTCGGACGTCGCCGCCGGGCCGGCCCCGGCAGCGCGTATCCCGGCCGCTCCCCCAAGGAAATAGCGGTGCCGCGGACCTTTGCCGTCCAAACATGGCATATCGATTGCTTTGGGATACGCACTCGCATACACAATGGGATTCGTGCATGAACGCCAGAACACCACCGCGGCCGCAGGCCGGATGGACGGTCGCCGATTGGCAGCAGGCCTATGCGGCGGGCGCATCGCCCGCTGAATTGCTGGCGCCTTATCTAGAGACATCGGCGGCGGACAACGCCTGGATCAGCCGCCTGGATCGACCCCGGTTCGAGGCCCAGCTCAAGGCCTTGGCCGATCGCCTGCACGAGGCAGGCGGCGACCTGCGCCGCCTGCCGCTATACGGCGTGCCCTTTGCAGTCAAAGACAATATCGACGCCGCGGATTGGCCCACCACGGCCGGCAGTCCGGACTTCACCTATCACCCCGATCGCGATTCCACGGTCGTCGCGAACTTGCGCAAGGCTGGTGCCGTTCTGGTCGGCAAGACCAACCTGGACCAGTTCGCCACCGGCCTGGTGGGCACGCGCTCGCCCTATGGTCCGGTGGGCAATAGCTTCGACCCGGCCTATATCAGCGGCGGCTCCAGTTCCGGCTCGGCATCGGTGGTGGCGCGCGGCCTGACGGTGTTCTCGCTGGGCACGGACACGGCCGGATCGGGACGCGTACCGGCCGGTTTCAATAACCTGGTGGGTTTGAAGCCCACGCGGGGCTGGCTTAGCACGGCCGGCGTGGTGCCCGCCTGCCGCACCCTGGACTGCGTGTCGGTCTTCGCGCTGACGGTCGACGACGCCAGCCTGGTGGCGGAGATCGCCGGAGGCTACGACGACCGGGATCCGTACTCGCGCGCGCGTCCCGCCGTGCCCGTGCGTGCCTGGTCGCGGCCACATCGGCTGGCCGTGCCGGCGCGCCCCGAGTTCTTTGGCGACGCGCAGGCCCGCCGCGTGTTCGAGCAGGCCGTGGCCGAACTCGAAGGCATGGGCGCAACCATCGAGCCGATCGACTTCGAGCCGTTCGAGGCGCTGGCCAAATTGCTGTACGACGGTCCCTGGGTGGCCGAACGCATGGCCGCCGTCGAAAGCCTTTGGCGCGAGAATCCGCAGGCGATACATCCGGTGGTGCGCGGCATCGTCGAACAGGCCGAGCGATATTCGGCGGTCGATGCCTTTAAGGCGGAATACCGGCGCGCCGAACTCGCCCGTGTCATCCAGGACCGGCTGGCGGGCTTCGATGCCCTGGTCGTGCCGACGTCGCCTTCCATCTACACCATCGAACAACTACTGGCGGACCCGGTCGTCCTTAACGCGCGGCTTGGCTACTACACCAACTTTGCCAATCTGGCCGATCTGAGCGCGCTGGCGGTACCCGCGGGCATGCGTGAAGATGGCCTGCCGGCCGGCATCACGCTGATCGGCCTGGCCTGGCAGGACAGCGCGCTGGCCGCCTTTGGCCGTGCATGGCAGCAGCGGCGCGGCTTGCCGCTGGGGGCCACGGGCCTGCCGCTGCCGGCTTGCCCAGAGACCGGCAAGAGCGAGCCGCCCGGCACGATCCGTGTGGCCGTGGTCGGCGCGCACCTGACAGGGATGCCCCTGAATCATCAACTGACCTCGCGCGGCGCGGCGCTGGTCGAGCAGACCGTCACGACGCCAGGCTATCGCTTGTACGCATTGGCCAATACGACGCCACCCAAGCCGGGCCTGGTGCGCGTGGCCGACGGCGCGTCGATCGTGGTCGAACTGTGGGATGTGCCGGCCGCCGCCTTCGGCGGTTTCGTGGCGGAGATTCCCGCTCCGCTGGGCATCGGCACGCTGGAGCTGGCGGATGGCCGCCTGGTCAAGGGATTCATTTGCGAGCCGCGGGCACTGGAAGGTGCGATCGACATTACCGCGCACGGCGGCTGGCGTGCCTATATCGCCAGCCTGCGCGGCACAACGTGACACTCAGCAGGAGCAAGGTATGTTCGACACCGTACTGATCGCCAACCGTGGCGAAATCGCCGTGCGCGCCATACGCACGCTCAAGCAACTGGGCATACGCAGCGTGGCCGTGTATTCCGATCCGGACCGCGATGCGGCTCACGTGCGCGCGGCCGACGTGGCCGTGGCATTGGGCGGCGAGAAGGCTGCCGATAGTTACTTGCGCATCGACGCGCTGCTGAACGCCGCGCGGGAGACCGGCGCGCAAGCCATTTTCCCCGGCTACGGTTTTCTGTCGGAAAGCGCGGAGTTCGCCGAAGCCTGCGAAGCCGCCGGGATTGCCTTCATCGGTCCGACCGCTACACAGATACGCGAGTTCGGATTGAAGCATCGCGCGCGCGAGCTGGCGGCGGCCGCCAATGTGCCGATGACGCCGGGTACAGGCCTGCTGGCCAGCTTGGGCGATGCGCTGGTCCAGGCCGAATCCATCGGCTATCCGGTCATGCTCAAAAGCACGGCCGGCGGCGGCGGCATCGGACTGTCGCGTTGCGCGAACGAGGTCGAGCTGACCGCCGCGTTCGAAGGCGTGCAGCGCATGGGCGAGCATTTTTTCCGCGACGGCGGTGTATTCATCGAACGCTACGTCGATGGCGCGCGCCATGTGGAAGTGCAGATCTTCGGCGACGGCAAGGGCCGCGTCGCCGCGCTGGGCGAGCGCGACTGCTCGGTGCAGCGCCGCAACCAGAAAGTGATTGAAGAGACTCCCGCGCCGCTGCTGCCGCCCGCCACGCGCGCGGCGCTGCTGGAGGCCGCGGTGCGGCTGGGCGAGTCGGTATCCTATCGTTCCGCCGGTACGGTGGAATTCATCTACGACAGCGCGCGCGACAGTTTTTACTTCCTGGAGGTCAATACGCGCCTGCAGGTCGAGCATCCGGTGACCGAATCGGTCACCGGCCTGGATCTGGTGGCCTGCATGCTGCGGGTGGCCGCGGACGAACTCGACTGGAGCACCATGCAGGTTGTGCCCGCGGGCGCCTCCATCGAGGTGCGCCTGTACGCGGAAGACCCGCTCAAGCAATTCCAGCCTTCTCCTGGCGTGTTGACCGAGGTCAGCTTTCCGCCTGGTGCACGCGTCGATGGCTGGGTTGAGACGGGTACGGCCGTGCCTGCCTTTTATGATCCGCTGCTTGCCAAGCTGATCGTGCACGGCAAGGACCGCGCCCAGGCGCTCGATCGGCTTGCCGACGCGCTGGCCGGCACCCGTTTGCACGGTATCGCCACCAACCTGGATTACCTGCGCCAGATCGTCGACGACCCGGATTTTCGCGCGGGCCGCATTTCCACGCGGTTCCTGGATACCTTCGAATACCGGCCGGCGGCCATCGAGGTTGTCGAACCGGGCACCTACACCAGCGTCCAGGATTATCCGGGCCGTTCCGGCTATTGGGATATCGGTGTCCCGCCTTCCGGGCCGATGGACGACTATGCGTTTCGCCTGGCCAATCGCATCGTGGGCAATGCGCCTGCGGCCGCCGGACTGGAAGCGACGCTGGTGGGGCCGACGCTGCGCTTCCATGGCGATACGGTCATCGCGTTGACGGGAGGCGCATGCGCGGCCACGCTCGACGGCGCGCCGTTGCCGATGTGGCAGCCCGTAAGCGTCGTTTCGGGCCAGGTGCTGGCGGTAGGCCGCGTCACCACGGGCAGCCGCGTTTACCTGGCCGTGCGTCAGGGATTCGATGTGCCGGTCTATCTGGGCAGCCGCTCCACCTTCGCGCTGGGTCAGTTCGGCGGCCACGCCGGACGCATCCTGCGCACGGGCGACATGCTGCCGCTGGGGCGCGGCGATGCCCGCCTGAGCGATGCGCCGGCCGCATGCGCCGAGCCGCGCGCGCCGGCGGCGGAGTTGATACCCGCATACGGCAACCACTGGGAAATCGGCGTGCTTTATGGCCCGCATGGCGCGCCGGATTTCTTTAC
>DATJHN010000225.1:0-4008 GCA_035493915.1 Bordetella sp.
GGAATGCTGCATCGGATAGGTGTGCCAGCTTACGTCGTGGCCCAGCGAGCGCAGCATGTCGCGCGAGGCCGTGGCGCGCGCGATGGGCACGACAGGATCGTATTCGCCGTGCGCCATGAAGATGGGGGTATCGGCGTTGGCATCCTGCCGTTCGGCGGCCGCCATATCTAGCAGCGGCAGGTAGCCGGACAGGCCCAGTATGCCGGCCAATTTTTCCGGCAACCGCAGCCCTGTGTGCAACGCCATCGCGCAACCCTGGGAAAAGCCGGCCAGGACGATGCGCGATGTCGGGATGCCACGCGCATTTTCGCGCGCGATCAGGGCGCGCACGGCGGCTTCGGAGCGGCGGATGCCGGCGGCGTCCTCGTGGCGCACCAGGTCCAGGACCAGAATGTCGTACCACGAGCGCATCTGCATGCCGCCGTTGATGGTTACAGGCTGCACAGGCGCGTGCGGAAAGATGAAACGTACCGCGGGCGCGGCGGCCAGGCGCAGTTCCGGGACGATGGGTGCGAAATCATTGCCGTCGGCGCCCAGGCCATGCAGCCAGATCACCGCGTGGGTGGGGTTGGGACCGGTTTCGAGTTCGATGCCGTCCAGCAGATCGGCGGATGGGGCGGCAGTCATGGATTCAGGGCCTTCAGGGCCTGGAACAGTGCCCGGTAGTGTTTGCGTTTCGGTTCCTGCCCCTGGGTCAGGGTGGCGTTGGCACGGACTTCCTTGCGCGCTTCCCGTATAAGCGTGCGCAATTGCTGGGCATCGCTGCCCGGATGCCGCGCGAGCAACTCCGTCAGGACGGCATCGTCGTCCAACAGGCGGTCGCGCAGGCTTTCCAGGCGATGCATCGCCGCGGTTTCCTCGCGTGAACCGTTTTCCCAGGTGTCCAGCTGGCGGCGGATTTCATCGGCCGGGGCGTCGCGCATGAGCTTGCCCACGAAGTGCGTCTGGCGCCGCAGCCCTTCACGGCTGGTCGTGCGCTGGGCTTCGCGGATGGCGTCGTACAGGCGTTCCGCCAGGGGCAACTGGCGCAGGCGTTCGGGAGACAGGCCGATCAATTGCTTGCCCAGATCCGTCAAGGCAAGCATTTCGCGCTTGACGTGGGATTTGCTGGGACGGTCGTAGCCGTTGTCCTCTTCGTCGGCGGACTCGGTTATTTCTGACATTCTTGGAACAGGGGATTTGCGGACTTGGCTATGATACCCGTCTCTCTCAAGCGAGTTTCAATGGTCACCTATTCTTCCTCCCTGCCGGTCGCCGAAAATCAGGCGCGTTTCAGTGAATTGGTCCAGAACGTGCTGGCCCATGCGCGCAAGGTCGGCGCGAGCGATGCCGTCGCCGAAGTCTCCGAAAGCCTGGGGCTGTCGGTATCGGTGCGTAAAAACGATATCGAAACCGTCGAGCAGACGCGCGACCGGTCCCTGGACGTGACGGTTTACGCCGGACAACGGCGGGGTTCGGCGTCCACCTCCGATTTCTCCGAGGCCGCCCTGCGCGAAACCGTGGAAGCCGCCTGGCACATCGCCAGCCACACGGCGGAAGACCCCGCCGCCGGGTTGCCCGACGCCGATGTGCTGGCCCACGACTATCCGGACCTGGCGCTGCACTATCCCTGGGCCATCGGCACCGAAGAAGCCGCGGAACTCGCATTGCGCGCCGAACGCGCGTCGCGCGCCGTGGACGCCCGCATCACCAATACCGAGGGAGCCTCCGTCGGCACCTTCGAAGGCCAGTTTGTCATGGGCAACACCCGTGGCTTCCTGGGCGGCTATCCCTATTCGCGCCATAGCCTGTCGGTGGCGCCCATTGCCGGCCGCGGCAACGGCATGCAGCGCGATTACTGGTACAGCAGCGAACGCGACGCCGCCAATCTGGCCAACCCGGAAGCCGTCGGCCGCTACGCCGCGGAACGCGCCCTGTCGCGCCTGTCGGCACGTCGCATCCGCACGGGCAAGTTTCCCGTGCTGTTCGAAGCGCCGCTGGCGCTCGGCCTGCTCGGCGCATTGACCCAGGCCGTCAGCGGCGGCGCCCTGTACCGCAAGGCCAGCTTCCTGCTCGATAGCCTGGGCCAGCAAATCTTCGCCGACCATATCGACATCGCCGAGGACCCGCATATCGCCGGCGCCATGGGCAGTTCGCCCTTCGACGACGAAGGCGTCATCACGCGGGCGCGCGACGTGGTCACCGCGGGTGTGCTGCAGGGATACTTCCTGTCCACCTATACCGCGCGCAAGCTGGGCATGCCCAGCACCGGGAATGCCGGCGGTTCGCATAATCTGACGCTGCGGTCCCGGCTGACCGCGCCGTCCGACGACCTGCCGGCCATGCTCAAAAAAATGGGCACGGGTTTTTTGGTGACGGAGCTGATCGGCCAGGGCGTGAACTACGTGACCGGCGATTATTCGCGCGGAGCGTTCGGCTACTGGGTGGAAAACGGGCAGATCCAGCACGCGGTGCAGGAAGTCACCATCGCCGGCAATCTACGGGACATGTTCCGCCAAATCGTCGCCGTCGGGGCCGATACGATCGCGCGTGGCACCAAATCCACCGGGTCCATCCTGATCGAGCAAATGGCGATTGCCGGTCAATAATGCTTGGTGCGCTTGCCCGACTGTAGTCGGGCGATGCGGCGAAAAGGTGGCGGTTTAGCCGCTTTTGAAACCGGCGCGGGGTTGCAACCGGCAACAAATCAAGCAATTCGAGTAATAATGGCGGACTTGTCCGCGCCGGCTCGCCCGGCGCGGGTCTGCTCATCGAGCGAGGCGCAGATCCTCGCGTAGATACATAACGCCCGTGAGAGAGGCTTTCCCATGAAGACGACATACTCCCTGCTGGCTACCCTGGTAGCCAGCGCCATTCTGCCCGCCGCTCACGCGGCCGACATCAAGCTGGGCGTGGCCGAGGCCCTGTCCGGCGGCGCCGCGCAATACGGCATTTCCATCCGCAACGGCTTCCAGCTGGCGGTGGATGAAATCAATGGCGCGGGCGGCATCAACGGCAACAAGATCACCCTGGTCATCGAAGACGAACAGGGCAAGAAAGAAGAAGCGATCAACGTCTTCAAGAAACTGATCTTCCAGGACAAGGTCCTGATGACCTTCGGCCCGACGCTGTCGAACTCGGCCCAGGCCGCCGATCCCGTGGCCCAGGCCGCCAAGACCGTCGCCTTCGGTACCTCCAATACGGCCGATGGCATCACGTCCATCGGCAACTACATCTTCCGCAATTCGGTGACCGAAGCCGACGTGCTGCCGGCCACGCTGACCACCGTCAAGAACAAGGTGGGCCTGAAGAACGTCGCGGTGCTGTACGGCAACGACGACGTCTTTACCAAGAGCGGCTACGACAACTTCAAGAAGGCCCTGGAAGACCTGAAGATTCCGGTCACGACGACCGAGACCTTCGCCAAGGGCGACGTCGATTTCAAGGCGCAGCTGACCAAGATCAAGGGCACCAATCCCGACGCCATCGTGCTGTCCGCGCTGCTGGCCGAAGGCGGTCCCATCATGGTGCAGGCGCGCCAGCTGGGCTTGAACGTGCCGGTCATCGGCGGCAACGGCATGAATTCCGTCAAGATCTTCGAACTGGCGCCCGGCACCGCGTCCAACAATCTGTGGATCGGCAGCCCGTGGTCCATCGAGAACAAGACGCCGGAGAACTCCAAGTTCATCGACGCCTACAAGGCCAAGTTCAACATCGCGCCCGACCAGTTCTCGGCGCAGGCGTATGACGCCATGTACATCGTCTCCCAGGCGCTGAAGAAAGTGCAGCTCAAGGGCGACCTTGCCGCCGACCGTGCCGCCGTGCGCGATGCGTTGCCCGCGGTTGAATGGACGGGCGCGACCGGTGGATTCAAGTTCCGTCAGGCCAAGGATCGTGCCGGCAAACCTGCCGGCTATGACGCCGAACAGGCGCCGATCATCAGCAAGACGGAAAACGGCAAGTACGTCATCGAGAAGTAATCCCGCACGAGCGCGGCCGCATGGCCGCCTCCGACGCCTTGCGGGCTGC
>DATJHN010000226.1:0-10308 GCA_035493915.1 Bordetella sp.
GGGCGCCCACAGGATTTTCTCGCCCCGTGCATGCAGATGCGCCACGATGTCCAGGCCGATAGACGAAGTTACCGTCCAGTCCGCGCGCGCCTTCACGGCGGCACTCGTGTTGGCGTAGACCACGACAGTACGGTCGGGATGCGCGTCGCAGAAATCAGAGAAAGCGTCGGCCGGGCAGCCTAGATCCAGCGAACAGGTGGCGTCCAGATCGGGCATCAATACGCGCTTATCCGGGCTGAGGATCTTGGCGGTCTCGCCCATGAACCGCACCCCCGCCACCACCAGGGTGCTGGCCATATGATCGCGCCCGAAGCGCGCCATTTCCAGCGAATCCGCCACGCAGCCGCCGGTCTCGTCGGCCAGTTCCTGCAATTCCGCGTCCACGTAGTAGTGGGCTACCAGCACGGCATTCTCGCGCCGCAGCAGCTCGCGTATCCGCTCTTTCAATGCCTGCCGCTCGGCGATGGGCAACGTATCCGGCACACCTGCCCAAGCCTGCCCTACAGAACACGCGGCGCCGGCATGATCGGGCACCGGTAGATCGAATTCCACGGTCTTTCGTTGGTCCTGCATACGGCATCTCCAGGCGGTGATTGGTAATTTATACTCGTTTTGAGCATATTTAGGATAAATAAAAACGCCTAATTATGCTAGGCCTGAGCATATTTAGAAATAATTGGTGATTCAGGGTCGAAATTCACTATAGTTTCTCTATAGAGAAACTATTGACAAATCGGCCCACATGGCGTTAAAAGTTTCCGTATCCAGAAACTATGTCAAAGGGCCAGAGCCAAAGCCCCGTTATTTCTGAAAAGAGAAACTATGGCACGCACGCTGTCCACCCCCGGCGCCCAGCCCAACCCCAAAGTCAATAACTTGACGACGCTTGGCTCGATCGTCCGGCATCGACGCCTCGAATCCGCTCTCCGCATTGACGATGCCGCTCATGCCTGCGGGGTTGCGCCAAGTGTGCTGTCACGCCTGGAAAATGGCGGCTCAGTCGGATCCGACCGCTTGCTGCGCATTCTGGCCGGGCTGGGGCTGACGATGGTGATCGCTGCGACGGGTGAAACGGTGCTCCTGCAGCCCAACGCCCGAGCCCTGAGCTTCAAGACATGGTCCGACGCAGTCGACCACTTCAAGTCCGATCTCTAACGACCCAAGGCTCCAGGTGATGACTCAACATGTCCTCCACGCACGCACGCAGGACCGCCTGGTAGGGCAGCTTACGTTCGATTCGCTCGACAACCGTTACGGATTTCGCTATTACCCGCCCTGGACCGCAAACTCGGAAGCGTTCTGCTTGTCTCCGGCCATCCCGCTGGACCGCGAACCGGACGGTCCAGGCTCGGTGCAACGTTTCCTGGGCAACCTGCTGCCCGAAGGCCGTGTCCTCGACATTATTTCGGCCACCGAACAAATTTCGAAGAGCAATACCTTCGGCCTGGTCCAGGCACTGGGCAAGGAACCCGTCGGCGCGTTCAGCTTTACGGCACTCGATGCCGACGAAGAACAGTTGGCACGCGAAATCCGGGCGCGGCAGCAAGAGGCGATTCGCCGCCCGGTCTCCGACGAGGAACTCAGCGACCGTATAAAAAAACGCGACCTGATTCCGTTTCCTATCTGGGACGGCAAGGTCAGGCTGTCTCTTGCGGGCTATCAGGACAAACTGCAGGTCCTGGTGGAAGGCGACAATCTATCCCTCGTGGACGGTGCCCTGAGTTCGTCGCACCTTCTCAAACCGGAAACCCTGAATTCCAATACTCCGCATCTGGTGGCCAACGAGCATTTCTGCATGACGCTGGCCCGTCGGATGAACCTGCCTGTCGCACCCGTCACCATTCGGCGTATCCCCGACCCCGTTCTGCTCATCGAACGGTTCGACCGGCAAATCCTGTGGGATAAGGAGAAGCCTGATTTCGCGAAAGCGGTTTTACGCCGGCATGTTATCGATGGGTGCCAGGCATTGGACCTGCCTGTCGACTACAAATACGAGCGCAATCTGGGCAGTAATCGGGACGTGCGGAATATCCGGGAAGGAGCCAGCTTTGCCCGCCTGTTCGGCTTGTTGGACAAAACCACGGCAGACACCAATGTAGTGAGCATGCCGGCTGCGGCACGCCGGTTTATGCTCCGTTGGGCAGTGCTTAACCTGCTGATTGGCAATAGCGACGCTCACGGAAAAAACATCTCGTTCTTCGTGCGGTCATCCGCCCTGGAACCAGCGCCCCTCTACGATCTGGTCTCTGTCTGCGTCTACGATGGAAGTTCGATCAGCCACGAGCTTGCCATGGGCTATGGCGACGATTTCCGAATTGAGGAAGTCACGCCGTTCTCGCTCGCGGACTTTGCTTTTCGAACCAGGATCCCTCCCCTGCAGCTTGCCCGAGAGATTCGAAGTCTGGCATCCTCGGCAATGAACCTGGCTCCCGAGCTTGCCAAATCGAACGTCTATGTGGGCGAGGAACGCGACCTGGCGCAAAGGCTCTCCACGTTCATTCTGAGACAGGCCGAGCGCCTGATGGCCATGGCGCCGGAAATTCCCAAAGTCGACAGAAGGCTGCTGGGATAGTGATTGATCATCACCGATCCGAGGGCCGGCGCGCTGAATGGCGCGGCTATCCCGGGCAATAGGGGAATTGCTCCATCCAGTGGTTCGCTATATCGGCTCGCCGGCACACCCACACCCTGTCCCGGCTGCCGAGATAATCCAGGAATTTCTGCAGGGCCCGCAAGCGTCCGGGCCGCCCCAACAGCCGGCAGTGCATTCCTACGCTCATCATCTGCGGGCATTCATCGCCCTCGGCGTACAGCACATCAAAGGTATCCTTCAGGTAGGTGAAGAAATCCTCCGCATGCGCATAGCCGTGGGGGCTCGCGAAGCGCATGTCGTTGCAGTCGAGCGTGTACGGCACGATGAGCTGCGGTTTTATCCGCCCCGCGCTGTCCGCCACCTCCATCCAGAATGGCAGGTCGTCCCCGTAGTAATCGCTGCTGTACAGGATGCCGCCCTCATCCGCGATGATGCGGCGCGTGTTCGGACTGTCACGCCCCGTATACCAGCCAATCAATTCCTTGCCCGCCAAGCCGCGGATATGGGCGGATGCGATCCTGAAGTGTTCGCGTTCGACCGCTTCATCCACGTTCTGGTAATGCATCCATCTCAATCCGTGGCAGGCGATTTCATGATCGAGCTCGACGAAGGCCTGTGCCAGTTCAGCATGCCTTTCCAGCGCGGCGCTTACGCCGAATACGGTCAGAGGCAGGCCTCTCCTTTCGAATTCGCGAACCAGGCGCCATACCCCCACCCGCGATCCGTACTCGTAAATGCTCTCCATCGAAAGATGCCGCGCCGGGTAGCTGGCCGGGTTGAACATTTCCGATAGAAACGTCTCCGATCCCGGATCGCCATGAAGCACGCACATCTCCGCGCCCTCTTCATAGTTCAGAACGAATTGCACGGCGATCCTGGCCTGGCCAGGCCAGTTGGCATGGGGCCGATATTTGCCATACCCGACCAGGTCCCTGGGGTATGGCGCCTGTGTTCTGTAGGTCAACTCGATTTCCCCTTATGGCGGTTCGGGCGGTTCAAGGCCTATCTTCCCAGTTGGCGCGTCAGACCCAGGAACCGTTCGGCCAGCAGCATCAGGACCAGCGTCGACAGGACAATGACGCCGGACGCCGAAGCCACCCGCACGTCCAGGTTCGACGAGATCTGCTGCCACAGGTGTATCGGCAGCACTTCGGTCCGCTCGTCGGCCAGGAAGAGCGACACCGGCACATTGTCGAACGACGACATGAACGCGAGGAAAGCGCCGGCACCCACGCCCTTGGCGATCAGCGGCAGGGTGACTTTGCGGAAGGTGCGCCATTGGCCGGCGCCCAGGCTGCGGGACGCATCGCGCAGGGCGGGATCCACTTGCGACAAGGCGGCCAGCGTGGTGCGGATCACGAAAGGCACGCAGACTACCGTATGGCCCAGTACCAGCAGGGCAAGGCCAGGACGCAAGCCGACTCCGTACAGGAACACCAGCGCGGCGAAACCGAAGGCCAGGGCCGGCAGTACCAGCGGTGACATGAAGAGCATATCGGCCGCCCTTGTCCAGCGCGGCTTTGCCCCCGACAAGCCCAGCGCGGCGGCCGTCCCGAGGACCGACGACAGCAGCATCGTCCAGAAAGCCAGCACCAGGCTGTTCCACGCGGCCTGCCGCATCTGGTCCGCGTCCAGCAGTTCCCTGTACCAGCGCAGCGAATAGCCTTGCGGCGGGAATTGCAGCGATTCCGACGAGGTGAACGAAGTCGCCAGGATGACGACCGTGGGCAGGACCAGCACGATCAATGCCAGGCCGGTCATTGTGCCGAATACGAGCCGCACGGAATCGATCCGGCGGCTGAAGACGGGCTTGGGGCTAGGCATGGGCGCGACTCCTGGTCAGGTTCCCGATCTTGCCGGCGATGGCGATGACGGCCAGTACCGCAATCATGAACACGATCGAGATAGCGGCGGCGTAGGGCCAATTGTTCGCGCCCATGGCCTCCTGGTAGATCCGCAGCGGCATATAAACCAGGCGGGCGCCGCCTATGAGCGTCTGCGTCACGAATGCCGTGACGGACGCGGCGTACGTCAGGATGCAGCCCGCCAGGATGCCGGGCGCCGCGAGTGGCACGACGACTTGCCGCAACGTGCGCCACGGCCCCGCGCCCAGGGCCCGCGAGGCGTCCAGCAGATTGGGATCCAGCTTCGACAGCACCGTCATGATGGGCAGCACCATGAGCGGCATCTGGACCTGGGCCAGCACGATAACCACGCCTGTTTCCGTAAACAAAAGGTTGACCGGATCGCCAGTCAGGCCCAGCCATTGGAGCAGCTGATTGACGATGCCGTGCCTGCCCAGAATGACGATCCACGAAAAAGTCCGGACCACCACGCTGGTCAGTATGGGCAGCACGATCAGCAGCACCAGCGTGCTCTGCCAGCCTCCCCGCGCGCGCGCCGCGATCCAGGCCACGGGAAAGCCGAACAGCAGGCACACCGCCGTCACCTTGAAACCCAGCAGCAGGGTCTGCGCCAGAATGCGATCGTTGAAGCCGTCGGCGAAGAAATCGCGGTAATGAGCGAAGGAGATCCGCGACAGGGAAAGCCCCTGCGCCTCGCTCCCGGCCTGCAGCGACAGGGCCAGCAGCACCAAGAGCGGCGCGACGAAGCAGACGGCGAAGAGCGCCGCGAGCGGCAAGGCCAGGCGGCTTTCCGGTATGCGCATGGCGGCATCCTAGGTCTGCTGGATGTCCCGGTTGAAACGGGCGATCAGGTCGCTGCGCTGCGGATTGATCGCCGGCCAGTCGAAGCCGCGGATTTTGCCCAGTTCTTCCTGGGTCCTGGCGATGGCCTGCGTCACGGGCCCCTCCAGCGCCACCTTGCGATTGGTGGGAATCACATCGTAGGGGGACTTGAGCATGGCGGCCTGGACCGCCGGGTCCAGGTGGGTATCGACGTACCGCACGGCCAGGTCCGGCTCGACCGCGCCCGCCACCACATGCATGCTGGTTTTCCAGCCGGCGGCGCCCGTCGCGGGTATGGCCAGTTCCACCGGCACGCCTTTGCTCTTGAGCGTCTGCACGAAATTGAAGTTATAAGGCGCGATGTCGATCTGTTCCTGCTGCCACAGTGTCGCGAAAGCGCCCAGGTCGGCGGCCACGGCGCCGACGTTGGGCATCAATTCCCGTATCGCCTTGAACGCCGGATCGAAATTGCCGGGGCCACCCCCGCGCAGGCGGTTGAGTTCGGCCAGGAAGGCGATGCCCAGCTGGCTATTGAGCGCCGTCAAGCCCACGCGTCCCTTGTACTTCGGGTCCCACAGCTCGTCCCAGCTCGTGGGCGGCGTCTTGATGCGCCTCGGGTTGTAGCCTATGCCGATCACCTGCATGGAGATCGTCGGGCCCCATTGGTCCTGGAAACCTGGCAGAAGGTCGGCATAGTTGGGTGATCGGGCGGCCGGGTACGGCGCCAGGACCCCGGCCTTGATGGCGTCGGGCACTTGCGGTTCATCGAAGATGGCCACGTCGAAAGGAGGCTTGCCCCCTTTGGCCGCCGTCAGGCGGGCGACCTGGTCTTGCGCGAGGAGGATGGACTGCGTCACCGTGGCGCCGGTGCGCTGCTTGAAAGCGGGCGCCAGGATGGCGCGATGGGCTTCGCTCCAGGTGCCCGGAAAGGTCGCCGCCACCAACGACCGGCCCTGCGCGAGCAGGCGTCCCGGAAGGATGGCGGTGGTCCCCAGGCCCAGGGCGGCGAACAGCATACTGCGGCGGCTGTGATTCAATTTCATGGTTATTCCTCGGGTCGAAAGGTGGAGTTGGTGCGTGGAACTAGGCTTGCGAGGGAAAGACCAGGCAGGCATCGGGCGAAACGGGCGCGATGCGTACGCGGGCGCCTGCCGCCAGCGGCTGCTGGGTCCGCTGGCGCGGCTGGGCCACCTTGATCGAAGCGCCCGTGTCCAACCGCACGCCGTAGACAACCTGCGGGCCGAGGGGCAGCACCGCATCGACGCAGCCGGCCAGGCCGTCCTCCCCGCCGCCGTCCATGCGCCAGTGTTCGGGCCGCACTGATACCCTCACCGGCGCGCCGGGCGATATTCCGTGGCCGGGCGCCAGTCGCCACGCCGCGCCGCCAGCGAGTTCGACCGCGCGCCCGTCGGCGGCGACACGGCCATCAAGCAGGTTTGTGGCGCCCACGAAGGCGTTGACGAAAGCCGTGGCGGGCCGGTCGTAGATGCCGGCCGGCGTGGCGATCTGCTCGATCGCGCCAAGGTTCATTACGGCGATGCGGTCCGCCATCGACAAGGCTTCCTCCTGGTCGTGTGTCACCAGGATGGTCGTGATGCCATACTCCCGCTGCAGCCGCTTCACTTCCATCTGCATGTCCAGCCGCAGGTTCTTGTCCAGCGCGCCGAACGGCTCGTCGAGCAGCAATATCTTCGGGTCCACGGCCAGGCAACGAGCCAGGGCGACACGCTGCTGCTGCCCGCCCGAGAGCTGCTTCGGCAGGCGTGCGCCATGTGCGTCCATGTGCACCATGGCCAGCATTTCGTCGACACGGGCGGCAATGCGCGCACGGGGCCAGCGCCGGGCCTCTAGGCCGTAAGCGACGTTTTGCCGGACCGTCATGTGGGGAAAGAGCGCGTAGTTCTGAAAGACGATGCCGACGCCACGCTTGTCCGCCGCCAGATGATCGACCGGTACGCCGTCAAACAGCACGCGGCCGGATGTCTGCCGCAGGAAGCCCGAGACGATGCGCAGCAAGGTCGATTTGCCGCAACCCGATGGCCCGAGCAAGGCGACCAGTTCTCCGGCGCCGATCTCCAGGTCGACGTCGCGTACCGCTTCGAACACCTGGAATCGGTGCCCTATGTGTTCCAGCCGCAGGGCATGGCCGGTGCGCTTATCCATTCAGCTTCCCCGGTAGGTGGAATACGCCCATGGCGTAGCGGTCAAGGGAATGTGGTAATGGGCCTCCGGCTCGGCAATGCCGAAAGCCACCCTGACCACGTCCAGGAACGGCGGCTCGTCCGTTGTCAGGCCCTGTACGCGGAAATAGTCGCCCAGATGAAAACGCAGCTCGTACTGCCCCGCGGGCAGCGGTTCGCCATCCATGAGCGGCTGCTCGGTGCGGCCGTTACGGCCGGTGCGCATGTCGGCCAGCAGGCGTTCCACGCCACCGGCCTCGAACAGCTGGATACGGACACCCTGCGCCGGACGGCCCGCCGCCGTATCCAGCACGTGGGTGGTCAGGCGGCCGGCGATGTTCGCCAGGCCGTGTCCCTCGATGCGGCTGGCCAGGCGCAACCGCGTGATTCTGCCAACTTCCTCCAGCGCGGCGGCAAATTCCGTGTCGCGATCGTTGGAGAGACGCTTCGCGAAGTTGTGCAGGGCGGACGCCCGCGTGTGCCGCCGCACGCACAGGATGAACGGAAACTCGAATTTATGCCGGTAAGCCTGGTTCAGCTCCTCCCAGCGGGCGGCCTCCTCGACCGATAGGGCCGCGAGCGCGAGGCTGCCCTGTTCCACTGTCGAATCGGTACCCATGACCCCCATTCGCGCTTCCCGGCCGGCAAGTTCCGGGTGCAATGCCAGGAAGTCCTGGCATTGGCTTTGAGGCAGTTCTCGGACGTGGGCCATCATGGCGGCGTGCAGGGCGTCCGCGTCGGCAAAGGGCCGGAGTCCGGCCACCGCGCGGGCGACCCAGGGAGCGTCTTCGAATACCGTGCCCAGGAGTTCGACGAATTCCGCCTCGGTGCAAGTATTTAGGACAGTCAGGGTGACAGGGATAGGCATGGGACAGAGCGATGTGGAGTTGGCACATCTTAAGAAGCCCCGACCATTGCCGTCTATCAGCGATTAAGCAATAATCCATACGCAGAATTAGTATGGAATCGCGCATGCCCCGATCCCTCATTCCCGCCGCGCTGCGCTACGTCGACCAGGTCGCGCGTTCGGGCTCGATACAGCAAGCCGCCAGAGAGCTGAACGTCGCGGCGTCGGCCATCAACCGGCAGCTACTGCGTCTGGAAGAGGAACTGGGCGTATCGCTATTCGAACGGATGCCTCGCGGCATGCGCCTGACGTCATCGGGCGATGCCATCGTGGCCATGGCGCGGCGGTGGCGCAACGACGAACGCCGGGCGGCCGAGGACATCCGGAAACTGCAGGGGGTGCATCAAGGCCATGTGCGCCTGGTCGCCATGGGCAGCCATGTCGACGGATTCCTGCCGGCGTGGATCACGGACCTGGCCGCCCGGCACCCCAATATTTCGCTCTCGATCGAGATCTGCAATACCGACGAGGCCAGCGCCGCGCTGCTCGACGGCACCGCCGACCTGGCGGCCGCGTTCAACCTGTCGCCGGGCCGCCATCTGCATGTCCTGTGGGAAAGCGAACTGCCGCTGGGCTGCATAGTCGCGCCGGATCACCCACTGGCGAATGAGGCGTCGGTCAGCCTGCAGGAAATTTGCGGTTATCCGGTGGCCTTACAGAGCAAGAGTCTGTTCATCCGTCGCTATCTCGAATCCCACTACAGCTGGCTCTTCGGCGACCACCAGAATCGGATAGAGACCAACTCCCTGGCCCTGATCAAACAGCTCGCGGGAACGGGACGGTACGTATCCGTGACGTCGGAGCTGGACGCAGCGCCGGAACTGCTGGATGGCAGCCTGCACTTCGTGCCGGTGCGGGACCAGGGCGCGGAACCCCAGGTCATCCGGGTGGCCATCGACGCGCGCAAACCGCTTTCGCCGATCGTGAAGGTGACAGCGGAAACGCTGTCGGAAAGCATCAGGCTATGCCTGGAACGGGTCCGGGACCGCGAGCATCGCCGTGATGCCGGCCCGCGTGGGGTGGACCACTGGGATCACGGCGCGGGGACATGACGGGCAACCCCGGCGTCGCCTGCAACTGCTGTTCATGCCTCGCACATTGCCGGGCTTATAGGCCTGCGCCGAACTCACCCGGGGAAACATGCCCGATGTGCCAGCCAGAACAACAGATCCCAGGGCACCTAGCATCGAGCGTCTGGACGTAGACACGATATCCGTATCCGGGAAACGAAGCCTGCATATTGAACACATGGCTGTTCTCCTGGAAGACAGCGCGCGTGGCAGTTTTCTACGTGGGATTACGGTTTCGGAGGATTCTGCTCGCAAAGCAGCGCGGTGGCAACGAACGTAATAGGTACCTCTACTTTGCAGTTGCCCCCCAGGCGCTTGAATCCTCTGATGCCAGCGACTCGAATTCGGCTATCTGCTTGGCCAGGAATTCGCGAAAGTCCTGTGGGTTGGACGTGACAACCCGGACGCCTTCTTCACCATAGCGTTTCACGATATCGGGAGACTGAAGCGCCGCGCTGACATTCCTATTGATGACCGCAATGGCTTGGGAAGGCGTGCCCGCCGGCACCAGCAGGCCGTAGAACTGCGAAACCTCGAAGCCCGGCAACCCGCTTTCCGCCACCGTCGGCAAATCGGGGGAGTTGTCCATGCGCTGAAAACTCGTCACGGCAATGGCACGTAATTTTCCCGACTTGATGTAAGGCTGGGCCTCGAACCGCGTAGAGAACACCATGTCGGCCTGCCCCGAAGGGTACAGCCGTCGCGAATCGCGGACGCCTGCGCGCCCTGGAGGACATGGGTCCCTTAAGGTCCAACTACGTCAATTTATGCCTATGCGGTGCAGTGCACCGGTATTGCCGAAGCCGGCATCCCAGAGCCCGCAGTTTCCCTGGATCTGGTAGTAATCGATGATGTTGTCCTTGGTGGTCCA
>DATJHN010000227.1:0-5998 GCA_035493915.1 Bordetella sp.
TTCCAACGTGGAAGGCTTCGAGGGCTCTTGGGTGTTCTACCTGGGCGGCGGCATGTTCAACAATTTCTGGAAGCACAGGCAACCCTTCAGCCTGACCGCCAAGTGCGTGGAGATCTATCACTGGCGCCATGGTGTCCGCACTGACGAGCGCGGCATCTTGCGCCTGGACGAAACGCACGTGGAAGCACGCGTACGGGAATCGATGGCGGATCCCGAGAAAGTCGAGCGCATCCTGCGTCAGATGGTGCGCCTGCGTGAACCGCGCGGCGTGTATATCGATGGCGGCTGTATCGACACCACGCGCGAATGCGTACGCTGGGTACGTCCGGGCACGGCCGATCTGGTGCTGCCGTCGCTGTAAAGATTAGCCTTACTTGTTGTTCAGCAAAGCGCTATAGATTTTGTAGCCTACGCGGCCATCCTGCGGCAGGCCCAGGCGTTGCTGTTCGGCCGCCACGGCCTGGCGCGTCTTGCTGCCGGGAATACCGTCAGGCGTGCCGATGTCGTAGCCGTGCGCGGCCAGCAGCACCTGCAAATCCTTGATCTGCGCCCGCGACAATCCAGGATCGTCGGTCGGCCATGCGGCAATCAAACCAGGACCGCCTTTGAGCCGGTTCGTCAACAGACTGACGGCAAGCGCATATTTGTGCGACTGGTTGTAGTGCAGGATCGCATCGAAATTGCCGGTCGCCAGGAACACAGGCCCTTGCGATCCGGTGGGCGCGAACAGATAAGCCTGCACGGATTGCCATGGCTGCGGCAGCACCAGCCCGGCGAGTGGCGTACCGTCGGCACGCGTGACGCCGGCATCGCTCCATTGCGACAGCGAACGGCGGTCGTCGCGATTCATGATTTCATCGTCCGGCGATGCCGGCAGCGTCGCAACCATCGCCGGCGGCAAGCGTACTTCGATGACCGCCGGCATGCCGCGCGTCCAGGTAGCCCTGCGCTTGAGCAGATGATTGGCCGTGGATGCCAACGCGTCCGGCAGCGATCCGTACAGGTCTATACGGCCATCGCCGTCGCCGTCGGCGGCCAGTTCATAGAAGGACGTCGGGATGAATTGCGTCATGCCGAACGCGCCGCTCCACGACCCGATGAAGTGATCGCGCGTCACGGTGCCATCGCGCAGCAGCCGCACCGACGCGTACACGTTCTTTACCCACAAGGGCTTCTGTTCGGTGCAGGCCCGCGTCAGCCACGCATTCAGCACGTCGACCTTGCCCAGCTGCGAACCAAAGTTGGTTTCAATACCGAAGATCGCCACCAGCGGTTCGCTGTCGATCTGGTACCGGTCGTCGATCGCGCCCAGCGCGTCGCGTGATTTGTCCATGACCGCCTTGCCGTCGGCCACGCGCTGATCGTCGACGGTCTTGGCGATATAGTCCCACCAGGTTTCCTTGCCTTCCGGCTGCGCCTGGGCCGCCGCCACGGTCACCGCCAGCAGCTTGGTGCCCTGGGTGTAGCGGTCGAAATCGGCCACGCTGACGCCGTTCGCCGGCGCCGATACGCGCAGCGTGGCCAGACATTGGGCCGGATCGCGGTCCTGCTGTTCTGGGGCGACGCCGCTGGATGCCGCGGGATACGCCGTCGGGGTATTCATCGGCGATGTGCCGCCCGTGCCTGGCGCGCCCACACCCGCCGCGCTTGTGCCTGGCGTACCCGTAGCCGGCGCGTTGCCGGTAGTGGGCGTCACCGCCTGCGCCGACGCGCTGGTCCCCGGCTGCGCGCATCCCACGATGCCGGCAGCGGCCAGCACAATGACGGGAAGCCAGCGGGCGACCGCACCGGAGGAACGCGACGATGAAAGCGTGAAGGACGAGCGGGCGTGGCGATGCCGGAATCTATCGATGTCGGAGCGAAGCAAGGGCATGTCGATGTGGCCGCGAGGGAAAGGCAAGAGACCCAGCTATGGTAACTCGCCCTGGCGCGGGGTTCGGCGCGCGCCCCTGATCGCGCCTTGCGAATCGCGCGCACGCCATCAACGCCAGCGCTGATAAACACCGGTGCCTGAAGGCCGGTGCGGATAAACGCCAACGTTGATCAAGGCCTGCGCGGCGCCAGCCTGGCCACCAGCGCCCGATGCGCCGGATAGTCCGCGGCCAGACCATCCGCGTCGGCGAGCTCGAAATCGCTGAACTCGAAGCCAGGCGCCACCGTGCAGCCAGCCAGCGTATAGCGGTCGGGCCGCACACGTTCGGCGGCGAACCAGCAGCCTGCGGGCACGACCGCCTGGAATACGCAGCCGGAATCCACGATTGCGTTGCCCAGCCGGTGCGTCGTCAAACCGCCCTGCCCGTCCAGCACGTGCACCAGTAATGGACCACCGGCATAGAAATGCCAAATCTCGTCGGACTTTATGCGATGCCATGCCGACCAGGCGTCGCCGCTCAGCAGGTAATAGATCGCCGTGCCCGCGGATCGATCGACCGCCAGGGCCGGGCGATGCACCGCTTCTTCCGCGCGATAGGTCTCGCGGTAATAGCCGCCTTCGGGATGCGGCTGCAAATCCAGGCTATCTATCAGGCGCGCTGCTTCCGCGTTATCCGCGGCCGTCACGTCATCGGGATCCATTGCGGCGCTACCGGCGCCGGTCGCGCCATGGAGCCCCGCTTCCGCGCTGTCGGCGCCCATGCCTACGCCCCGTTCCCGGCCATGCAGGCGGCCAGCGTGCGGCGCTGCCGGCCTTGCGCGTCGAAATTTTCCGGCGCCAGCCAGGCCTCGTAGCCGCCGCGCAATGCGGGCCACTCGCTGTCCAGCATGGAGTACCACGCGGTATCGCGCGTCCGGCCCTTGTAGACGATGGCCTGGCGGAAAATGCCCTCGAAGGTAAACCCGTAGCGGACGGCCGCCTTGCGCGACGGTTCGTTCAGGCTGTCGCACTTCCATTCGAAACGGCGATAGCCCAGTTCTTCGAATACCCGCTTCATGAACAGGTACTGTGCCTCGGTGGCGTGCGCAGTGCGCTGCAGCAGCGGTGAATACGCGACGTGCCCTACTTCGATGACGCCGTTGACGGGATCGATGCGCATCAGCGCGGCGGTGCCGATGGCCTTGCCCGACGCCAGGTCGATGATGGCATGGTGCATCGGGTCGGTGCTGGCGGCGGCCTTCGCCATGTAGGCGTCGAACGACGCGGCGTCCTGGAACGGTTCATTGGACAGATAGGTCCAGAGCCGGCCATCGGACGCCTGGCTGTATGCCTGGTAAAGATCCACGCCATGACGGGTGGGATCCAGGGGTTCAATGCGGCAAAAACGCCCCTGCGTGGATGTAGCTGGGGGGCGTTGGCGAGGTGTCCAGCCCGGTACCGGGTCGCCGATACCTTGTCCGTATTCGTTGGTGCGCGTCATGATCGTCGGAGTCAAGGAAAAGACGCGCGAGAGTGCGCGTCATGAACGTCAGCATACCGGCAAGGTCGCGGTCGAAGCTTCATTTTTTCAACTTCTCCAGCAAAGCCTGGGCGGCCGCTGGCGCTTTTTCCTTGTGGCCATTGATGAAGAAAATGAAAACATCCCTGCCCTTGGCGCGTGCCTTGGCTTTCGCCGCGTCGGCATACGGCAGGTCGTCGGGCTGTCCACCCGCGGCCCATGCGTGCGCGCGTTCGGCCCAGGCCTGCAAGGCCTTGGGCGGGTAGCCGGCACGGTTGTCGGGGCTGGCCTGCATCAGCCGCGCGTAGACGAAATCCCCGGTCAGGTCGGCAAAGGACGGAAACTTGTCGGAATCGGTAAAGACGGTCGCCACCTTGAACTTGCGCGCCAGCTTCAAGTAGGCGGCATCCATGAAACTGTCATGGCGCACGTCCATGACGTGGCGGATGCGGCGGCCGTCGACCTTGTCCGGCAGCAAGGCCAGGAAAGCTCCGAAGTCGTCGGCATCGAAAGCCTTGGTGGGCGCGAACTGCCAGACGATGGGCCCCAGCTTGTCGCCCAGTTCGGTGATCCCGCTACCGACGAAGCGCTGGATGGATTCACCAGCTTCCGCCAGCACGCGGCGATTGGTCGCGTAACGGGACGCCTTCAGCGAAAACACGAAGTCGTCGGGCGTCTCGTCGCGCCAGCGCGCGAAGGACGCGGGCTTCTGCGTGCTGTAGTAGGTGCCGTTGACCTCGATAGCGGTGACCTGCCGGCTGGCGTATTCCAGCTCGCGGCTGTGCGGCAGGTCGTCGGGATAGAAAGTCTTGCGCCAGGGTTCGAACGTCCAGCCTCCGATGCCAGTGCGTATGCTGCCTTCCGCCATGTGCGTTCTCCCACAGTTTCGATGGCCGCCGATCGTGCCGCCGCGGCCCTCTCTCGTGAACGGGTCCTGCCTTTGGGGTGATCGGCTTAACCGATCAATGCTCCGAATACCAGCACGGCCAGTACGGCCCAGACCAGGAATCCCAGTATGGATCGCCGAAACAAGGCGCGTATTGCCGCGATCAGCATCAATACGCCGATGATAAGCACGGCGTAATTGAACAGATTGGGGCTCACGCCCATGGCATGGGCCACGCCTTCGGAAAACTGGCTGATTGCCCGGCCGATGCCACCCAGCAGCCAGCGCAGCACATCAACGATAGAGCGGACGATGCCGCCCAGAAAACTGCCCAGGGATTCGAAGAAGCTGTTCGATTGCATGTCGCCTCGGGAGGATACGGGTTGGGCTTATCTTAACCACTCCTGGCGAAATGCGATGTCATGCAGCCATCGTCATGGCATGCCGGCGTCAACCAGCGAGTCTGGCGAGCCGGCATCTGCCGGAATGTCGAACCGGTCACCTCGCCACGCGATATGGTCATGGGCGCGCTAAGATGCCCGCTGTCCGCTTGCCTGAAGTGCAATCCCCATGGAACAGATCGAATTGAACGACGGCACGGCCGACCGCTTCCTGTTGGACGCGAAAGGCCTGTCGCTGCTGGTATTCCATAGCCGCACCTGCGGCAATTGCCGGCTGGCACGCGAACGCCTGCCCGAGATGGACTTGCCGGTCGAACGGCTATGCTGGGTGGATGCGGGAGATAACGGCGGGCTGGTGGAACGCTATGAAGTCTTCCACCTGCCGGCGATGTTCGTGATCCGCGATGCGGCGTTCTATGGGCCGGTGCAGGCCAGGCTGGAAGATTGGGATATCCGCCAGCAGATCAGCCTGGCGCTGGATGGATACCCCGGCCAGCTTCCCTAACCGCAACACCCCGGTATCCAGCGCGGGTTTGTCAGTTCACCGTCGCCCCGGTGTCCTGCACCACCTTGCCCCACTTGGCCGACTCCGACTCCAGCAATGATCCGAAATCGGCTTCGCTGCTCAGGCTCAGCGTCAGTCCCGCGGTGGCCAGCGCCTTCGCGGCTTCCGGGCCCTGCATCACCTTGGCAGTGGCGTCATGCAGCTTGTCCAGGACGGGCTTGGGCGTGCCGGCCGGCGCCAGCAGGCCCAGCCAGATGTTTGCTTCGTAGCCCTTGATGCCGGCCTCGTCCAGCGTCGGGACATTCGGCAGGTCGGGCGATCGCTGCCTGGTCGTGACGGCCAGCGCGCGCAGTCGTCCCGCGGCGATCTGCGGCAAGGCCGCCGTCACGCCAAGGAAGCCCATGGATACCTGCCCGCCGATGATGTCATTCAGGGCCTGGCCGCTGCCCCGGTACGGTACGTGGGTGATCTTGATGCCGGCCATGGTCGCGAACAACGCCGCCGCCAGGTGCTGGCTGCTGCCGTTGCCCGACGACGCGTAATCCAGTTTTCCGGGCTCTGACTTGGCCAGCGCGATCAATTCACCCACGCTCTTGACCGGCACCTTGGGATTGACGACCAGGACATACGGGCTGTCCACCAGCTTGGTAATCGGCGCGAAGCTCTTGATCGCGTCATAAGGCAGTTTTTTGTACAGCCATGGTCCGATGACGTGCGTCGTGGAAATAAGCACCAGCGTATAGCCGTCGGGCGCCGACTTGGCGACGAAATCCGTGCCTATGGTCGACCCCGCGCCCATGCGGTTTTCCACCACGACCGCCTGGCCCAGCTCCGG
>DATJHN010000228.1:0-8525 GCA_035493915.1 Bordetella sp.
GCAGGATGTGCTTGGAATACATCCAGCCATAGCCACGCTCGTAGCGGCGCTCCGGCTGCTTCCACGCGGCGCGGCGCGCGGCCATTTCCTCGTCGCTGATATTCAGGTGGATGCTGCGCGCCGGCACGTCCACCGTGATCAGATCGCCCGTGCGAACCAGGGCCAGCGGACCGCCGATATAGGATTCAGGCGCCGCGTGCAGGATGCAGGCGCCATAGCTGGTGCCGCTCATCCGTGCATCCGACAGACGCAACATGTCGCGCACACCTTGCTTTACCAGCTTGGTCGGGATCGGCAGCATGCCCCACTCCGGCATGCCGGGACCGCCCTGCGGACCCGCATTGCGCAGGATCAGAATGTGGTCGGCGGTAACGTCCAGGTTTTCATCTTCCACCGCCTCTTTCATGCTGGGGTAGTCGTCGAACACCAGCGCCGGGCCCGTGTGCTGCAGGTATTGCGGCGCGCAGGCGCTGGGCTTGATGACGCAGCCGTCGGGCGCGATGTTCCCGCGCAGCACGGCCAGCGCGCCTTCGTCATAGATGGCATTGTCCAGCGGCCGGATCACGTCGTCGTTGTAGACCTCGGCGCCCTGGATGTTCTCGCCCAGCGTCTTGCCGTTCACCGTCATGGCCGACAGGTCCAGGTGACCCTTCAACCGGTTCATCAGGCCGAGCAGTCCGCCGGCGTAATAGAAGTCTTCCATCAGGTAGGTATCGCCGCTGGGACGGATATTGGCGATGACCGGTACCTTGCGGCTGGCCGCATCGAAATCGTCCAGCCCGACAGCGCAACCGGCACGGCGCGACATGGCGACCAGATGCACGATGGCATTGGTGGAACAACCCATCGCCATGGCGACGTTGATGGCGTTCTTGAAGGACGCCACCGTCAGGATTTTCTGCGGCGTCAGGTCTTCCCACACCATCTCGACAGCGCGGCGGCCGCATTCGGCGGCCATGCGCATATGGCCGACGTCGGCCGCCGGAATCGACGACGCGCCCGGCAGCGTCATGCCGATGGCGTCCGCGATGGCGGTCATGGTGCTGGCGGTACCCATCGTCATGCACGTACCGTAGCTGCGCGCGATGCCGCCTTCCACCTCGGTCCATTCGACCTTGCTGATATTGCCGGCGCGCCGCTCATCCCAGAGCTTCCAGGCGTCCGAACCCGAACCCAGTACCTTGCCCTTCCAGTTGCCGCGCAGCATCGGGCCGGCCGGCACGTAGACACAGGGCAGGCCCGCGCTGATGGCGCCCATGATCAGTCCGGGCGTGGTCTTGTCGCAGCCGCCCATCAGCACCGCGCCGTCCACCGGATGGCTGCGCAGCAGCTCTTCCGTCTCCATCGCCAGCATGTTGCGGTAGAGCATGGTGGTGGGTTTGACGAAGGATTCCGACACAGACAGCGCCGGCAGCTCAACCGGAAACCCGCCGGCCTGCAGGACGCCGCGCTTGACGTCCGCCACGCGCTCCTTGAAGTGCATATGGCAAGGCTGCAGATCGGACCAGGTATTAATGATGGCGATGATGGGACGGCCAACCCAGTCGTCCGGCCCGTAACCCATCTGCATCATGCGGGAACGGTGGCCAAAGGAGCGCAGGTCGTCCTTGGCCATCCAGCGCGCGCTGCGCAGGCTCTCGTAAGTACGTGTCATGGATTCCACTCGTTTAGATTTTCTAAGGCTGCCGGACGTGGCGTGGCTTGTCTCGGCGGCATTGAAACACTAATGTATTAGTATGTCAACGCATCCCACCCGCTACAATTCCGGTCCCGTTTTGTATCCTAACTCCAGCCGCGCGCCCCGCCATAGAATGACCGCCGGCCGGCCACTTCGCAGATCCATGTCCCTGACGGAAACCCTATCCTCGCTACGCCTGGACCGCTCCCGCCACGCGGCGCCGCAGGTCTTCGAAAAACTGCGCGAATTGATCGTATCGCTCGAACTTGCGCCCGGTACGGTGCTGCCGCGGCCTGAACTGGCCGAAGCCTTCGGCCTGAGCCAGACGCCAATCCGCGATGCGCTGCTGCGGCTCAGCGAGGAAGGCCTGGTCGATATCTTTCCGCAGCACACCACCGAAGTCAGCCGCATCGACATCGTCGCCGCGCGCCAGGCGCATTTCCTGCGCCGTTCGCTGGAATTGGAAATCGTCCACGTCCTGGCGGGCCGTCCGGACGCCCTGCTCGCCGCGCGCCTGCAAGCCCACATCGATCTGCAGCGCGCCAGCCTGGCGGCCAATGCGTACAGCCAGTTCATCGCCGCCGACCAGGCCTTCCACCGCGAAATGCACGAAGCAGCCGACGTCGCCAACCTGTGGGAGCTGGAACAGCGCTACAGCGGCCACGTCGACCGCCTGCGCCGCCTGCATCTGCCCGAAGCCGGCAAGGCCGAACGCATCCTGCAGGACCATCAACGCGTGCTGGACGCCATCGTCGCGCAGGATGCGCCACGCGCGCAGCAGGCATTGCGGGAGCATTTGTCGGGCACGCTCAGCCAGGTGGAAGATATCTGCAAGCGGTATCCGGATTACGTGCGCGCGGATTGAGCGCGCGAAGATACGGCGCGGCTGACCGCGGCCCGGGTTAACCCTGGAGCTCAACGGCGGCGTTGTCGCTCATAATCGCCTGATAAGAAACCTCGCGACCCGGTTCCGGGACGCCTCGGCCCCACTGGGGGCCACGGCGCCAACCGTTCCGATCGACGGGGCCATCCAAGGGCGCAGCATGGAACTGAAATGGCTGGCGGATTTTCTGAGCGTGGCCGAAACGCAAAGCTTTTCGCGCGCGGCGGGCCTGCGGCATGTCACCCAATCGGCCTTGAGCAGGCGTATACAGCAACTGGAACAATGGCTGGGCGTCAGCCTGTTCGACCGCACGGTCACGCCAGTGCGGCTTAGCCGCAGCGGCGAAGACCTGCTACCCCGCGCGCGCGAACTGCTGCATCTTTTACAGGCAACGCGCGAGGAAATCGGCCGCCATGAACCCGTCCTGGAAGACGTGCTGTCGTTTTCCATGCTTAGCACTTTGTCGCTGACCTTCTTTCCCAACTGGGTGCAATCGCTGGGCGACGCCTGCGGCATCTTCAGCTGGCGGCTCAACGACGCCCATACCCCGATGGCCGACAACGTCGCCAGCCTGACTCGCGGCGAAAGCGATTTCCTGCTTACCTACGCGCATCCTCTCGTGCCCTTGGCCATGGATGCCGCAAACTACCCCTTTCATAGCCTGGGCTACGAGAAAGTCCTGCCGGTGAGCGTGCCGGATCGCGACGGCAAACCGGTGCATGCCATACGCACGGACGGGCCCGCCATCCGCTACCTCAGCTACGGCCCCTCGGCCTTCCTGGGCAATGCGCTGCGCGAGATGCTGGCGCAGCGTCCCTTGCCGCTTAAAACGGTCTACCAGAACGCGGTGGGCGCCGGACTGAAGGCCATGGCCTTGACGGGGGCCGGCGCGGCGTGGATAGCGGAAAGCCTGGTCCGCGCTGAGCTCAACGCAGGCACGCTGGTCGCGGCGGGCGATGCGTCGTGGACGCTGGACGCGGAAATCCGCCTCTATCGTTCGCTGACAAACAACCGGCCCGTGGTCGAGCGGTTCTGGTCGGCCGTCGGCGCGAGCGTGGTACGGAGCCAGCCCGCGAGTTGGATCGGCGCGGCGGCGTAGCGCCTGAGGATTCAGCGAGAAACCCGGCGCGGGCCACGCCGCGGTAGCCCCCTGCCGCTATGCCGCGCTACCCGCCGTCCCACCATGGTATGGCATGTTCGCGTTCAGCAAGGCGCGGGAATACGGCTCGCGCGCGCGTCCGTGGCGGACATCGTCCTCGCTCATTTCCTCGATGAGCCGGCCACGCTCCATCACGGCGACCCTGTTGCACAGGTGGGCGACGACGGCAAGGTTGTGGCTCACCATGATGTACGTCAGGCCACGCTGCGTGCGCAGCGTCTTCAGCAGGTTCAGGATCTCCGCCTGAACGGAGACGTCCAGCGCCGACGTGGGTTCGTCCAGGAGCAGGATTTCCGGCTCGATGATCAGCGCGCGGGCGATGGCGACGCGCTGGCGCTGACCGCCCGACAGTTCGTGCGGATAGCGGTAGCGGAATGCCGGCCCCAGCCCGACCGCCAGCAGGGCGTCGTCGACGCGATCCTGGCGCTGGTCCATCCCATGAATGACCAGCGGTTCCAGCAGCGCCTGCTGCACCATCTTGCGCGGGTGCAGGCATGCATAAGGGTCCTGGAACACCATCTGGATGCAGCGGTAAGCCGCCTTGTCGCGCGCGCGTCCGATTTCCTTGTCCTGCAGCAGGATGGAGCCGCGGTAATCGGCATTCAGGCCGGCGATGGCGCGCAGCAGCGTGGACTTGCCGCAACCGGATTCGCCGATCAGGCCGAAGGACTGCCCCGCCAGTACCTGGAAGGAGACATCGTCCACCACCGTTCTGGCATCCGCGCCTTCGCCGAACGCCACGCGCAGGCCTATCGTCTCGACGATGCGCTCTCCGGCCCGCATCATGCGAGCACCCCGCCCGCCGGCTGCACCGGAAGCAGCCACGCCGGGTCCCGCGACACGGTGGCCAGCGTATCGACCTTGCGGTCCAGGCGCGGCAGACAGTCCAGCAGCGCCCGGGTATAGGGATGACGCGCGTGGCGCAGCTCGCGGGCGGGAATGTCCTCCAGGATCTGGCCGGCGTACATCACCAGGACGCGATCGCAGAAATCGGCGACCAGGTTCAGGTCGTGGCTGATGAACAGCAGCCCCGCGCCCCGGCGCGTGACCAGATCGTCCAGGATGCGCAGCACCTGCCGCTGCACGGTCGCGTCCAGCGCCGATGTCGGCTCGTCCGCGACGATCAGGTCAGGTTCGGGGATCAGCATCATAGCGATCATGACGCGCTGGCCCATGCCCCCGGACACCTCGTGCGGATACTGCCGAAACACGCGCTCCGGATCGCGGATATCCACGGATTCCAGCATCTGCAGCGCCTTGGCGCGCGCCTGCGCGGCGTTCGCGCGATGATGCAGCCGGTACGCCTCGGTGATCTGGTTACCGATCCGCATAAGGGGATTCAGGGAGAACTTCGGGTCCTGCAGGATCATCGAGATCCTGTTGCCGCGTATGGCGCGCATTCGCCTTTCCGAGGCGGCCAGCAGGTCGATGCCGTCGAAGTTGATCTTGCCGGCTTCGATCCGCGCGGCCTTGGGCGCGAGTTTCATGATGGCGCGGCCCGTCAGCGACTTGCCCGAGCCCGATTCGCCGACGATACCGACCTTCTGGCGTCCGATGGCGAACGAGACGCCGCGCACGGCGTGGTGGCTCTGGCGCGCGCTCTCGAAGCGCACGTTCAGGCCTTCGACTTCCAGCAGCGTGTCAGCCATTGCGAGGATCCATAATGTCGCGCAGGCCATCGCCGAATAGATTGAACGCCAGCCCGGCCAATAGAATGGCGCAGCCTGGCACGGCGGCGATCCACCATGCCGTCATCAGGAATTGACGTCCGGACGACAGCATGGCGCCCCATTCCGGACTGGGCGGCTGCGCGCCCAGTCCCAGGAAGCCCAGCCCCGCGGCCGTCAGGATGATGGACGCCATGTTCAGGGTCACGCGCACCACCACCGACGTCAAACACATGGGAACAACGTGGCCCAGGATGATGCGCGCCGGTGATGCGCCCTGCAGCCGCACCGCCGCGATGAAATCCGACTTGCGTATCGCCAGGCTTTCCGCGCGCGCCAGGCGGGCGATAGGAGGCCAGGACGCCAGGGAAATCGCCACGACCGCGTTTTCGATGCCCGGTCCCAGCGCGGCGACGAAGGCCAGCGCCAGTATCAGGCTGGGGAAGGCCAGGAAAATGTCGACCGCGCGCATGATGACGATATCCGCCCAGCCGCCGAAGTAACCCGCGGCGGTTCCCGCCAGCAAGCCGATGGGCGCAACGATGACCGCGGTCAGGCCGACGATATACAGCGTGATGCGAGTGCCGTAGACCAGCCGGCTGTATACATCGCGGCCCAACTCGTCGGTGCCCAGCCAATGCCGTGCCGAGGGCGGTTGCAGCCGCGCGGTCAGGTTCTGCGCATAGATGTCGTGCGTGGCCAGTAGCGGCGCCAGGATGGCTACCAGCACGAAAGCCACGATCACGCAAAAACCCATCATGGCGGGCGGGTTGCCCGCCAGGCGGCGCCACCTGAGCCATGCCTGCTGGACGCGGGCATGCCAGGGCGACTGCGGGATCGGCGCCCTTATCCATTCCGAGAATCGCGCGCGCGGCGTCACGCCGCCGGTCTTGGTATGCATGGCGGGTCTCACCGTGTTCTAGGGTCGACGATCCGGTACAGAAGATCGCAAAGAAGGTTCAGGACCACGAATATCAGGCCGATCAACAGAGTGCAGCCGACCACCGCATTCATGTCGCCGGCCAGCAGCGCATTGGTCAGGTAGCGCCCGAAGCCGGGCCAGGCGAAGACCGTTTCGATCAGTACGGCGCCTTCCAGCAGAAAGGCGTACGACAGCGCGACCACGGTGACCACTTGCACGGCGACATTGCGAAAGGCGTGTATCCATACCGTGCGCGCCCAGGACAGACCCTTGGCGCGCGCCGTGACCACATACTCCTGGCCCAGTTGCTCGATCATGAAGCTGCGCGTCATGCGGCTGATATATGCCATGGCGCTGAATCCCAGGATGGACGCCGGCAGGACGATGTGGCTGAACACATTGGCAAAAGCGTCCCAGTTGCCCGACAGCGCGGCGTCCAGCAGGTAAAAACCTGTGCCGTCCGCCAGGTCGAATTCGTAGGCCAGGTCGATACGTCCCGGCCCGCCGATCCACCCCAGCGTGCCGTACAGCAGCACCAGTCCCATCAGGCCCAGCCAGAAATTCGGCGTGGAGTGGCCCAGCAGCCCGATGACGCGCACCACGTGGTCCAGCCAGGTATCGCGATACATCGCCGAGAAGACGCCGGCCGGAATGCCCAGGCCGGTCCCGATAAGGACCGCCACGCTGGCCAACTCCAGCGTGGCGGGAAACACGCGCGCGATATCCTGCAGCACCGGTTTACCAGTGGTCAGCGACGTTCCCAGGTCCAGCGTCAGGATGCCGTGCAGGTAGGAGCCGAACTGGACGATCAGCGGCTGGTCCAGCCCGAGCTGGTGGTACATCGCGTCATAGGCTTCCTTGGTGACGTTATCCCCCAGCACCGCAACGACTGGATCCAGCGGCAGCAGCCGGCCGATGAAGAACGTCAGCGCGGCCAGCCCCACCAGCGTGATACAGACCGATAGCGCCGTGCGGCCCACGACCCGGGCCTTCGCCACCAGGCGCTTGCGTGCCTGGGCAGGATCGTGGCGCCGCGGCTGCCGCGGGACTTCCGGTTCGGTTATTGCCGGAGTTGCCGTCGTCATGCGCCACTCCTACTTAGACGCGCTGTCGTAATAGACGCGAAAGCCGTTCCAGGTCCAATCATGGACCTCCTTGCGCACGCCGGCCACGTCATAGGTCTGGAACATGACGGCGATCGGCCCCTTCTGCATCCACTCTTCCTGCAAGCGGGCATACATGGCGTTGCGCTTGGCGGGGTCGCCTTCGAGCAGCGCGGCATCCACCTCCGCATTCATTCCCTTGTCCTGCCACGAGGTGCGCCAGACCGGGTACTGGGTCAGCTTGGCCTCGGCCCGGTTGTCCGGGTTGTAGACCATGCGCGAGGCATTGCCGTGGGCGTCCGGGACGCTGGTTTGCCACGCCTGCATGCCGGTCTGGTATTCGCGGCCACGGATGCGACTGAACAACTGGCTGTTGGCCATGCGTTCCAGCGTCAGCGTCACACCCACCTTGGCCGCGTTCTGCTGCACGCTCTCGGCGACCGGCGACGCATAAGGCAGCGTGCCTATCAATACCGAGGCCTTGAAGCCGTTCGGGTAGCCTGCCTCGGTCAGCAGTTGCTTGGCCTTGGCCAGATCCAGCTTGAAAGGCTCGCCGGCCTTGGCATCCAGCGCGCCGGTGGCGCCCAATTGCACGAAGCTGGCGCGGGGCACCCCCATGTAGGCCATGACGGTCTTGCCCAGGCCGTCGTAGTCCACCAGGTAGCGCATGGCCAGGCGGACTTTCTCGTTCGCGAAGATGGGATCGGCCGTGTTGAAACTCCAGAGCACCAGCTGCGGCTTGAGCACCTTGACGATGGAAAGGTCCTTGGACTTCTCCATCGCGGCCAGGTCGTCCGAACCCAGGTCGCGCGCCACATCGACGTCACCCTTCTCCAGCAACAGCCGCTGCGTCCCGGGCTCCGCCACGTGGCGAATGAGTATCCGCTTCAAGGCGGGCTTGGGGCCCCAGTAGTCGTCGTTGGCCTGCAGCACCACCGATTCGCCGGCATGCCAGCTGGCCAGTCGGTAGGGACCGACGCAGGCAGTGTTAGTGGTAAGAAACTTGTTGCCCATGTCATTGTTCTGGGCCTTGGACATGATGGTTTTCATGTCCAGCACGGCCGATACGCGATTCGCGGCGATGGCCTGCAGTACCAGCGTGGTGGGATACGG
>DATJHN010000229.1:0-19596 GCA_035493915.1 Bordetella sp.
GTCGGACGGCGTGGCAACCACCATGTTGGGCACGCAGCGCAGGAAAGCGATGTCGTAGTTGCCGGCATGGGTCGCCCCGTCGGCGCCCACCAGACCCGCCCGGTCCAACGCGAAAGTCACGTCCAGGTTCTGCAAGGCCACATCGTGAATGAATTGATCGTAGCCGCGCTGCATAAAGGTCGAATAAATGGCCACCACCGGCTTCTGCCGTTCGCAGGCCAGGCCGGCGGCAAACGTGACGGCGTGCTGTTCGGCGATGCCGACGTCGAAGTAGCGCGACGGGAAACGGCGCTCGAATTCCACCAGTCCGCTGCCTTCCCGCATGGCGGGTGTAATACCCACCAGCTTTTCATCCTGTTCGGCCATGTCGCACAGCCATTGCCCGAAGACCTGCGTGAAGGTGGTTTTGGAAGGCGCCTTGGCGGGCACGATGCCGACCGCGGGATCGAATTTTCCCGGGCCGTGGTACAGCACGGGATCCGCCTCGGCCAGCTTGTAGCCCTGCCCCTTGCGGGTCACCACGTGCAGGAACTGCAATCCCTGCAGAACTTTCAGGTTCTGCAGCGTCGGCACCAGCGCGTCCAGATCATGGCCGTCGATTGGCCCGACGTAGTTGAAGCCGAATTCCTCGAACAGCGTGGCCGGCGTCACCATGCCCTTGGCGTGCTCTTCGATGCGGCGTGCCAGCTCCAGCACAGGCGGCACGTGCTGCAGCACGGCCTTGCCGACGTTCTTGGCGGCCGCATAAAAGCGTCCCGACATCAGGCGCGCCAGGTAGCGGTTCAGCGCCCCCACCGGCGGCGAGATCGACATGTCGTTGTCGTTCAGGATCACCAGCAGATTGATGTCGGGCGTAACGCCCGCGTTATTCATGGCCTCGAAGGCCATGCCGGCCGACATCGCGCCGTCGCCGATCACGGCGATATGCTGGCGCGCGATGCCGGCATTGCGCGACGCCACGGCCATGCCCAGCGCAGCCGAAATCGAGGTCGACGAATGCGCGGTGCCGAAGGCGTCGTACTCGGATTCGCAGCGGCGCGGAAACCCGGAAATACCGCCTTCCTGGCGCAGCTTTGCCATGCCTTCGCGGCGGCCGGTCAGTATCTTGTGCGGATAGGACTGATGACCCACGTCCCATACGATGCGATCGTGCGGCGTATCGAAGACATGGTGCAGTGCCAGCGTCAGTTCCACGGTGCCCAGGTTGGACGACAGATGTCCGCCGGTACGGGAAACCGAAGTCAGGATAAAGGCGCGCAGTTCGTCGGCCAGTTTTTTCAGCGCGCGGCGATCCAATCGCTTCAGATCTGCCGGACTGCCGATGGATTCCAGGAGTTCAGTGGTCATGCTTTTCGCAACCAATTCGCGGGCCGATCACGCGGAAACGCACGTCAACGGTCTCGCAATACGATGAAATCGGCCAGTTCCGCCAACCGGGCACGCCCTTCGCCCAGTGGGGCCAAGGCTCGCAATGCGGCTTGATGCAAGTCTTGCACAAAAGCCCGCGCCTGCTCCAGCCCCATAAGCGAAACATAAGTGGGCTTATTGCTAGCGGCATCCTTGCCGACGGTCTTGCCGAGCCTGCCCGCATCAGCCGTCACGTCCAGAATGTCGTCCACGACCTGGAAAGCCAGCCCGATGGCCTGCGCGTATTCGTCCAGGGCTTGCCGCGCGCTGGAGCTCGCTCCCGACACGATCCCGCCCAACGCCACGCTGACGGCCAGCATGGCGCCGGTCTTCATACCATGCATGGTCTGCAATTCTTCCTGGTTCAATTCGCGGCCGACACTTTCCAGATCGATCGCCTGCCCGCCCGCCATGCCCAGGCTGCCGGAAGCACGCGCCAGCGCCTGCGTTGCCTGCACGACCAGCGCGGGCGCGATCGGCATTTCGGCCAGCAGCTCGAAGGCCAGCGGCTGCAAGGCATCGCCCACCAGCATGGCCGTGGCCTCGTCGTATTTCACGTGCGTGGTGGGCCGGCCGCGGCGCAGCGTGTCGTCGTCCATGCACGGCAGGTCGTCATGCACCAGCGAATAGGCGTGTATCAGTTCCACGGCCGCCGCCGCGCGGTCCAGCGAGCCCTCGACCGCCGCGGCGTGGCCGCTGATCGGGCAGGCCTGTCCCGCCGCATAGACCAGCGCGGCGCGCACGCGTTTGCCGCCGCCCAGCACTGCGTAGCGCATGGCTTCGTGCAGGCGTACCGGCACGGCGTCGACAGGGGGCAGGAATTCGTCCAGAGTGCTCTCGACATGCGCGGCACGGCCGGCCAGCCATTCCTGAAAGGCGTGATGAGAGTGCTTCATCCGTTCGATTCGTCGTCCAGGGTGCCCGGGTCCAGCGGACGGAGCAGATCGCCTTCCAGCACACGCACCTGCTGTTCGGCCTGCGCCAGGCGTTCTTGGCAGATACGTGTCAGCTCCACGCCGCGGCGATAGGCCGCCAGCGATTCTTCCAGCGGCAAGGAGCCGTCTTCCATGGCGGCGACCAGCGACTCGAGTTGCGCCAGGGCGGTCTCGAAATCCTGCGGAAGCGCGGATGCCGTACCGCTCAAGGTTGGGTTTTCCGCTGCGGAACGACCCGTCGGCGTAAGGGAGTCATCGTGCGGATCGGCTTGCGTGGAGGCCAAGCGTGTCTCCGGAAAGGCTTGCTGTGAATAATCTTGGAATTGTACGAGATCGCGCGCCCAAGGCCCCCAGGGCATCCCCGATTACCGTGCCCAGCCCGGGGGCTTCCATGTTTATGGCCGGGCATCCGCCGTTCGGGCATCCCTCGTGCCCAAAGCAACGCGACCTTGCAATAAAACATGCAACAAATGTCCTTATACGCGCTTCGAGAAGCGGGCCGGGCGCGCTTGTAGCAGGTGGGGTACAATGGCCGCTTAATTTCGATCGGCCAGACCGATTTTTCTTCGCGCCAGAACGGATTCGTGCCGTCCTGGCTTTTTTATCCGAGCGGAGGGAATCATGACCGACATTGGTCGGATGGCGCAATTTGTGCCAGCTCGCACCCAGCTACCCGTCAGTGCCTATTTTGACGAAGCCCGTTTCAAGCGCGAGCAAGAATTCATTTTCAAACAATCCGCGCTGTACGTCGGCCATCGCAAAATGGTGCCGGAAATCGGCGATTGGCGTACGCTGGTCCAGGAAAAAGGCGGACGTGCCCTTGTCCACACACCCCAGGGAATAGAACTCATCTCAAATGTCTGCCGCCACCGCCAAGCCTTGATGCTGGGCGGCGTGGCGGGCAATGTGGCGGGCGACGCCAATACGACCGGTAGCCTGCGGGCCACGGGGGGCAATATCGTCTGCCCCCTGCATCGCTGGACCTATAGCGCCCAGGGCGAATTGCTGGGCGCGCCGCAATTCGACAGTACGCCTTGCGCCAAGCTTGACCGCTTCCGGCTGCGTGATTGCCATGGCCTGCTGTTCGAAGGCCCGCGCGATCCGGCGCAGGATATCGGCGGCCTGTTCGCGCGACCGGAATTCGATTTCGGCGACTACGTGCTCGACCATGTCCAGATCCACCAGTGCAACTACAACTGGAAGACCTTCATCGAGGTCTATCTAGAGGACTATCACGTCGGTCCCTTCCATCCGGGCCTGGGCCGCTTCGTGACCTGCGACGACCTGACCTGGGATTTCGGCCCCTGGCACAGCGTGCAGCGCGTCGGCGTGCATCAGGCGCTGGCCAATCCGGGATCGGACATATACCGCGCCTGGCATGACCGCGTACTGGACTTCCGTCAGGGCGAAACACCGGATTTCGGCGCCATCTGGGCCACCTACTTCCCCACGCACATGATCGAGGTCTATCCGCACGTGCTGGTGCTGTCGACCCTGCATCCGCGTGGTCCGCAGGACACCCTGAACGTGGTGGAGTTCTACTACCCGGAAGAAATCGTCGCGTTCGAACGCGAGTTCGTCGAAGCGCAACGCGCGGCCTACATGGAGACCACCAGGGAAGACGACGAGATCGCCGAACGGATGGACGCGGGCCGCAAGGCGCTGCACCAACGCGGCATATCGGAAGCGGGTCCGTACCAGTCGCCGATGGAAGACGGCATGCAGCACTTCCACGAATGGTACCGGCGCATCATGGCGGAAACCGATCCGCATCCTTGATGAAAAACGGTATCATGGCTGAATCGGCCCCCGAAACCTGGACCTCCGGGACCAGTTTTCGGGGGTTTTTACATGGCGCCGTTTTTCACGGCCGGCGTGGCGTTTGCGGCGGGCGCCCTGATCCCGCCTTGCCGGTCAGCCCTTTTCCCGCGGCCGCGAAGGATCGCTGATCCATTCGCTCCATGAACCGGGATACAGGCGCGAGCCGACCAGCCCGGCGACTTCCATGGCGAACAAATTGGCCGAAGCGGTAATGCCAGAGCCGCATTGATGCACGATCGATGCGGGCGCGCGATCGCCCAGCACGGCCTGGAATTCCTCGCGCAGTTGCGCCGGCGACTTGAAGCGCCCGTCCGCCGCCAGGTTGTCGGTATACGGACGATTCAGGGCACCGGGTATGCGGCCGGCCTCGGGATCGATGGGTTCCACTTCGCCGCGATAGCGGGCCGCCGCGCGGGCATCGACCACGGTAAAGGATTTGTCGCGCAGGTTGGCCAGCACGGCATCGGCATCCACCGATTCGACCAGGGACGGGCGCGGCGACGCGCCGCCGCCCGCGGATGCAACCGCGCCGGAACCGCTTTCGACGGGCAGCCCCGCCGCCGTCCACGCCTGCCAGCCGCCATCGAGAACGGCGACCTGGTCATGGCCGATCCAGCGCAGCAGCCACCACAGATGCGCCGCATACTGGCCACCGCTGGCGTCGTAGCCCACCACCAGGGTGCGCGGCCCGACGCCATGGGCAGCCAACAGTTGAGCCAGCGCGGCACGATCGGGCAGCGGATGGCGGCCGTTGCGGCCCGTGTGCGTACCGGCCAGTTCCCGTTCGTTGTCCAGGAAATGCGCGCCGGCGATATGCGATTCCTGGAATTGCCGCCGGCCGGCAGCGAAATCGCCCAGGTCATGCCGCACGTCGAAAACGCGTACGTCGGCGTCATTCAGCCGGCCCGCCAGTTGCGAGACGGACATCAAGGTCATCGAAGTCATGCCTGTTTCTCCCGAGTGGACGCCGGCACCGCCCGCGACTCGCGCATCGTGCGCCAGATCGACAGCAAGCCCGCGGCGATGATCAATCCCATGCCCAGCCACGCCATATCGTCCAGATGGTCGCGCCAGAGCGCCATCCCAAGGATGGCGGCGAAAATGATGGTGGTGTACTGCAGCGCCGCCGTCAACAGCGCGGATCCCAGGCCGAAAGCGCGCGTTACCGCCAGTTGCCCGAACAGCCCCGATAGCCCGATGCCGGTCAGCGAGGCATAGCCTTCGACGTCGGTATCGCCCCACCCTTCGGAGCTCAGCCCGACCACACTGCTCAGGCAAACCGCGCCGGAAAAGAACAGCACCGTACGCCATTCGGGCTCACCTATGCGGCCCAGCTGGCGTATCTGCATCATGGCGACCGCCGCGGCTGCTCCGGACCCCAGCCCCAGCAGCGCCGCCAGCCATTCATCCTGGCCTATGCTGGGACGCAAGACGGCGATCACACCAAGAAAACCCAGCGCCACCGACAGAATGCGCACCAAATCCCGCTGGGCCCCGCCCCATCCCAGCATCCAGGCGGCGATGAACAAGGGCGAGGTGTACGTGAGGCTGGTGGCGGTCGCCAGCGGCAAGTGCGCCAGCGCGAAAAACCCGAGCCACATGGAGCTGACGCCCGACAGGTTGCGCCAGAAATGGAGCTTCCAACTGCTGGGCACGATGGATAGGCGCCCGGCGCGGGCCCAGGCCAGCAACAGGATCACCGACGGCAATCCGCGGAACAACACCACCTGCGATAGGGATGCGTCATGTTCCGTCGCCAGCTTCACGCAGGAACCCATGATGGCGAACATAAGGGACGCCAACAACATCCAGAGAGCCTGCATGGCGAGAAAACCAGAACCGTGGAGTTGCAAGGAAGCGATACTATACTCCGCGATGGCCCCGGCCCCGCATCTGCCCGGCATTCGCCGCGGTGCGATGCGTGGCGTCCACGGCTTGGCTCGCGCGCCATGTGGAACCTGGACGACCCAGGGCCGTCAAAGCTACAACGCTCGCAAAGGGACCATAAAAAATCATGAAACGCATCATTCTGTTCGTAGTGACCAACCTGGCCGTCATGCTCGTGCTGTCGGCCACGCTGCGCATCCTGGGGATCGACCGCTACCTGACGGCAAACGGGCTGAACATCAGCGCGCTGCTGGTGTTTTCGGTGGTGGTGGGCTTTACCGGCGCCATCATCTCGCTCTTTATGAGCAAGCCGATGGCCAAGTGGAGCACCGGCGCGCAAGTGATCGATCCGAATGCCCCCCGCAACCAGCGCGAAGCCTGGCTGCTGGACACCGTACACCAACTGGCGGACCGCGCCGGCATCGGCCGGCCCGAAGTCGCCGTCTATGAAGGCGCGCCCAACGCCTTCGCCACCGGCGCGTTCAAGAACGATTCGCTGGTCGCCGTCAGCACCGGGCTGCTGGACAGCATGACCGAAGAAGAAGTCGCCGCCGTGCTGGGGCACGAAATCGCCCACGTATCCAATGGCGACATGGTGACGCTGACCCTGATCCAGGGCGTGGTCAATACCTTCGTGGTGTTCCTGGCTCGGGTCGTCGGCTATTTCATCGACAAGGCGGTGTTCCGCAACGAGCGCGGCGTGGGCGCGGGCTACTACATCACCGTGATCGTCTGCGAAATCCTGTTCGGCATCGCCGCATCGATCATCGTCGCCTGGTTCTCGCGCCAGCGGGAATACCGCGCCGACGCCGGTTCCGCGCACCTGCTCAGTTCGCGCGATCCCATGATCCGCGCCCTGGCGCGCCTGGGTGGCCTGGAGCCGGGCGCCCTGCCGAAATCCTTCGAGGCCTCCGGCATTACCGGCGGCGCCGGCATCAGCGCGCTGTTCGCGTCGCACCCGCCCATCCAGTCGCGCATCGCCGCCCTGCAGCGCGTGCCGCTGTAAAGCGTCGAGTCATGCCGCGGCGACGTCGCGGCATGCCATGCCTACGCACATAGCAGTCGCACACGCACACGCACACGCTGCCAGCTTGTTTACCCGGGCGCAAGGCGCCATAAAGGTGGCACGAAGGCGGCGCGGCCATCAGCGGCCGCGCGCGGCCACCTTCAACATTCGACGATATTCACCGCCAGGCCGCCGCGGGCCGTTTCCTTGTATTTGATTTTCATGTCGGCGCCGGTTTCGCGCATGGTCTTGATGACCGAGTCCAGCGAAACGTAATGGTGGCCATCGCCGCGCAGAGCCATGCGTGCCGCGTTCACGGCCTTGATCGACGCCATCGCGTTGCGTTCGATACAGGGAATCTGCACCAGGCCGCCCACCGGATCGCAGGTCAGGCCCAGATTGTGTTCCATGCCGATTTCGGCCGCGTTCTCGACCTGTGACACGCGGCCACCCTGCACGGCGGCCAGCGCGCCTGCCGCCATGGAACAGGCCACGCCCACTTCGCCCTGGCAGCCGACCTCGGCGCCGGAAAGCGAGGCATTGAACTTGTAGAGCAGGCCGATGGCCGCCGCGGTCAGCAGGAAATCGTGCACGCCCGCACGCGTGGCGCCGGGCACGAAGCGATCGTAGTAATGCAGCACCGCCGGAATGATGCCGGCGGCGCCGTTCGTCGGCGCCGTGACGACGCGGCCGCCGACGGCGTTTTCTTCGTTGACGGCGATCGCATACAGATTGACCCAATCCATGACCGACAGCGGATCCGACAGGGTGCGCTCGGCGCGCTGCGTCAGGCTGCGATACAGTTCCGGCGCGCGCCGGCGCACGCGCAGCGGCCCCGGCAATTCGCCATCCGCGCCCGGATTATCGATGCCGCATCCGCGCGCCACGCAATGCTGCATGACGTCCCAGATGCGGTCCAGGCCGGCGCGGACTTCGTCTTCGGTGCGCCAGACCAGTTCGTTGCGCATCATCAGCTGGGCGATGGTCAGGCCGGACGAGGCCGTCATGTCCACCAGTTCGCGGCCGGTGCGAAACGGAAAGGGCAATTGGTCGTGCGCCGCGATGACCTGGCTGTTGGCCGCCCCGGCGGTCACGACGAAGCCGCCGCCGACCGACAGATAGCGCGATTCACGCAGGGTGGCGCCGCCCGCATCGAAGGCGTGGAACTTCATGCCGTTGGGATGCTCGGCCATGGCTTCGCGGCGATAGAACAGCAGATGCTCTTTTTCGATGAAGGGCACCTGGTGCTCGCCCAGCAGTGGCAATTGGCGGCTGGCGCGAACCGCCTGCAGCATGCCGTCGATGGCGGAGGGATCCACGGTATCCGGCGCTTCTCCCATGAAGCCCAGCATGACACCCTTGTCGGTGCCGTGCCCCTTGCCGGTGGCGCCCAGCGACCCATAGAGTTCGGCGCGCACGCTGGCCACGGACGGGAACAGGCCGTCGCGCTGCAAACCCTGGACGAACAGCAGCGCCGCGCGCATGGGCCCTACAGTGTGCGAGCTTGAAGGACCGATACCGATCTTGAACAGATCAAAGACTGAAACCGCCACGATGGCTCCGCAGACGAGGCTATCCGGTGACCCCGCGCCCCGGTATCTGCTTATGATAGCCCGCAAGCCGCCGCCGCATCGCGACAGGGCTGACAACATCGCCACGTCGCATGAGAACGTTTTCAACGTCTCCGTCCCCGACATGGCGAACCCTGTGCGATGATAGTCACCGGCGCGGGTTCGCCCTGCTCAATCCCTTGCCTTGGCCCTGATACATGTCCGGAATTCTTACGCTGCTCGACTTCGCTGGCTATGTGGCCCTGCTCCTGTGGGGGGTCCATATGGTGCAGACGGGCGTGCAGCGGGCGTTCGGCGCGGCGCTCGGGGCAGTGCTGGGGCGGGCGCTGGGCACGCGGCTGCGCGCGTTCGCCGCCGGCCTGGGCATTACCGCTGCCCTGCAAAGCAGCACCGCGACCGGCCTGATGATCACCGGCTTCGCCGCCGGCGGCGTGGTCAGCCTGGTGCCGGCGCTGGCGGCCATGCTGGGCGCCAACGTGGGCACGACCCTGATCGTCCAGCTGCTGTCCTTTGATCTGACGGCGCTGGCGCCCATCCTGATCCTGTTCGGGGTATGGATGTTCCGGCGCTATCCGCCGGGCCGCACGCGCGACCTGGGCCGCGTCCTGATCGGCCTGGGCCTGCTGCTCATCTCCCTGCATTCCCTGGTGGATCTGTTCGCGCCATTCCAGACCGCGCCGCTGCTGCGCATCCTGCTGCAGGCGCTTGGCACCCAGCCCGTCGCGGCGATGCTGGTGGCCGCGGCGCTGACCTGGGCGGCGCATTCCAGCGTGGCGGTGGTGGTGCTGCTGATGTCTTTGGCCTCGCACAACTTGGTCGCCCCGGAAGCCGCCTACGCCATGGTGCTGGGCGCCAACCTGGGAACGGCCATCAATCCCATCATCGAGGGCGTCACAGGCGACGATCCCGCCGCGCGCCGGCTGCCGCTCGGCAACTTGCTTACGCGCGTGGTCGGCGTGGTGATCGGGCTGCTTCTGCTGCCCTGGGTCGGCACGTGGATGAACGCACTGGACAACGATCCGGCGCGCACGGTCGCCAATTTCCACACCTTGTTCAATGCCGTCATCGCCGTCGCTTTCCTGCCGGTGCTGACGCCCTATGCCGCGTTGCTGACGCGCTGGCTGCCCAAGCGCGTGGATCCAGACGATCCCGCGCGGCCGCAATACCTGGACGAAGCCGCGCACGACATCCCCGCGGTGGCGCTGGGCAATGCATCGCGCGAAGCCCTGCGCATGGCCGACCTGCTGCAGACCCTGCTGGCGCTCGCGCGTGCCGGATTCAAGCGCGATAACCGGCACCGCTTGCCGCAGGCCAAACAGCTGGACACCGCCGCGGACAAGCTGGAAACGGCGATCACGCTATACCTGGCCACGCTGGATCGCGAAAGCATGACTGGCGCGGACATCCAGCGCATGGACGAGATCCTGGCCTTTACCAGCAACATCGGCCATGCCGTCGACATCGTGCACGGCGGCCTGCTGAGCCACGCCACGCGCCTGCGCAAGCAGGGCTGGACGCTGGCGCCGGAACAGCGCGATCAACTGGACGAATCGCTGGGACATCTATTGAGCAACGAACGGCGCGCGGCGGCGCTGTTCGTGAACGCCGACCTGCGCCAGGCGCGCGCGCTGGCCGGCGAAAAGGAAAGCTTCCGCGCGCTGGAAGTCCAGGCGGCGGAAGCGCACTTGCAAAAGATCAAATCCGGCCAGGTCGACGAGGCGGAAATCGGCCAGATGTACCTGGACATCCTGCGCGATGTCAAAGGCGTGAATTCCTATCTGGTCGGCGCTGCCGCCTATCCCGTCCTGGCCAAGGAAGGGGAACTGCTGCCGAGCCGCCTGCGCGAATCGGCGAACTGAGCAATTACTTTAGGTACTGCGCGAACCAGTCACGCATCTTCTGCCAGCCATCCTTGGCGTCCTGCTCGTTGTAGCTGGGACGGTAGTCGGCCATGAAGGCATGGCCGGAATCCGGATAGACCGTGAACTTCGACGCCTTGGCGTGCTCGTTGCCCTGGGCCAGCAGACCCTTCATCTTTTCGATGTCTTGCACCGGGATACTGGTGTCCTTCGCGCCATACAGGCCCAGGACGGGACCATGCAGTTCCTTGGTCACGTCGACGGCATTGCGCTTGATCAGCGGGCCATGGCCTTCCGTCAGCTTGCCGTACCAGGCCACACCGGCTTTCACGTTGGGGCTGTACGCCGTGTACATCCAGGTAAGGCGGCCACCCCAGCAGAAACCGGTAACGCCCACGCGCTCGCTGTCACCGCCGTGCTTGGCGGCCCAGGCCACGCTGGCGTCCAGATCGGCCAGGACCTGCTCGTCGGGCACCTTGGCAACGATTTCCTGGATCAGCTTGGGGACGTCCGTGTACGTCGATGCATCGCCCTGGCGCTCGTACAGATTGACGGCGATGGCAAAGTAGCCTTCCTTGGCCACGCGGCGGCACACGTCCTGGATATGCTCGTGTATGCCGAAAATTTCCTGTACGACGCAGACGATCGGCAAGTTGGTCTTGCCTTCGGGCAAAGCGTAGTAGGCCGAAATGGTGCCGTCCTTGACGGGCAGATCGATCAGGCCGTGCGTCAGGCCCTGCGGGCTGGTATGGATGGCCGTACTCTGGACAGCTCCTGCGGCAGGCGAAAAACTCATGGCGATATCCTCTGGCTTGGGGGTTGGGCACATGGAGCGGACATGGCGCGAGGCGCGCCCCGCCCAGGCGCCGTCTTCCCGATTATGCCGCGCATTCCCTTAACGCATGCTGGAAAACCCTGTGAGTAGAGCGGCTCGGCTGGCTTCCTTCAGGATGCCGTGCCCCTTCTTCGGGGAGTTCGCTGCGCTCAGTGCGCCTGCTCCCAGTTCTTGCCCATACCGACTTCCGCCACCAAGGGCACGCGCAGCTCAGCGACGTTGCACATCAGGCCAGGCAATTCGGCGCGCACCCGTTCTACTTCGGCATCCGGCACTTCCAGCACCAGTTCGTCATGCACCTGCATGATCATGCGCGTCAGTAGATTTTCCTGCTCTATCCAGCGCTGCACGGCCACCATGGCCATTTTGATCAGGTCGGCCGCGGTGCCCTGCATGGGGGCGTTGATGGCCGCGCGTTCGGCCGCCTGGCGGCGCGGTCCGGAACCGCCACGGATTTCCGGCAGCCAGAGCCGCCGGCCGAACACCGTTTCCACGAAGCCCTGTTCGCGCGCCAGCACGCGCGTCGATTCCATGTACTGCGCCACGCCGGGATAACGCGCGAAATAGCGGTCGATATAAGCCTGGGCCGCGTCGCGCGTGATGCCCAGGTTGGACGCCAGGCCGAACACGCCCATGCCGTAGATCAGCCCAAAGTTGATCGCCTTGGCCGCGCGCCGCTGTTCGGCCGCGACCGCTTCCAGCGGCACGCCAAACACTTCGGACGCGGTGGCGCGGTGGATATCCTCGCCCGCGGCAAAGGCCTGCTGCAGATTGGCGTCATCCGAGACGTGCGCCATGATGCGCAGCTCGATCTGCGAATAGTCCGCCGACATCAATACGCCGCGTTCGGCAATGAAGGCCTCGCGCACTCGCCGTCCCGCCGGCGTGCGCACCGGGATATTCTGCAGATTGGGATCGGACGACGCCAGGCGACCGGTAATGACCGCGGCCTGCGCGTAATGGGTATGTACCCGGCCAGTGGCCGGATTAACCATGCGCGGCAGCTTGTCGGTATACGTCGACTTCAGCTTGGACAGGCCGCGATATTCCAGCAGCACCTGCGGCAGCGGGTAATCCTGCGCCAGCTTGCTAAGCACTTCCTCGTCCGTGGAGGGCGCGCCGCTGGCCGTTTTGCGCACCACGGGCAGCTGCATGCGGCCGAACAGGATTTCGCCCAGCTGCTTGGGCGAATTCAGGTTGAAAGGCTGCCCGGCCAGTTCATAGGCACGCTGTTCCAGCGTCAGCATTTCCTGTCCCAGGGCATTGCTTTGCCGCATGAGTTCCTGGGCATCCACACGCACGCCGGTGCGCTCGATGGTGGTCAGGACCCCGGAGACCTGCAATTCAAGCTTGTAGATGCGCTCCAGGCCAGCGTCGGCGCTGACGCGCGGGCGCAGCAGGCGATGCATCTGGATGGTGAAGTCGGCATCCTCGGCTGAATAGTGCCCGGCGCGTTCCACCGCCACTTCGTCGAAGCAGATCTGGTTGGCGCCCTTGCCGCACAATTCTTCGTAGGTTATGCCGCTGCGGCCCAGCCAGCGCTGCGCAAGATCCGCCAGGCTGACAGTGCGATGCGATTCCAGCACGTAGGCCTGCAGCATCGTGTCTTCCATGATACCGGCCAGGTGTATGCCTTCGTTGTGCAGCACGTGTGCATCGTACTTGGCGTTATGCAGCAGCTTGGCCGCGGCCGGATCTTCCAGCCACGCGCGCAGGCGTTGCAGGACTTCGTCCTTGGGCAACTGTTCGCCGGCCTCCGGGCCACGATGCGCGACGGGGATATAGCACGCCACACCCGGTTCGATCGAAAACGACAAGCCGACCAGGCGCGCCTGCATTTCGTCCAGCGAGGTGGTTTCGGTATCCACCGCCGCCAGGGGCGCGGCACGCAGTTTTTCCAGCCACGCATCGAAGGCCGCCCAGTCGGTAATGATCTGGTAGTCCACCTGTTCAGGCGCCTGCACCCGTTCCGGCGCGGCGCGCGAATCACCGGTCGGCACGCGTTCGCTTTCACCGCTGGTCTCGCGCAGCCAGGTACGGAAGCCGTAACGCTCGTACAGCGCGAGCAGGGCTTCCTTGTCTTCTTCCACCGTGACCAGGGCTTCCGGCCCGGCCATCGTGGCGCTGAGATCGCAGTCGCGGCGCACGGACAGCAGTTCGCGCGTCAGAGGGAATTTCGAGGCCGCCGTGCGCAGGTTATTCCCGGCCACGCCCTTGATCGTTTCCGCGGACTCCATCAGCTTGTCGATCGACCCGAATTCCGTCAGCCATTTGACCGCCGTCTTGGGACCAACCTTGTCGACACCAGGTACATTGTCCACCGCGTCGCCGATCAGCATCAGATAGTCAACGATGCGCTCCGGCGGCACGCCGAATTTCTTGATGACGCCGGCGGGATCCAGGGTTTCGCCGCTCATGGTATTGACCAGCGTGACATGGTCGTCCACCAGTTGGGCCAGGTCCTTGTCGCCCGTGGAAACGATGGTCTTGATGCCGTGTTCCGTGGCAATGCGCGCCAATGTTCCGATGACGTCATCGGCTTCCACGCCCTCTACCGCAAAGATCGGCCAGCCCAGCGCGCGCACCATTTCGTGTATGGGTTCGATCTGCGCGGCAAGGTCTTCAGGCATGGGCGGCCGGTGCGACTTGTATTCGGGATACAGGTCGTCACGGAACGTCTTGCCACGGGCATCGAAAATGCAAGCCGCGTACTGCGCGTCATAGTCCTGCTTTAACTTACGTAGCATATTGACTACGCCATATAACGCCCCCGTGGGTTCGCCCTGTGCGTTCCGCAAGTCAGGCATGGCATGATAGGCGCGGTACAAATAGCTTGAACCGTCAACTAGCAACAGGGTTTTATTCATGGTCAAAAAGGCAGATGGCAGGGAGACGCCCGCCGGCAAACAAATACCGGTGATTATGTCAGAGATACTGACCGCGGCTGAAAAGCTGCGCGAGCTGGGTCCGGCCGTCAGTATTTTCGGCAGTGCACGAGTCAGCCGCGAATCCCCCTATTACGCGCAGTGCGAGGCCCTGTCGGCCGCGCTGGCGCAAGCGGGTTTCGCCATCATCGCGGGCGGCGGGCCGGGCATCATGGAAGCCGCCAACAAAGGCGCGTTCGAAGCCGGCGGCACCAGCGTCGGCCTGAATATCGTGCTTCCGCACGAGGCCAACAACAACGAGTACCAGACCATCAGTCTGATGTTCGAGTATTTCTACGCCCGCAAGGCGACATTCTTCATGCATAGCTTTGCCTATGTGGCGCTGCCGGGCGGCTTCGGCACATTGGACGAATTGTTCGAGGCCCTGACGCTGGTGCAGACGGGCAAGGTGCCGCCGGCGCCCATCGTCCTCATGGGCAAGGAATACTGGCGCGGCGTGGTCGATTGGTTGGCCAAGACCGTGCTCGGCAACGGCATGATCGGCGCCCATGATCTGGAGTTGTTCATTGTCGAGGACGATCCGAATGTGGTCGTCAGCCGGATCGTCGACTTCCATACGCGCTATCTGTCCCCGGAACAGTACGCACCTTCGCTGCCAGCCTGAGCGGGTTTCCCTTACATATAGAAACATCGTAACCGGTAAACTGAAGGCCCCTATTCGTCCCGCACGCGCCCCGTGCGGTGCATACATTACCCAGAACCGCATGAGACGTATTGAAAAAGTGGTTGGCCGCGGCAAGGCCGTCGCCAAGGCACTGCTGCGACGCGCCCCCACCCTTACCCTGCCGTTCGAGCTGCGCAGCCAAGGTTCACTATCCGCCACCCTGGACAATGGCGACCAAGTCGCCCTGGCATTGCCCAGCGGCACGGTGCTGCGCGACGGCGACGCCCTGATCGCGGAAGACGGCGGCTTGGTGCGAGTGGTTGCCGCGCCCCAGCCGGTCCTGCGCGCCACCTGCGTCGATCCACGCGTCCTGTTGCAGGCGGCTTATCACCTGGGCAACCGCCATACGCCTGTCGAGGTGGGATCGGACTACCTGCACCTGGAGCAGACTCCCGCGCTGCGCGATCTGCTGCTGCGGCTGGGCCTGACCGTGACCGATATCGAAGCGCCCTTCGAACCGCAAGCCGAGGCGCATGACGACGATCATGGGCATGGGCATGGGCATTCGCACGATCACGATCACGATCACTCGCATTGCGATGATCCTTCGCACAATCATGATCACAAGCATGGCCACAAGCATGGCCACAAACATGGCCACGATCATTGATCATTGACCAGCGATCAATGATCGATGGCTACCAGTCCTGCACCGATCCGTCGTAACCGATACGCGTGAACGGCAGGCAGGCGTCGGCGGGCAGGCTGCGAATGGCATCCAGGTTCAATTCAATGCCCAGCCCCGGCGTCTCCGGCACTTCCAGATAGCCTTCCGTCAGCACCAGCGGCTGCTTGACCAGATCGCGCTTGGGCGACTGGCTTTCGCCGGTGTACTCCTGCAGCGCGAAGTTCGGCACACAGGCATCCAATTGCACACACGCCGCGGTGGATACCGGCGACAAGGGGTTGTGCGGGATGATCTTCACATGATGGGCCTCGCCCAGCGCGGCCGCCTTCTTGCTGCCAGTCAACCCCAGGCACATGCACAGGTCCGGGCGAATGAAGTCGCAAGCGCCATGCGCCAGAATCTCTTCGAACTGGAAGATTGACGTAAAGCGCTCGCCCGTGGCGATCGGCAGGCCACCGCGCGCCTGCACATCGGCCATATGCACCGGGCTTTCCGGCAGCATCGGATCTTCATAGAAATAGGGATGAAACTGCTGTAGCCGGCGCGCCAGCGCCGTCGACTGCGCCGGATCCATCTGGCGGTGCAGCTCGATGCACAGGTCCACGTCGCGCCCCACCGCCTCGTATACCGCCCCTACCCGGCGCACCGCCTGTTCGGCCCACGATTCGAAGGACCGATGCAGATGAAAATCCGTATCGAAGGGCGAAAACCGGACGGCGGTAAAACCTTCGCGCCGGCGCGCCTGCGCGGAGTCGATCAGATCGTCGACCGTATCGCCATGAACGTGGATGTAGCAGCGCACGCGGTCGCGCGTCTTGCCTCCCATCAGATCGTAGATGGGCACCTGCAGGCGCTTGCCCTTGATGTCCCACAAGGCGATGTCGATGGCGGAAATGGCCCCCGCGATCACCGCGCCGCCGAAATGCAGGTTGCGCAGCAGGTACTGGGCGTGATGCTCGATCAGCGACGGGTCCTTGCCGATCAAGTAGTCCGACATGGCATGGATCATGGCGGCCGTCGGGCCGGGCCAGGCGTGGACGCCGGCTTCGCCGACGCCTTCCGTGCCATCGGCGCAGACGATGCGGACGATGCACCAGCGGTCGACCAGGAAGGTCTCGATTTTCTCAATGGGATTCTTGACGGATGCGATCTTCATTGTGCTTCTACTTGGATACCACCGCGACGCCGGTCGCGCGAATAATGTTTCCCCATCGGCTGGCTTCCGACTGCTGGAATTCTCCGAGCTGGGCCGGCCCCGCGAGATTCAGGTGGGCCATGGCGACCGAATTGATCTGGCCTGCGACCGCCGGCTTCGCGCGGGCTTTCTGCCAGGCCGCGTTCACCGGCTCCACCACACTGGCGGGCGTACCGCGAGGCCCATAGATCGCCACCCACGCAAGCGAATCGACACCAGCCACACCGGCTTCCGCCATGGTGGGAATGTCCGGATAGGCTTCCAAGCGGGTGGCGCTGGCCACGCCCAGCGCGCGCACCATGCCGGACTTGATGTGCGGCCCCAGCACGCTCATGACCGAAAACATCATGGGCACCTGCCCACCCACCACATCCAGCGCGGCTTCGCCGTCGCCCTTGTAAGGTACGTGCAGCAGTTTCAGTCCCGCCTGGGACGCGAACAACTCCCCGGTCAAATGACCCGCCGAACCATTCCCACCGGATGCGAATGCCACCTGCCCTGGACGGGCACGGGCATACTCCACCAGCTCCGCTACGCTGCGCACCGGCACCTTGGCATTGACCACCAGCACCATCGGCCCGGCACCCAGCAGACATACCGGCACGAAATCGCGCGACGGAGAGAACGTCAGGCCGGGGAACATATAGGGTGCGACGATCATCACCGTCGGGGTCGTCGCGAGCAATGTGTAGCCATCCGCGGGCGCGCGCGCCACGTATGCCGCCGCCAGCGTGCCGCTGGCGCCGCCGCGGTTTTCCACGATAAAGCTCTGGCCCAGCTGCTCGGTCGCTTGCTGCGCGAACAAGCGCGCCATGAAGTCCGCGACGCCACCGGGGGCGGTGCCGACCAGTACGCGGACCGGCTTCGTCGGGTATTGTTCCGCCGCGCGGGATAGAACGGGGATACCGCTCGCCATCGGCGCGGCGCCTAGCGCCACCAGTGACTTCAAGACTGATCGTCTGTGCATGATTTTTGTCTCCTGTATTCTTTATCGAGCCCGCCTGGCGCGCCTGGTGCCAGCGCCATGACGCTGCTGCGCTGGTAGCCATCAGCGCTCAGCGCCATCGCGGCATCGATGCGGTTCTGGCGCATCGAGACGTGGGCGCTGCCAGGATCATAGGTACGACATCAATAGATATCTAATAGAATTTCGGCTCTAGCTATAGATATCTTGAATTCCTATGGATACCACTGTCCTGGCCAACCGCCTGATGGTGCGAGCTCGGCTGCGCCACCTGCAGGCGCTGGTCAAGCTCGCCGAAATGGGCAGCGTCAAGAAAGCAGCCGATGCACTGGGCATGGCGCAACCTTCCGTCACGCACATGCTGGCCGACCTGGAATCGCTGCTCGATTGCACCCTGTTCCACCGGCATGCCCGAGGCGTCACGCCCACCCCTATCTGCCTGGCTCTGCTCCCCTATGCGCGCCGCGTGCTCGACAGCATCCACGCCTGCGCGGAGGTCGCCTCAGCCATGACCACCAAGGCCAACGCCGTGGTACGGGTCGCGTCCATTGCCAGCGCCATCACGGGCGTGATCAATCCCGCCTTGCCGGCATTCGGCCGCCAGCATCCAGACATCTGGTTGACGATCACCGAAGCGGACATCCATGCCATCGGGGAATTGATAGCGCAGGACGGCCTGGATCTGGCGTTGTGCCGACGACCGGCGGTAGTGCCCGCCGGTTGGCGGTTCACACCCCTGGCGCAGGATCGCTACGTGATTGCGGCCGGCCCTACACATCCACTGGCCCGCAAGCGCCGTCTGTCGCTGCAGACACTGCTTGCCGAAACTTGGATACTCATACCCGCGCCCAGCGACCCTCGCCGGGCTTTCGACGCGCTCATGGAAGAAATCGGCGGAACGCCAGACATCAAACCCGTCGGCACGCGTTCGCTGGCCATCATCCAATATCTGCTGCGCGCGGAGCGGCTGATTTCGATACTTCCCGAATGCATGATCCGCGACATGCTGGACACCCATCAACTGGTGCGCCTGGATGTAGACACCGGCCAGTCCTGCGAAGGCATAGGAATGCTGACACCGGAACTTCCCACGGGCGGTGCCGCGGGCGTTCTGTCCGCCTTTCTGGAGAAGCAGGCTGACCAGCCCCCTGAGCGTAGTACCGTCGCTGCTCGACGCCGCTAGAGTATGGTGCAAAACGTTGAAGCACCCCTACAGTTTCGAGTTCCTGGCGTTGGCCGCCGGGCAGGAGCAAGGAAGCTCCAAGCCTCCGCACTCAGAACATCACGGCGGCGATTTATGACAACTAGGCAAAAGTGCTGCAGGAGCGGCAAGACGACTGATCTGCCCGCCCCTGCCTCCGCGCTTTAGGCTGGATGGTGCAAAACCACGGGCTGACGAGTGAAGGTGCGGCGACCCGCCTTGTACCCCATTGCAGTCAGCGCGATATCGCGCAGCGCTTCGACATTGTCCGGCGCTTCAACCACGACGAAGTCGGCCAGATTCCCTTCCGCGATGCCATAACCGGCTTCGCGGCGCATGATACGCGCCGAGCGCTCGGTAAACATGCCCCACATGTCCGCAAGCTCTTGTGAGTCGCCACGCTGCACGATATTGGCATACAGATTGGCCTGGCGAATCAACTGGCCGTCACCCCAAGGCGTGAACGGGTTCTTGATATTGTTGGAACTGATCGAGCAGTTGATGCCGTATTGCAGCAAGCGGTTGGCATCGACCACCCCTCGGCGCACATTCGACTCCTGGTCGCGTCCCGAGAGAAACAGGTCCGTGGACGGCAATACCGTCAGCGCCACGCCCACGTCGGCCATGCGGCGCGCGACACGCTCGACGTCGGGTAGCGGCATGGTGCTCAGGCGCGAG
>DATJHN010000230.1:0-3239 GCA_035493915.1 Bordetella sp.
TGATACACCCGTCGCGCATCCAGGTATTCGGGCAGGAAGAACTCGCGTACTACACGCGGTTCGACCTGCGCCGCCGCATGCACCACATGGACGAGCTGCTGATCGGCGGTGTGCCGGCCATCCTGCTTGCCGACGGGCTGACGGCACCCCAGGATCTGATCGACCAATGCGATCAGCATCAGGTACCGTTGCTCAGCACGCCAGTTGCCGCGGCGCAGTTGATCGATCTGCTGCGCATCTACCTGGGCAAGAAGCTGGCGCCGACCACGACCGTGCACGGTGTATTCCTGGACGTACTGGGATTGGGCGTGCTGATCACCGGCGAATCGGGGCTGGGCAAGAGCGAGCTGGCGCTGGAATTGATCTCTCGCGGACATGGCCTGGTGGCGGACGATGCGGTGGAACTGTCCCGCACCGCGCCGAACATGATCGAAGGCCATTGCCCGTCGCTGCTGCAGAACCTGCTGGAAGTACGAGGCCTGGGGCTGCTGGATATACGCACCATATTCGGCGAGACCTCCGTACGCCGGAAGATGCGGTTGAAGCTGATCGTGCATCTGGTGCGCGCGACCGCGCAGGACAAATTCGAACGACTGCCGCTGCAGGACATTACGCAGGATATGCTGGGCCTGCCGATCCGAAAGGTAATGCTGCAGGTTGCCGCGGGGCGCAACCTGGCGGTGCTGGTCGAAGCGGCGGTGCGCAATACCATCCTGAAACTGCGCGGCATCGATACGCTGGGCGAGTTCATGGAACGCCAGGCCATGGCGATCCTGCAGAACAGTAAATAGGGGGAGCGCCCCCACGCCGCGCCTGACGGCTTGCTGCCGTATATCGGCCCCTAGCCGCCAGCCGCGCGGGCCTGCTTGACCTGCAATGAGGTCACGCCGCCCGCGGCGTTGCCCCAGCTGTTGCGCACGTAGGTCACGACCGCCGCGACGTCGTCGTCGTTAAGGACCTGTCCGAATGGCGGCATGCCGTGCGGACGGGGGTTACCGGCCGTGGCGGGCGCGAAGCCGCCTTCCAGCACCATGTGGATGACATTGCCGGGATAGGACGCGGTTACGCCTATGTTGCCTGCCAAGGGCGGCCAGTCCGTGCCCTTACCCTGTCCGTTCGCGGCGTGGCATTGCGCGCAATGCTGTTCGTAGAGCGCGCTGCCGCGCCGCATGCCGGTGGCCTCGCGGACGCCGCCGGCGGCGGTTGTGGGCCCGGCCGGCAAGGATTTGAGATAGGCCGCGATGGCACGCGCGTCGCCATCGGTAAGGAAGCGCGTGCTACCCGCCACGACTTCGCCCATGGGGCCCGACGCCGTACCTTGCGCGCTTGTGCCGGTTTTCAGCAGGGCAACGATGTCGTCCTGCGACCAGCGCCCCAGGCCATGGACAGGATCGCCATCCAGCGCCGGCGCGTACCAGCCCAGGCCGTCGATAACACCGCCGGCCAAGCCCGGACCGCTGGGCGTCGCGCCCAGGGAATTGCGCGGCGCATGGCAGGCGACGCAATGTCCCAGGCCGTCGACCAGATAGCGGCCGCGCGCCAGCTCGCCGGTGTCGGCCGTGGCCGCAGGAACAGCAGCATGGTCGGGGGCGGTAGCGGCGGTGGTGCCGGTGGTGGCGACAGTGCCAGCAGCGGCGGTGGGTGCGGTAGCTACCGTAGAGGCGGCGGACTCCATCGCGCGGCTGGCAGTGTCGGCATCGGCATGCACGCCCGGTTGGAAATACAGGCCTCGCCACAGGGCCAGCAAGGGACGCCAGCCATAGGGAAAGTCCAATTCATGCGGGCGGCTCGGCTGGGCGACGGGCGGTACGGTGCGCAGATAGGCGTAGAGCGCATCGGCATCCGCGCGGCTGATGCGGGTGTATTCCGTGTACGGGAAGGCCGGATAAAGCAAGGCGCCGGATGGGGTTTTGCCCTGGTGCAGCGCGCGCCAGAAATCGTCCTCTGTCCACGCGCCGATACCGGTCGTGTTGTCCGGTGTGATGTTGGGACCGTGGAACACGCCGAAAGCGGTGGGAATGGCGGCACCGCCGGCATAGGGTTGGCCGCCGGGCACTGTGTGGCAGGCCATGCAATCGCCCACTTTGGCCAGATATGCGCCGTAGGCGATGCGCTGCGCGGGATCGGCGATGGCCTGGGCCGCTCCCGTGGATGCATCGTCGCGATAGCCGCGCCAGGCCAGTCCGGCCACGCCGGCAGCCACGAGCAGCAGCAGCGCGACCACAATGCGCACGGCAAGTCTGCGCACGCGCGGGCCGGCGGCGCCGCGCGTGGAATCGGTCGTATGAGTCGAAGGCATCGGCAAAACGCTATTCCTGGGTCTGGCTGCCGCAAGAAACCGGCGGGGTGATCGAACCCGCGGCGGCCGGTTGATATGGTTGCGCTACAGGCTGCGACGACAGCCACGCCGCGACGGCGGCGATATCTTCGGGCTTGAGCTGTTCCGCCACATGGGCCATGCAGTCCGGCTGCGCCGCGCGGCGCGTGCCGCTGCGCCAGCTGCCGATCTGCGCCAACAGGTAGTCGCGCGGCAGGCCCAGCAGGCCCGGAATCGCGGGAGCCAGGCCGGCCAGGCCGGCGCCGTGGCAGGCGGCGCAGGCAGGCACGCCGCGGCCAGGGTCGCCGGCGGTGGTCAGCAGGCGGCCGCGTTCCAGCATGCCGGCGCCGACATCGGCGCGTGCCGGCGGCGGATAGGGAACATGCTGGTCGGCGAAATAGCCGGCGATCTCGCGCAGGTAGTCGTCCGGCAGATTGCGTAGCAGATGGGTCATCGGCAGGTACTGGCGCCGTCCGTCGCGGAAATTCTGCAACTGGTGGAACAGATAATCGCGCGGCTTGCCGGCCAGGCGCGGATAGTAGCCGTCCGGGCCGGCGCGGCCCTGCTCGCCGTGGCAAGCCGTACAGGCCGCGACGCGGGCGCGCATGGTACCGGGCTCGAGCGCGGCGCCGCCGGTATCCTGGGCATGCGCCAGCGACGCCGCCATCCACAGCCCCGCCACGACGGCGGCACGGTAAAGCCTGAAGACTCCCATCGATTACGCCTTGTTGTCTGACCGGCGGATTAGGCCGGTTTCCACGGAAATAGAACAGGGGCAGTCGCCCAGTTTACCGGGCATGTCAGTTACAGAAGCGCCGGTGCGATAGGGTTGGTGCAACGCAAATCGTGCCACAATCATGGGCATGTTTAGCGTCGTCCTAATCACCGGCATCTCCGGCTCCGGCAAATCGGTCGCCCTGCG
>DATJHN010000231.1:0-11064 GCA_035493915.1 Bordetella sp.
ATAACCTGGGCGGCCCAATTCGCGTCGATGATCTCGCCGGGGTCGCCAATATGAGCCCCTGCCATTTTGCCCACATGTTTAAGCGCTCGATGGGGATGCCGCCGCACTTGTACATCATGCACGAACGCGTGCAGCTGGCCCAATCGCTGATTGTGGAAGGCGATCTCACGCTTGCGGACGTGGCTACGCAGGCAGGTTTCAGCACGCAATGCCACTTTTGCAATGTCTTCCGGCGCCATACCGGCATGACGCCCAGCGCGTTCCGTGAACTGGAGCGAAGTAAAAGCGCAGACAGCGGAAAAATGTCAGCAGAAACCTGAAAGCGCGGCGCTGGCCGACGCTCTATGCTGATTACCTGGCTCTGAAACAGCCTGTCGCGGCCGCAATCGCGCTACGCGCTTGCCCGACGTCTGAACGACCGGAGAAAGGCAATGGCCCATCTAATGGAAAAAGCGTGGTGGATACTCATCGTGCGGGGCGTGGTCGGTATAGTGTTCGGCGTCCTGGCGCTGATGTGGCCGGCGCTGACTCTGTTGTTCCTTGTCGCGCTGTTTGCCGCGTATGCCCTGATCGGCGGTATTGCCGCCGTCGTGGGCGTCTGGCGCGCGCGCAAGGCCCGAAACCCCATGGGCGACGGTTGGATGATCGTCCTGCTGGGTGTGGTGGCGATCGCCTCCGGCATCATCGCGGTGATCTGGCCCGGGATTACGGCGCTGGCCCTGGTCCTGATCATGGGCGTCAACGCGCTCGTCGCCGGTATCCTGGACATCTCGGTGGCTGTGCGCCTTCGGCGGGTCATCCGCGGTGCATGGACGCTGGTGCTGGCCGGCATCGTATCGATCATTTTTGGCGTCGCCGTCATCGCATTCCCGGGCGCGGGCGCACTGGCGCTCGTATGGCTCATCAGCATATACGCCATCGTCACGGGCATCCTGCTGCTGGCAATGGGTATTCAAGCTCGACGCAGCAGCGCCGGGCCTTACGACCACGCCGTGGCGTGACACGCGCCCGACTGAACGCATCAGGAGATCGTCATGAAACTCGATCTGGAAAAATGGAATCCCTTCAAGTTCGACCGTTCGTCGTCGAAAGGCCGCGATCTGCCGTCACAGGCCCAAGCCCAGGACCGAAGCGGGAACACGTCGGCATCTAGCGACGTGTGGGGCCCCGGTATGCTGGATCCGTTTCGCCTTATGAATCAACTCCTGTGGGGCCCGATGGCCGCGAGCGGGCGGGGCGAGGGGTGGTTCGGTGACTTCAGTCCAACCACTTTTCAGCCAAGGCTTGACGTGGTGGACGATGGAGATGCGTTGCGCATTACCGCCGAACTTCCTGGCCTGGACCGCGACGATATCGAAATCTTGGCCCAGGATGAATACCTGGTCCTGCGCGGCGAGAAAAAACTGGAAAAGAAGAATGACGAGAACGGCTGCTTCCGCCTGGAGCGGGCCTTCGGCAGCTTTCAGCGCATCCTGCCGCTTCCCGACGGCATCGACCTGGACCGAGCGGAAGCGCGGTTCGACAAAGGCGTGCTGACATTGCGCTTGCCCAGGGCAATGGCCAGGAACGAACCGCAGGGCCGAAAGCTCGAAATCAAGGACGGCGACGAGGCCGGCGCCAAGGCGTCCGAAGAAGCCAACACATGAAACGACAGGAAGCGGCCCGCGCGGTCGAAGGAGAAGCGCAATGGAAGATCCTTATGCCGAACTCAGGGCTCGCATGCTCAGGCAGCGGGGCATGGACATGTCGCCGCTGGAAATGCTTTTTCATGGTGGCCTGCTAGATCAGTTGTTCGACGATACCGCGTCCACCGGCGCGCGCGGCGGCCGCCAGCGCCGCATGCCGCCCGGCGCCGTTCCGCGCCGCCAGGCACGCTCGCGCGAGGAGGTCGACCTGACCTCGTTCCTGAACGAAAGCGCAAGGAATACGCTGCATGCCGCCGCGGAAAAAGCGGTGAGCTTCGGCAAGGATGAAGTCGACACGGAACACCTGCTGCTTGCGCTCGCCGACGATGAAATCATCCAGGCCATCATGCGCGACCTGAAACTGTCGGTAGAGGACCTGAAGTCCGAAGTCCAGGAAAACGCCCCGCGCGGCAGCCTGCGCCAGGAGGATGGCGAAGTTCAGGTTGGCGTCTCCCCGCGCGCCAAGAGTGCGTTGCAACTGGCTTTCGTTGCCTCGCGCGAACTGGGTCACAGCTACATCGGTCCCGAACACCTGCTGATCGGCTTGGTCGAGGAAGAAGACGGCTCCGCTGGCGAAACCCTGCGCAGGCTGGGCCTGACGCCGCAATCGCTGCGCCAGAAAGTCGTCAAGCTGGTGGGCCAGGGCGCGGAAGAGGGCAAACTCAAGGAGCGCAGCGCCACGCCCGTGTTGGACAAGTTCGCACGCGACCTGACCGCCCTGGCGCGGCAGGGCAAGCTGGACCCGGTGATCGGCCGGGCTGAGGAGATCGAAACCACGATCGAAGTTCTGGCCCGGCGCAAGAAGAACAACCCCGTGCTGATCGGCGAGCCCGGCGTGGGCAAGACCGCCATCGTCGAAGGCCTGGCCCAGCGCATCGTGCAGGACCAGGTGCCGGAAGTCCTGCGCGGCAAACGTCTGGTCGAGCTCAATATCAATAGCATGGTGGCCGGCTCGCGGTACCGCGGCGAATTCGAGGAGCGCGTGCAGCAGCTGCTGGAAGAGGTCATCGCCAACCAGCACGACCTGATTCTATTCATCGACGAACTGCACACCATCATGGGCGCGGGGCAGAGCGGCGAAGGGGGCCTGGACATCGCCAACGTCTTCAAGCCCGCGCTGGCGCGCGGCGAACTGCATCTGATCGGCGCGACCACCTTCAACGAATACCAGAAGCACATCGAGAAGGACGCGGCCCTGGAGCGCCGCTTCCAGCCGGTAACCGTGCCGGAGCCCAGCCTCGACGCAACCATCGAGATCCTGCGCGGGCTGCGCGATCGCTTCGAGGCGCACCACAAGGTAAAGATCCTGGACGAGGCCATCGTCGCCGCGGCCAGGCTGGCCGACCGCTATATCACCAATCGCTTCCAGCCCGACAAGGCGCTGGACCTGATCGACCAGGCCGGGGCGCGCGTGCGAATTGGCGCCAGCTCGCGGCCCGCGGCGCTGCAGGAATCAGAAAACGCCATCCGGCGGCTGCGCCAGGAGCAGGACGCGGCCGGCACGGCCAAGCAGTACGACAAGGCCAAAGACCTGGGCCAGCGCATCGGCGAAGAAGAAAAGCGGCTGAACGAGGAAACCATAAAGTGGAAAAAGCAGCGTGGCACGAGCACACCGCAGGTCACGGCTGAACATATCGCGCAGATCGTGGCATCGCTGACCGGGATCCCGGTATCGGAACTGACAACTCAGGACCGCGAAAAACTCCTGCAACTGGAAGACCGTCTGCGGGAGCGCGTGGTCGGCCAGGACGAGGCCGTGCACGCTGTCAGCGAAGCGGTACGGTTGGCGCGCGCGGGCCTGAAGGAGGTCGGCAAGCCGACGGCCGCGTTTCTTTTCCTGGGCCCCACCGGGGTTGGCAAGACGGAACTGGCCAAGGCCCTGGCGTCCACAGTCTACGGGCGCGAGGAAGCTCTGGTGCGCATTGACATGACCGAATACGGTGAGCGCCATACCGTGGCCCGCCTGGTCGGCGCCCCTCCGGGGTATGTCGGCTATGACGAGGGCGGACAACTGACGGAGCGCGTGCGCCGCCAGCCCTATTGCGTGGTGCTGCTGGACGAGATCGAGAAAGCGCACCCGGAGGTGCACAACATCCTGCTGCAACTGTTCGACGAAGGAAGGCTGACCGACGGCAAGGGGCGGGTGGTGGACTTCACCAACACCATCATCATCGCCACCAGCAATCTGGGCTCTGAAGTCATCCAGCGCAATCTTGCCGCCAACGAGCGCGAACAGCTGGACTATCCGGCGCTGCGCGACCGGCTGATGGAGCTGCTGCGCCGCCACTTCCGGCCGGAGTTCCTGAACCGCGTCGACGAGGTCGTCGTCTTTCACGCGCTGGACCGCCGGCATATCCGCGCCATCGTGGACCTGCAGCTGCGCCGTGTCGCTGACATGGCGTCCTTGCAAGGTGTGACGCTGACTTTCGATTCATCCGTTCTGGAACACCTGGCCGAAGTGGGCTATGACCCCGAGTTCGGCGCGCGCATGCTTAAACGCAAAGTGCGCACTGAAGTCGAATCGAAATTGGCGACGGCGCTGCTGTCCGGCACGATCGCGGCCGGCGCCTCCGCCAGAGTGTGGTACGACCCGCAGGCCCGCGAGGTCAAGCTGGAACCCAGCGATGTCAAGTCCGGAGGCGGGGAAGCCGGTCGTCACGCCGCATCGCCGCTCACATAATTTTCCAATGCCGCCATCACGGCCTGCATGAAGGCGTCCGCGACTCGCGATACGGGTTTACTGGCTGGATACAGCACGGCGAAATCGTTGTAGAAAGCGGGCTCGAACGGTTTCACCACCAAGCCGCCGCCGTGGACGCCGTCGGCCGTGATCGGATCCACCAGCGCATAGCCCGCGCCCTTGGCGACGAAGGAACACATCGAGGCGAACAGCGGCGTCTCGATCCACACGTTCAAGCGCGCCCCGCATTCGCGAAACAGATCCGCGAGCTGTTGCGTGCGCATATGATCCACGGGTGCCGTCACGATAGGCAGGCCGTCCAGGTCCGCCGGCGTCAGCACTTCGCGCGCCGCCAGCGCGTGGCCTTCGGGCAGCACGCAAACGCAGCGCACGCGCAACCGGCGGGCGTTGATCCAGCCTTCGTCATAGGCCGACTCCGAAAACCCCAGATCGAACTGCTGTGTGGCCACCAGGCTGGCCACGGTCGGTGAGCTGTGCGCCTGCAGGATGACCCTGACATTGGGATGTTGCGCGAGGAACGCGGCCGCCACTTTGGGAAGGAACTCGAGAGCCAGCATGGGCAGTGCGGCGATGCGCAGCGTTCCTTCATCGGCCTGCCGAATGTCCACCGCCAGCCGCTCCAGTCCGTCCAGGCGTTCCAGGACGGCCGAGACCGAGCGGTAAAACGAAGTCGCTTCGCTAGTCGGTTGGAGCCGGTTGCGATCTCGCACGAACAAGTCAAAACCGAGATCCCGCTCGAGCCCGGCAACCAGCGCGCTGATGGCGGGCTGCGATATGCGTAGGCGGGTCGCGGCACCGGTCACCGAGCCGGCCAGCATGACGGCCACGAAGGCCCGGAGTTGTCGGATATTGAGCATGACGGCTACCGGGGTATCCGATGCGCTTATGGAATCAGCTAAAAATGTGATTGGACCCCGGTGAACCCGGACGGTAACCTAATTGCGCCACCACGCATAGTGGCCGCCACGACGCAACGTGGACGCAAGCAATAACAGATCAAGGGAAAGCATGAATATGAATCGCTGGGCGCGCGCCGCGCTCGCCTGCCTTGCCGTTGGCATTGCAGGCTCATACCAAACCCCTGCCGCCGCGCAGGGTTATCCCAACCATCCCATCCGCCTGGTCGTGGGTTTCGCCGCCGGCGGAAACACCGATCTGATGGCCCGCCTGACGGCCGAACAACTGACGATCCGGCTGGGCCAGCCGGGCGTGGTCGAGAACCGCGCGGGCGCGGGTGGCACCGTAGCCGGCAGCGTGGTGGCCAAGGCCCCAGCCGACGGCTATACCTTACTGTTCGCATCGACCTCGCACGCCATCGATGCGGCGATTTACAAGAAACTTCCCTACAACACGCTGAAGGACTTCCAACCGGTGGCGCCGGTGGCCAGCACGATGAAGATACTGGTCGTCAACCCGTCGCTACCCGTGCATGACGTCAAGGAGTTCATCGCCTACGCGAAAGCGCATCCGACGGGATTGACCATGGCCTCGCCCGGGCTGGGATCATCGGGGCACCTCGCCGGCGTGCTGTTCAACACCATGGCTGGCATCGAGGTGACGTCCGTGCCGTACAAGGGTACCGGCGAGGCCTTGCGCGATCTGGTCGCGGGCGAGGTGCAGTCGACGGTGGATTCGATTACCGCCTACATCCCGATGGTGAAGAACGGCCAGCTTCGGGCGCTGGGGGTGAGCAGCGCCCAGCCTACGGCGCTGCTGCCTGGGGTGCCCGCCATTACCGAGTCCGGACTGCCCGGCTACGAGGTCAATGACTGGGTGGGCGTGATCGCGCCCGCCGGCGTACCGGCCGATGTCGTCGCCAAGCTGAACAAGGCGATCAACGAAGCACTGGACTCGCCGGAGGTCATCAAAAAGCTGGCCGATACAGGCTCGCAACCCATACACCAAACGCCGGAGGACTACTCGAAGATGATCGAGCACGACATCGACCGCTTCGAGAAGCTGCGGCTGGCGGCCCATATGGACAAGCAGTAGGACGCGCCATGCATGCTTGCGGAGAAACAACAAGACGGCCGTGCACCCCGGCGGTGCGCGGCCGCGATGGGGGGCAAGAATGAACCACCAGGCCATGAGCGAACGCGAGGCTGTCGAAACGGCGCGGCGCCTGCACGCCGAGCACCTGGTCATCGACTCGCTGTCGCCCAGCGTGCTCGATGAATGGGTGCTTACGCCCGAGATGGCTGAACTGGCGCACGCCGAGCAGGCCCGTGGGCAAGGCCGTCCGCGGATCAAGGCAGCCCTGTCCGACCACCTGCTCGCCCATTGCGAGACCGATCCGGCGATGCGCGAAGCCTACCTGGCCTATTGGGCCCGGTCGGGGGTAACCGCGTGCAATAACACGCTATACGCCAGCGGCCATCCCGATCACGCCTGGGACGACACCATGCGGGAATTCGCGCGCATCGAGAGACTGATCAACGCGCTCGGCGGCGCGGTATCGGTCGCTACCAGAGCGGGCGATGTCGAGAAGGCCTTCGGTGAAAAGCGCCGCGCAGTCATACACCATTTGCAGAATGCCGAACCGTTGGGCGGTGATCTCAACCGGCTCGACACACTTTACGCAATGGGCCTGCGCGGCCTGCAGCTGACTTATAACCTGCGGACCCGATATGGCGAAGGTTGCCTGGAGCCGAACGATGGCGGCGTGAGCCGGCTGGGCGAAGCGCTGATCGACCGCATGAACGAACTGGGCATGATGGTCGATGCCTCGCACGGCAGCCCGCGGAACGCGATCGACGCGGCGCGGATTTCCGGCCGGCCCATCATCGCCAGCCATACCGCCGTACGCGCCTTGAGCGGTCATGCGCGCGGCTTGAGCGACGAGGCGTTCAACGCCATCGCGGAAGGCGGCGGATATGTCGGCGTGGCGATCCTGCCGGCATTCCTTGTCACCGCCGCGGGCAGCGCGCGCGCCAGGGCGGCCGGCAAGCCGCATGGCTGGATCACCCTGGACGATGTCGCCGACCACGTGATGTACCTCGTCAACCTGATCGGCGAAGAACATGTAGGCATCGGCACCGACTGGGGCAAGCCCTATTACAGCGCCATTACGTGGACGCCTTCCATGGTGGGCGGCTCGTCCGGCTTCGACTGGGTGGGGTGGCGGCCGCAGGATCGCTTCGACCCGAATGCGCAAGTCCTGGGCATGGAGACCTGGGACCTTTGGCCTAACCTGACGGCTACGCTGCTGCGCCGAGGCCTGTCCGAGCACCAGGTATGCAAACTGATCGGCGGCAATTTTCTACGCGTGTTCCGCGATATCTGTGGCTGAAGGAAGGCCAGGCAACATGACAAAAACCGTCGCCGTAATCGGCGCAGGAATAGTAGGCGCATGTATCGCCTATGCGTTGGTCAAACGAGGCGCCAGGGTCATGCTGATCGACCGCGGCGAGCCCGGTCGTGGATGCAGCTACGGCAATCTGGGCGCGATCAGCGAGAGTTCGATCGCTCCATTGGCAATGCCGGGCATCTTGGCGACGCTGCCTTCCATGCTGACCGACCGCGACAGTCCTCTTTCCCTGTCGCCGCGCTACCTGCCGCGCGCGCTACCGTGGTTGTGGCGCTTCCTGTCCTCGGCCAAGCCGGAAACGGTGAAGGCCAACGCGGACAAGCTGCACGGCCTGTTTCAGGGCGCCTGCGCCGCCCATGCCGCGCTGGCGCAGGAAATCGGCGTGCCGCACCTGCTCCTGCAAAATGGGCACCTGTTCCTCTATCCGGACGACGCCGCGCGCGCCAAGGACCATGCCACATGGACGCTGCGCGCGTCGCACGGACAGCGTCTCGAAAACCTGGACCGCGCCGGCATCGAGCACCTGGAGCCCGGGCTTCCCGCGCGCTACCGGTCGGCTGTTTATATCCCCGACCACGCCACCATCCTGGATCCGTATCGCTACGTGCAGGCCGTGGTGCGTGCCTTCCTGGCGCGCGGCGGCGAATTGCTACGGGCGGAGGTGCGCAACGTTTCTCCCTCCGGCGGCCGCTGGTCCTTGCTGACGGACGGCAAGCCCTTGCAGTGCGACGAGGCGGTCATCGCGGCCGGTGCCTGGGCGCCCGGCGTGCTTCGCACCCTTGGCATGAAACTGCGGCTGGAAAGCCAGCGTGGATACCATGTACAGTTTCCCGGCCGGTCGTCGCTGATTTCGCGCACGGTCGTGCTGGCGGACAAGAAAGTATTCCTTGCGCCCATGGTCGACGGCCTGCGCATCGGCGGCACCGTTGAAATCGCCGGGCTCGAAGCGCTGCCCAGCCCGCACCGGGCAGCGATCCTGGAACGCCTGGCGCGCGAGGTTTTCCCGGATCTGGCCGGCGTCGAGGGGCATCATTGGATGGGCCACCGGCCATGCATGCCCGATTCCGTGCCTGTGGTCGGGGCGGCTCCCGGGCATGCCGGCCTCTGGCTGGCCGTGGGACACGGTCATTTGGGTCTTACTGCCTCTGTCAATACTGCCCGCCGCCTGGCGGATGCGCTCATGCCCGGATGACAATGCCCACGCGGCTTGACATCCATTGCCCCGTATAAGGTTTCAGGAGTTTCCATGGCGACTACTTATGTAACCCCCACATTTCGCCCGGCGATAACGTCGTCGAAGTACGCCGTGTCTGCCGGCCACTATCTGGCCACGCAGGCCGGAATGCGCATTCTGCAGCAGGGCGGTAATGCCATCGATGCCGGCGTTGCCGCCGGTGTTTGCATCAATGTCACGCAGCCCGACCTGACCAACCTTGGGGGCGTAGCGCCCATCATCATCTACCTTGCCAAGAGCAGGGAGGTCGTCACCATTTCCGGTCTGGGCCGCTGGCCGAAAAAGGCCAGCCTTGAATACTTTCGCGATGAACTCAAGGGCGAGATCCCCCTGGGTGTAAAGAACGCCATTACGCCCTCGGCCTGCGACGCCTGGCTGACGGCCCTGGCACGCTACGGCACGATGACCCTGGGCCAGGTGCTGGAGCCCGCGCTGGAGCTTGCGTCCGACGGCTTCCCGGCCAGCAGGCTGTTCACGCATATGCTGTCCGGTATACACGCGACCCTTAGCCAGTGGCCGTCTTCGCGGGAATACATACGGTCCGACGGTGCGCCGTACGAGACCGGAGACATGGTTCGTCAGCCCACGCTGGCAGGAACCTTGCGTGTGCTGATCGACGCCGAGCGCGACGCCACGGCTCGCGGCCATGACCGTGCGGCCGCCATCATGGCCGCGCGCGACGTGTTCTACAAGGGGGACCTGGCGGAGAAAATGGCGCGCTTCTCGCAGGAGCAGGGCGGTTTCCTGGATTACGACGATCTGGCCGAGTTTTCCGTACGCGTTGAGCCACCGGTCAAGACCACCTATCGCGGCTACGAAGTCTACGCATGCGGGCCTTGGTGCCAGGGGCCGGTGCTGCCGCAGACCATGAATATCCTTGAGAACTACGACCTGGCGTCGTACGGCCACAATTCCGCGCAGAGCCTGCATATTCTCATCGAGGCATTGAAGGCCAGCTTCGCCGACCGGCATGCTTATTACGGCGATCCGGATTTTGTGCAGGTGCCCATCGAGGGCCTGCTCAATAAGGACTATGCGAAGCAGTGGGTCGAACGCATTTCACTGGAGTCGGCATGGAAGGACATGCCGACTCCCGGCGACCCCTGGGCCTTTGAGGGCAAGGCCGGTCGCCCAGGCTACCGTCCGCCCGCGCCGCAGCCCGGGCCGCTGGGGTCGGACACCAGCTATTGCTGCGTGGTCGATAGTGAAGGCAACGGCTTTTCCGCCACGCCCAGTGACGGCGTGCGCTATACGCCCGTGGTGCCAGGCGTCGGCGTGGTGCTGTCGCCCCGCGGATTCCAGAGCTGGCTCGACCCCAACCATCCCTCGTCCCTGCAACCGGGCAAGCGGCCGCGCCTGACGCCCGCCCCGGGCCTGATGCTCAAGGACGGGAAGCTGGCGATGACGTTTGGAACGCCAGGCCTGGACGTGCAGCCGCAGGCAATGGCGCAGCTCATTGTCAACGTGGTCGATTACAAGATGGACGTGCAGGCGGCCATCGAACAGCCCCGTGTGGCCACATTCAATTTCCCCGCCAGCCAGCATCCCCACAATTACACGCCTGGGCAGCTCTGCGCGGAGGGCCGCATCGCCGATTCCACGCTGGCGGAATTGGCCGCGAAGGGACACAGCGTGACCAAGTGGCCGGATTTCATAGCGAGCGCGGGCGCGCTTTGCGCGATCTGCGTCGACACTGAATACGGGCCGCGCGCGGCAGGAGCCGACCCGCGGCGTACCGCATACGCGATGGGGTGGTGAAAGCCGCCGACCATTCGGCGGACTCATGCCGGCTGCTGGGACCGATACCACTTGGGCAGGGGTCCGCAGGCGACAAAAGTCCGCCGATTGCCTTGCAGGCTAGAAACGCATGGCCAGCTTGAGCACGCCCGACTGCTGGCGGTTGCCGCCGCCAAACTGCGCGTCGTAGCTGATGCCTGCCGTCGTATTGCGGGCGATCGTCATTTCGGCGCCCAGTCCGAGCACGGCCGCGTCTCGCGCGATGGGAACACCCGCCACCGAGAACGTGGTGCCGCCGTCGAATGCCACCGCCTGGGTTGGATTCACATCGCCCATTGCGTGACGCCAGCCCAGCGAGGCGGTCAGGCGGCCCGGTGCGTGGTCGGACTCGAAGTTCCAC
>DATJHN010000232.1:0-9114 GCA_035493915.1 Bordetella sp.
CGCACCGTGTCCTTTTGGCCTTCCGCGATCTGCATGGCCGCATGGCGCAGCGCGGACCCGATTTCACGCTCCAGGTTGCGAACACCCGCTTCGCGCGTGTAGTCCTCCACGATGGCCTTGAGCGCGGCATCCGTTACTTCAGCCTGTTCGGGCCGCAAGCCGTTCGCTTCCAGTTGCCGGCGCACGAGATAGCGCCGCGCGATCTGGATCTTTTCTTCCTCGGTATAACCGGGCAGCTGGATGATTTCCATGCGGTCGCGCAGCGGACCGGGAATAGTATCCAGCACGTTGGCCGTGCAGATGAACATCACGTGCGACAGGTCAAAATCCACGCCCAGGTAGTTGTCCCGGAACTTGTGGTTCTGCTCCGGATCCAGGACTTCCAGCAAGGCGCTGCCCGGGTCGCCATGAAAGCCGCCCGCGCCCAGCTTGTCGATCTCGTCCAGCATCATCACGACCTTGTTGGTGCCCGCGCGCTTCATGGCCTGGATGATATTGCCCGGCAAGGCGCCCAGATAGGTGCGCCGGTGCCCGCGGATTTCCGCTTCGTCGTGCACGCCGCCCAGCGCCACGCGTTGGAACACCCGTCCCGTGGCGCGGGCGATCGACTGCCCCAGCGAGGTCTTGCCGACGCCGGGAGGGCCCGCGAAGCACAGCACCGGACTCTTGCCTTGCGGATTCAGTTTGCGCACGGCCAGGTATTCCAGGATGCGGCGCTTGATCTTGTCCAGGCCGAAGTGGTCTTCGTCCAGGATGCGGCGCGCTTCCGCGATGTCGATGGGCGGTTGCGGCTCCTGCTTCCAGGGCAGCTCGGTCAGCCATTCCAGGTACGTGCGCAGCATGGCGTATTCGCCGCCGCCTTCACTCATGCGCTGCAGGCGCTTGAGCTCCTTGCGGGCGTTCGACAGTACGTCTTCCGGCATGCCGGCGGTTTCGATGGCGTTCTTGAGCTCCTCGACTTCCGCCGCTGTGTCGTCGCCTTCGCCAAGTTCCTTCTGGATCTGGCGGAGCTGTTCGCGCAGGACATGCTCGCGTTGCCGCTCATCGAATTGGGCGCGCGTCTTTTCGCCGATCTCGCGGCTGAGCTGAAGCACGTTCACACGCGCCGACAACAGTGCGATGACCTTGTCCAGACGGCGCCCCAGGTCGAAGGTTTCCAGGATGTCCTGCTTTTCCTCGACCTTGACATCGATCAGGTTGGCGACCATGTCGGCCAGGATCGCGGGCGACGTAATGCCCTGGACCACGCCGACCAGCTCGTCAGGCACATGCGGCAGCAGGCCGATCGCGGTCACGGCCTGTTCCTTCAATTGAAGGAAACGTGCCTCTATTTGCGGATCGGTGGTTTCGGCGGGCTCGACCATGGCGACGCGCGCCACCATATAGGGCCAGCCTTCCAGGAATTCCAGCACGCGAAAGCGCGACTGTCCCTGCACCACGATGTGGTGGGAGTCGTCCTGTCCCGTGATGTAGCGCACGATCGGCCCCTGGGTACCCACCCAGTAAAGATCGGAAGGACCGACCTCGGCCTTGCTGGCGTCGCGCTGCAGCAGGAAACCGATAGGCAGTTCGCTTTTGACGGCCTCTTGCGCAGCCGCCACCGAATGGGGGCGCCGCACCGTCACCGGCGACAGCACGCCCGGGAACAGTACGGTATCGCGCAGGGGGATGAGTATCATCGCGTCCTGCGGCAGGGGCTTGGTCGTGCGCTCGGCCTGATCGCCGACGGGCGCGGTGGTGCCGCCCGCGCGGGGCCGGTCGTCGTCGGTCCGCACTTGCATGGTGGGCCAAAGCTTCATGGCGTTTCCTTTCGCTTCCTGAGCGTCAATACGAGGCAACCATCCGACATCTCGGGTGTAGTGGGTTCGAGCGCGGCCAAGGGCAGCACGATCCGTCGTTCGAATCGTCCATAGGGGATTTCGACTCTATGGATATGCGCGGCGCGCGACGCGGGTAGCCGGCGTATGCCGGATACCGATACGCCATCCGCTTGATAGCGCACGGTGACCGCGGAAGACGGCACGCCGGGCAGCGCGATGTGCACGATGACGGCGTCGACCGTCTCGATCACATCGATAGGGGGCTCCCAGACATGCGGATCCGCCGCGCAGGCACGAAAAAATTGCCGTTGCAGGCGTTCGGCCTGTTCCAGCACGGATAGGGCGTCACCCCACATCCAGGACGTCAAATCGCGTGATCTCATGGTGTTTGCCTACGAGAGGTATGTCGCGTAGATGGCGACGCCCTTCAACGTTTCAAGGGCTGTGCCCGGCGCACGACGACACGCGGGCACAGCATTTAGCGTACCGCGCTCCCGTGCCGTGAACCAGGAAAATGACCATGCCGCGAACGGGGTCGGCCGTGCCGTACAGCGCGCACCGCGTTGGCCGCACCGGTCGCCGCGCAGTCTTTCATTGGCGAAATCTATGTAAATTTCCCCGGCCGCCGCGTAAACATTGTTGTATCGAACGCCGTCGTGTCGCACCATGCTGCTCGGCTTTAAGCGGAACCATGCCAAGAACGGCCACAGAGCCGTGCCCCCATATCTGGAGACATGCAAGATGCTCGATAAATCGAACGAATTTTCGCCGGCTCGACGTACGGTCTTGAAAAGTGCGGTATCGCTCGCGGGAACGGGATTGCTGGCCGGTACCGCACCGGGTTTGGCGCTTGCCGCCGCCGACCCGGTCGCGGAAACCACGCATGGCAAGATCCGCGGAGTCACGGACGATCGTGTGCACGTATTCAAGGGTGTGCGATACGGAGACACCACGGAAGGGGCGAATCGCTTCATGCCTCCCCAACCGCCTCGCAAGTGGGCTGGTGTCGCCGACGCCAAGGCCTGGGGGGCGTCTGCTCCGCAGGTGGTGGGCAAGCCCGATCCGTTCAATGCCTGGTACACCGCCACCCAGCCGGTCAGCGAAGACTGCCTATTCCTTAACGTATTCACCCCGGGGCTGCGCGACAACGGCCGGCGGCCGGTCATGGTATGGCTGCATGGCGGCGCCTGGACCAACTGCGCGGGCACCGCGCCGGGCTTCGACGGTACAAACCTGGCCCGGGACGGCGATGTTGTCGTGGTCACCGTCAATCATCGCTTGAATGTATTCGGATACGTACAGCTCGACGATCAGGACGATCGCTTCGCGGATGCCGGCAATACCGGTGTCCAGGACATGATCGCTGCCCTGCATTGGGTGCGCGACAACGCGGCGCAGTTTGGCGGCGACCCTGGCAATGTGACCATTTTCGGCCAATCCGGCGGCGCGGCGAAGGTCGTGGCCTTGATGGGAACGTCCAAGGCGCACGGCCTGTTCCACAAGGCGATCGTGCAAAGCTGCTCCGGCGGCCGCCAGATCGATGGCCAGCAGGAAGCAGCCGCCCAGGCACACGATCTGGCCGCGGCGCTGGGCTTGTCCAGGCTTACAGGCGATGCGCTCAGGAAAGTCTCGATGAACGATCTGATCAAGGCCACGAAGGGGATCGCCGATCCATTCCGGCCGGTGATCGACGGACGAACGTTCAAGTCGGACCCGTTCTACCCCGACGCGCCTGGCATTTCGTCGCATATCCCCCTGTTGATCGGCAATGCCAATACCGAAATGACCTATTACCTGCAGGTGGATCCCGGCAATTTCTCTCTGGCGATGGCTGACGTGAAGCGGCGCATGGGGCACTTCCTGAAGCTGGACGACGCCAGCGTCGATCATCTGATCGATGTGTATCGCACCAGCTATCCTGCCTATACGCCCAGCGAACTGCTGACCACCATGTCGACGGACTATGTGTTCAAGCGCAACACGCTGAAGGTCGCGTCGTTACAGGCGCGACATGCGGCGGCACCTGTCTATGCCTATGTATTCGCGCGGGAAACCCCTATCCGAGGGGGCGTTATCCATGCACCGCATACCGAGGAGGTACCGTTCATTTTCGGCACCACCGAGGCAGCCGCGGCGATGTTGGGAGCGGGTAGCGACATCGCCCCGGTAACCCGCATGATGACGGCGACCTGGACCGCGTTTGCCCGGCATGGAAATCCCAACAACCGGGCGCTGCCGCAGTGGGCCCACTACAAGGATCCAGACCGCCAGACCATGGTGCTGCAACGCGAGAGCCGGCTGGAGAAGGACCCCGGCGGCCAGGCGCGCGCCGCGCTTGATACGCTGCCCTACTACGAGTACAGCATGGAGCGCGGCGACGTTGTGAAGGGATAAGGCCGTGCGCCGGCGGGTGCGGTATTTGCCGGGGGGCTAGGCACGGGCGCGAGGCCGGCGCATGGTGTAGAACAGGATGACGACGATGGGGGCGGCCATGGCCGCCCACGACGCCCAGTGCCAGATCCTGGTGCCCAAAAGCGCTGCCAGCAGGCCAAAGACGGTCAGCAGCAGAAGGACCAGCGGCGCGCGCCAGACGAACCAGAATTTATGCGAGCCTGCCATGGCGGCGAATTCCTTCAACGGTTGGACCGCAAGATTTTATAATAAGAATCGTTATTATTTACACCGAATGGCCCGCTGGTCCCGATGGCTGTTTGCCGATTCCGTTCGAAGCGCTTATTTGTCCGGATCGCGGCGCCAGAAGAACCAGATCAGCGCGAATATCGCTCCGATGCCCAGCAGGCCGGCCGCGGCGAGATACACCGGCCGGGCACGCAGCGCCATGTCCTGGTAGATCCGGGTAGCCGCCGCGCTCGCATCCGCCGGGATGGACAAGGGATCCACGCCGTAGGCAAAGGCGAAAACGGCGCCGCCCAGCAGAAGCAGGAACAAGGCGCTCCAACCCAATTGTGGAATGCGCGGTCCGCGCGCCGGCGCGGCTGCCTTGCCGCGTGCCGATGACGCGGCCGCGCGTGTTTTGCGCGGCGGCGTCTCGTCGTCGGTCTTGGCGGTACGGCTGGCCTTGGCTTGCGCCGCCTTTGCTGCCGCTTTTTGCGCCGCCTTGGCCGCCGCTTTTTCCTTGGCCAGTTCGGGGTCCCGCGGGGGCCGGTTCATCCAGCCGCGTAGTCCCGCCAGGCAGCCGAAGCCCGCCAATGCGCCGAAAATCGCGGCGGGCGACAGCGTGTTGCCGCCGGCCAGCCAATGCGCGGTGCCGCCGACCAGCGTCGATTCGCCCAGGGCGTCGTAAAGCCGATGGCCTAGCCAGCCGATCGTGGCCAGGGCGGCGACGACGATCACCGCCACGCATAGCGCGCCTGCGATATTGCCCTTGTGTTCTTCTTCGAAGGCCACGACGGCAATGCCGACCAGGCGTATGCATAGCAGGGTGGCGGCGATCAGTACGACCACCACGATCCAGGACAGCGAAAAACCGTAGAGAAAGCGAGCCAGAACCAGGGCCATGGAGAAACGCGTGAAAGTTAGCGCGCCGGCAGGGCGCGTGCCGGATCGACGGGCTTGCCGCTCTGGCGCAATTCGAAGTACAGCTCTACCTGCTTGCTGTCGCTATTGCCCATCTCGGCGATTTTCTGTCCTTGCGTAACCTGCTGTCCCTGCTTGACCAGCAGGCGGCGGTTATGGGCGTAGATGGTCAGATACCCGGACGTATGGCGGATGATGATGAGATTGCCATAGCCGCGCAGGCCGTTGCTGGCATATTCCACCGAGCCGGCCGCGGCGGCGACCACCGGGGTGCCGGCGGTATTGGCGATGCGCAACCCTTGCGATGAAGAACCGTTGAATCGTTGCGCGACAGTGCCCTGGGCAGGCCATACCAACGAGATGTTGCGCAAGGGCGTGGTGTCGCCAGGCTTGGTGCTTTCGGTATTCGTGCTGCCGGATTTCGTGCCGGACGCCTTGCCGGAGCCGGATCGCGAAGAAGGCTTGGATGAGGACTGCGCCGCGGAACTGCCCTCCGGCGGTTCGACGCGCAGCACCTGGCCGACGCTGATGCGGTCCGCGCTGGCCAGATGATTCCAGCGCATCAGATCGCTTACGCCCTGATGGTGGTCACGCGCGATCTGGATCAGCGTGTCGCCCGACTGGACGCGGTAGAAACCGGGGCCGACGGGTGTGGACGCGCACGCCGCCAGCAACAGAGCCAGGGCAGCGGCGCAGGCGATGCGCCGCGCGCGGACGGCGTATCCGGTCCCGGCCGCGCCGGAGAAATGCAGGTGGGGATGGAATAGCGATAGAACTGGCACTGGCGAAACGGGTTTCCCGGTCTGAAGCGGGGACGCCACGATGGCGCCCCCGCGAAGGGTACCAAGAAAATGCCACCCGATGCGCGGCCGTGCCAGGAAACCACGCTATGCAATCAGCCTATCTGTACCGGTACGAACAGCTTGCCGTCGCCGCGCTGGACCAGCAGGGCGGCGGTCTTGCCGGCCTTCGCTACCGCGCTGCGGACTTCGTCGACGTTGCGCGTCGGTACGCCGTTGATGGACAGGATGATGTCGCCCGGCTCGATACCCGCCTTTGCCGCAGCGCCTTCGGCCTGCTCCACCACCAGGCCCTGCGTACCGGCCTGCTGCTGCTCATCCGGCGTCAGGGGGCGTAGCGCCAGGCCCAGCTTGGCATGTTGGCCGCCTTGGGAGGCATCCGACGCCACGGCCTCCTGCTTGCCGTAGTTGCCCAGCGTCGCCATTACCTGTTCCGGCTTGCCGTCGCGCCAGATATCCAGCTTTACACGCTGTCCCGGGTCTTCCAGCGTGATGACGCCGGACAGGTCGCCGGACGAGACAATGGGGCGTCCGTCAATCGCGCGGATCACGTCACCGGACTTCAGGCCGGCCTTGTCGGCCGCGCTGCCTTTCTCCACGCTGGCGATCAGGGCGCCGGTCGGGCTGTCCAGCTTGAAGGAATCCGCCAACTGCTGGTTCACTTCCTGCACCGTCACGCCGAGCATGGCGTGGCGCACCTTGCCGTGAGCGACGATTTCGTCCTTGATCTTGGTGGCGACGTCGATGGGGATCGCGAACGACAGGCCCTGGTAGCCGCCGGTACGCGTGTAGATCTGCGAGTTGATGCCCACGACTTCGCCGCGCGTGTTGAACAGCGGTCCGCCGGAGTTGCCCGGATTGACGGCTACGTCGGTCTGGATGAACGGCACCGATGTATCGTCCGGCAGCGAACGGCCCTTGGCACTGACGATGCCCGCGGTCGCGGTATTTTCCAGGCCATAGGGCGATCCGATCGCCAGCACCCAATCGCCGACATTCACGTCATCGACGTTGCCCACGCGCACCACCGGCAGATTCCTGGCTTCGATCTTGATGACGGCCACATCGGTGACCGGATCGCTGCCCAGTACCTTCGCGCGGAATTCGCGGCGGTCGGTCAGCTTGACGGTGACTTCATCCGCGCCCTGCACGACGTGGGCGTTGGTCAGGATAAGCCCGTCGGGGCTGACGATGAAGCCGGAGCCCTCGCCGCGGATCGGCACTTCACGGGTTCCCTGCTGCCCCCTTTGGCCGGGCATGCCGGGAAAGCCGGGCATGCCGCCAAAAAACTGGGCGAAGGGATCTTCCTGCATGGCGACCTTCTTGGTGCCGGACACGCTGATGTTCACCACGGCGGGGCCGTACTGGCGGGTGATCTGCGCGAAGTTCGGCAGCACCGTCGCGCCGGCGACAGGCTGGGCTTGCTGCGTGGCCGCGATCGGCGCGGGTTCCGCATGGGACGCCGTGCCGATGATGGCGGTCGCGGCGCTGGCACCGATGACGCCTGCGGCAACCAGCGACATCGTCAGGCGGGAAGGGGAAAAGAATTTGGTTTTCATGTCGGGTCCTTGAGCGCTATTCGAGTAAGCACGTGTCTTTGAACACGGCGCTATATTCGGACCCGAGACTTAGGCGAAACTTAAGGGAAAGCGCACCCGTACGCGCAGGCCGCCCAAGGCGGGCGCGTCCTCCAGGAAAATCGTGGCATCGTGCCGGCGCGCCACGGCGTCGACGATGGACAGGCCCAGGCCGCTGCCCACCGCGTCGTGATTCTGCGCCCGGTAGAAACGGTCGAAGACCCGTCCGCGTTCGGCGGGCGGAATGCCCGGTCCGCTATCGTCGACGATCAGCGTGACGGCGTCCCCATAGGTGTCGATAGCGACATCGATGCGGCCTTCCGCGGGGGCGTATTTGATGGCGTTGTCCAGCAGATTGCGCGCCAGCAGCGCCAGGGCATCGGGATCGCCGCGCACCCAGGCTTCCGATACGCCGTCCATGCCGATATCCATGGCCTTGGCATTGGCGTCGGGCAGCATGTCGGAGATTGACTGGCGCATCAGCTGCACCAGTTCCACCTGCTTGGGCGGAATTTGCGTTGCCGCGGCGTCGTTGCGCGCCATCGATAACAACTGTTCGATCAGGCGGGACGCGCGATCGATACCGGCGGCCAGCCGTTCGACGGCGACGCCGCGCGCCGCTTCGTCGCCCGGGCGCTGCAAGGCCTGCAATTGCAGGCGCAGGGCGGCCAGCGGCGAACGCAGTTCATGCGCCGCATCGCCGACAAAGCGCTTTTGCGCCGCGAAGGCCTGGCGGGTGCGTTCCAGCAGCAGATTCAGCTCGTGGACGAGCGGACGGATTTCGTCCGGCAGGCCGGCTTCGCCCACGGCCGACAGTGCTTCGGGCTGGCGTTTGGCCAGTTCGTCGCGGGTACGCCGCACGGGGCGCAGGGACGCGCCCACGACGCACCACACAACGATCATCAGTAGCGGCGCGGCGGCGGCGATAGGGCCCACGCTGCGCAGAGCCAGGGCGCGCGCGGTCTTTTGCCGCACGTTCATATCCTGCGCCACCTGGGTGACCTGGAATGGCGTGGCCATGGCATAGGCGCGATAGGTCGACGTGCCCGCCTTGACGGTGGAAAAACCCAATACCACCGGGTCGGGCAGCAACTTGCCGGAAGCGGACTTGAATAGCCGCGCGCCATCGGCGGTCCAGATCTGAATGATCAGGTTATCGGTCGCGGCGGGGCCAGCCGCGGCGGACGGGGTGGCGCTGAGCAGCCCGTCGCCGGCGCTCAGCGAAGCGGCGGTGTGCTGCAGCTGCGAGTCGAAGATCTCATCGGTCTGCTGCAGGATGCTGCGATAGGCCACGATGCCCTGCACCAGGGCCGCCAGCAGAATGGACGCGAACAGGAAAAAAATCAGGCGGGCCCGTAACGAGGAGCCAAGCGGAATTTT